>JBOFMA010000076.1:0-1734 GCA_051658125.1 Aeromonas sp.
TGGTGCGCGGTTTTGTCCGCTTGCGGGCCTGCTCCAGTAGCGGAGATATCAGCTCAAACTGTTCACGACTGGTGTCGCTTGGGTAGATTTTTGTGCGCATCTGCCGATTATCCGAGTTTGGGAAAAGATTGTGAACAGGCTCTCAGAGCTAATGAGACTAGTATTTAAGACAGCCGCGCTATGCCCGCACACCGCTACGGCTAGTTTATAAGCCACGCCGATGCCGGCTCCAGTCAGCGTAATGGCCAGCTTGCCGAGCGCCAAAATAAGCGGACTTCTGAGTCCGTGGCCCAGTAAGGCACCGATAATCAGGGTAGCGAATAAACCGCTGATCATGCTGTTGACTGCGTCCAGGCCGAAGCGTTGATAAAGCGTAGGGCGTGCAGGATGAGCCGTCGGCATCGTGTTACTCCTGGGCATACAGTGGGCACTGGGTGCTAAATAGGGCGTCATCTTCCGCGTGCCACAGCGTCAAGCTGTGGCCCCAGACGCAGCCGGTATCAAGGGCTTGGTAAGCGCTAGCATAGGCGCCGGTGTCGCCGAGCAGCGCTGCCCAGTGACCGAAGATAAAGGTCGGATCATCGGCGCGCGGCGCGCGCACGCTAAACCAAGGTTTGAGTTCCGCTGGTGCGCTGGCGGGATCTTCTTTGCAAGCAAACTCTAACCGGCCATCGGCATAGCAAAAGCGCATGCGGGTAAAGGCGTTAATGCTATAGCGCAGGCGCGCTATGCCGCTCAGATCATCGCGCCAAGCGTCAGGCATATCGGCATACATATTAACCAATAAGTCGGTGTAGCCGGGGCCTTGTAGCGCCGCTTCAATTTCCCGCGCGCAGCCGCGCGCCGTGGTGATATCCCATGCCGGTGAAATGCCGGCGTGACTCATGGCGATGGCTAACTGGCGATCTTCAGCCAGCAGGGGGCGCGTGCGTAGCCAAGCGAGCAGCTCGCTGGCATCGGGGGCATCGAGCACGGCGTGTAATTTATCTTTTTTCTTGGCGGGGCGCAGGCCGGCCGCGACGCTGAGTAAATGCAAGTCGTGATTGCCGAGTACGCATTCGGCGCGCTCGCCTAAGTCTTTAACAAAGCGCAACGTGGCCAACGAATCGGGGCCGCGGGCGACTAAATCGCCGCACAGCCAGAGTTTATCTTGGCTGGGGTCAAAGGCGGCTAAATCGAGCAGGCGGCGCAGATCGTCATAGCAGCCTTGAATGTCGCCGACAAAACAGTTGGCCATCGCATCACTCCTTTACTTAGACAAAAAAGCGAGCCCATGGCTCGCTTTAACAGACAATTACTCGGCGGCGTCGCGGCCTTTGGGTTGGTCGGCCAGCCAGTTGGCGATGGTGACAAACTGCTCAAGGCTTAAGTTTTCTGGACGCAGGTTGCCATCAATGCCCAGCTCCGCGAGTTGCGCCTCGGTAATGAAGTTGGCAAAGCTGTTGCGAATAGTTTTGCGGCGTTGGCCAAACCCTTCGGTGCAGACGCGGCTTAAGCAGCGAATGTCTTTGGCCACGATGGTGGGATTTTTATGCGGTACTAAGCGCACTACCGCGGAATCGACTTTTGGCGCCGGTTTAAACGCGCCAGGACCTACTTCCAGCACCGGGATAACTTGGCAGTAGTACTGTGTCATTACGCTTAAGCGGCCATAGGCTTTGCTGCCAGGGCCGGCAGCCAAACGCAACACCACCTCTTTTTGCAGCATGAAGTGCATATCTTCTACGCGGTCGG
>JBOFMA010000077.1:0-13230 GCA_051658125.1 Aeromonas sp.
CTGCTGGGCATGTGTTTACGCCGCACTGGCGCTGGGCGCATCAACCGCGTGGAAGGTGGCCTGTTGTTGTGCGCCTTTGTGGGCTACACCGTTTATCTACTGCAAAGCCAGTTCTAAGCGGCACGCGACGTTTTGCCACCAGCACATGGCACTAAATACAAAAAGGGAAACTTCGGTTTCCCTTTTTTGATCTAGGCCGCGATGCGCAATCAAAAGCAGTGGCACAATAGAAAATAATCAATTAAATCAATTGCCTAGCAGTATTTGCGCGGCAAAGGAACGATCAGTGTCACTACGCAGCAAACAAGCGGTCAAGCTCGACGATGTCGCCCGTGCGGCCCATGTCTCGCCCTCTACGGTCTCATTGTATATTCGCCAACCGGAACGGGTGAGTGAAAAAAGTGGCCGCAAAATTGCGCGCGCCATTGATGAACTCGGTTATGTGCACAATAAGATCGCCAGCCAATTTACCGCTGGGCGCAGCACCTCGATGGCGGTGGTCGTGCCTTCGATCTCCAACATCACCTTCAGCCGCTTTGTGCAGCATATTGAGCACCAAGTCAGCGCCGCCGGTTATCAGCTGTATATCGCCTCCCATGACCACTCGATGCAAAAAGAAGAGGAGCAAATCCGCGCCATTTTGCAGTGGTCGCCAGCGGCCATTGCTTTAACCGGCGCCAAACACAGTGAAACCGCCATCCGCATGCTCACTCACAGCGGCGTGCCGGTGGTGCAAACGTGGCAGGTCGGCGTTGACAGTCCGTTTCGCGCCCAAGTCGGGCTCGATCATCAGCGCATTGGTTTTGAGGTCGGCAGCTATCTGCTTCGCTCCGGCTGCCAGCGTCTGGCCTTTTTTGCCAGCCGGTTTAACGATGATGTGCGGGCGCAGCAGCGCTATCAGGGCTTTTGCCAAGCCTTAGCCAGCGCCCATCTCACACCGCTGTTAGTTGAGGTGCCTTACAGCGAAAATCCCTACCCCAGTGCGCGGGAAACATTAATTAAAACCCTGCTCAAAGAGCGCGAGCTCGATGGCATTTTTGCCACCAACGACGTGATTGCCACCGCCCTGCTGATGGAGGCGATCAGCCGCGGCATTCGCGTGCCGGAGCAACTCTCCATCATTGGCTTTGGTGATTTTCCCAGCAGCGGCTATTTGGCGCCGGTCACCCTCTCTACCATTAACCCCAATATCGGTGGGATTGCCGATCGCACCGCTGCCATGCTGCTTGCTATGGCGCAAAGCGGCCAAGACAGCGCTGAAATTGTCGATGTCGGCTTTGATTTGATCCCGCGGCAAAGCACGCGCTTTGTGCTGTAGCGCCCCGACGCCGCGCGTGGAGGCGGCATGGTTAGTCGATGTAATACATAAAAAAAGGCGCTCTATCGAGCGCCTTTTTTATAGGGTGCCGTCTGCGTTAGAGCGTTTTTAGCTCGCTAAACAGCGCTTGCCATGGGCTGTTGGCGCGATAGAACACAGGCGGCTCACCGATAGGGCAAGGCAGGGTCACGCGCTGGCCACCGGTAAAGGTTTGACCGCTCCACACGTGCGTCCAGTTTTCACCGGCCGGCAGATAGGTCGTCCACTCGGTTTTCTCGGCTTGGTGCACAGGGGCAACCAGCATTTCCGAGCCATATAGATACTGCTCTTGATTGGCGTAAGTTTCAGGATCGTGCTCAAAGTGCAGCAGCATAGCGCGCTGAACAGGGTAGCCTTTTTCGCTCGCTTCTTGCGACAAGGCGCGCAAGTACGGGCTCAAGTGGCAATAAACGCGGGTCATACGGGCAAAGTGCGCCATAGACGCCGCATCTTGGTCAAACTGGAAGTTCTCATCCGGTCTGTTGCCTTCGTGGGTGCGCATCACCGGCGTAAAGGCGGCCATCTCCACCCAACGGTCAAACAGCTCTTTAGTACGGCGATTGCCAAACAGCGAGGTGTAACCACCAATATCGGAGTGGTGATAGGCGTTGCCCAACATGCCCGAAGAGAGCGCGCCAGAAATCACCGTCACCAAGCCGTCGTGACGGCTAAAGTCCACCGATTGGTCACCTGCCCACAGCAATGGGCAGTGCTTTTGCACGCCGGTAAAGCCTGCGCGCATAAAGAACAGCGCATCACCGGTTTGCCCATTGAGCTCTAGCGCTTGTGCATTGCACTGCGCCCACAAGGTGGGCCAAGCGTTGTGCATCAATTTGGCATCCACGCCGTTGTGCAGATAGATATTTTCTGTCGGCAGGTACTCACCAAAGTCAGCCATCCAGCCCTTCACGCCCAAATCGAGCATGTTTTTACGCAGCACGGTATCGCGGAACCAGGCGTTGGCCTCAGGGTTGGTAAAGTCGATGCAGCCGCAGAAGAACTCACCAAAATCCACCAGCGCCACTTGACCCTCTTTATCCAGCGCCATGTAACCGTGCTCTTTGGCAATCGGGAACAATTGGCCGTCTTCACACAAGTAAGGGTTTACATAGGCCATAAACTCGATGCCTTTGGCTTTGAGCTCTTGGATTTTAGCCGGCAGGTTCGGGTAACGGTCACTGTGCTCACGCCAGTCCCAGTCCCAGAACAAGCGCTTACCAAACGAGGTTACGCGCAGGCCGCACCAGTCTTCACTCCACAAACCGGAAACTTTCACGCCGTGATTTAACGCGTTATCTAAGCGGGTAAAGGTGTTCACCTCACCCCCCTTTAAGCCCAAAATCGCGCCGTTATATACCCATTCTGGCAGCTGTGGCTGACGGCCAAATTGCGCCGACAAGATCTCAACTAAGCCTAAGAAGCTTGGCGCCACACGCAATTCAATGGCGCTGGGGATATCCCATACCTGCAACTCATGGAAATCGCTTTGGCGAAAATCAAAATCGGCATACGCGGTGGTTTCAATATGGCAGCTGTATTTACGCGATGAGACAAAGGTCGGCTGAGGATAGTTGGTGTGGTAATAATCGCCGCCCGCATTGCCCATCACATCCGCTTTAAACTTAATTTCGCTTTGTGGATCGCGGCCAACACCTGGCTCGGAGGTCCACAGAGGGAAGTGGCGGCCACGCAAGTCAAAGTAAGACATCTGCTCGCCGCAGCCCCACACGTGCTCTTTTTCTTCTGCCGGCAGGCGCAACCAGAAGCGGTTAAAGCCAGCACTTAAGCACGTTGGCAGCAAATTGATGCCATTGGCCGTGGTTTCAAAGCGCACTTCCAGCAGCGCAGGGCTGGCGCTGTTGGGGGCAAAGCGAAACACATTGTCCGCCACTTGGCTCACGTGCGTCAGCGCCAAACGCTCTTGCAGATAATCTTCGATATCAAAGTTACCGCGATAAATTTCCATTTTCTCTTGGCCTTGGCCAATGAAAAAAGCCGGTGCGGCGGGCGTGTGGCAAAGCAGGGTTTGTGCGTTGTCGCGCACGCTTAATGTCTGGGCAGATAACTGAACTTGCATGGTCACTCCTAACCAATTTTCCAAATGATATACGCTACGAAAACTTACCTCAGCAAAATAATAGCGCTACGATTTCACTGCAATTTAAAACCAAGTAAACAGCGATCTAGATCACGGCCACTGGTGCATAAATGTGAGCTGTATCGCGCAAGGGAAAACGATACCACTGGCGTAATTAGCTTTATGGCGATCAAGATCCCAGTTTGGGCCAACACGCCTTGCCCAAACAATAATAACGCTACGATTATAAAGAGGAGTTAATGCCGCATTTCTAGGGAGAAGAAAAATGACAGCGCAAACCGTGGATGAAGCTCGTCTTTCGTTTCGAGAAAAACTTGCTTATGGTGTGGGAGATTTTGGCTACAACTTTGTACTCAACATCACCACCCTCTATTTATTGAAATTTTTAACCGACGTAGCCGGCGTCAATGCCGCCTGGGCGGGGGTGATATTTTTAGTCGCCAAAGTGTTCACCGGCTTTACCGATCTGGCCACCGGCATTTTATTAGATACCCGCAAAAGTTTTGGCCCACGCGGAAAATTCCGCCCGTTTATGCTGTGGACCTTGGTGCCGCTGTTTATTTTTAACATGCTGCTATTTTCTAATTTCGATTTAGACAACACCACCAAGACAGCTGTCTTTATTGCCTGCTTTATGGGCTTTGGCCTGTTTTTTAGTTTAGGCAATGCCAGTTACGGTGCTATGGTGCCGGCAATGACCAAAAATAGCCAAGACCGCGCTGAATTAGCCGCGTGGCGTCAAGGCGGCGCTAATACCGGTTTATTACTGGCCACCGTCGGCTTTATGCCAATTGCTCTGCTGTTTGATTCACAAGAGACCGGCTATTTAGCCGCAGCTTTTGTATACACCAGCATTGGTTTAGCAGCGGCTCTGTTTTGCTACTTAAATGTCAAAGAACACCACACCGTGATCGGTGAAGAAGCACAAGAGCAACAAAATAAACCTAGCATTAAAAAAGGCATTCAAGCGGTATTAAAAAACAACCAACTACTGTGGCTAGCGATTGCCAACCTGCTGACACTTTCGGCATTTAACGTTAAATTATCCGTGCAGGTGTTTTACGCACAATATATTTTAGATGATGTATCCATGGTCTCATACATGAGCTTTGTCAGCATGGGCTGCATCTATTTAGGCGTGTTATTAGTGCCATCGTTAGTGCGTCGCTTTGGTAAAAAACCACTGTATTTAGCCGGCCTGTTATTGTGGGTGTGTGGCGATGTTGCGAACTATTTGTTTGGCGGCACCATTATGAGCTATGTGGTGTTTACTTCATTGGCCTTCTTTGGCACCTCATTTGTTAACAGCTTAAACTGGGCCTTTGTCTCTGACACCGTGGAATACGGTGAATGGAAAACCGGCACCCGTACCGAAGGCTTGGTTTATTGCGGCATGACCTTCTTTAGAAAATGCTCACAAGCCATTGCTGGTTTTATTCCAGGCTTTGCTTTGGCGTTTGTCGGTTATATGCCAAACGTTGAGCAGACACTGGAAGCCAAAGCTGGCATCACCGGCCTTATCTTTGTCTATCCTGCCGCCCTTGCTGTTGTGACAGCGATTGTCATGGTGTCGTTTTATTCCTTAAACGAAAGCCGTTACCAAACCATCATTGATGAACTGGCCGCACGCCGCCAAGCGCACGCCTAAGCCATCCCCTGCGCTCGCCGCCAAGGCGAGCGCCACTTAACACAAGGAGTTGTTATGACCGCGAGCGCACCGCCGCAGGATGCGTTAAGCCTGCGTGAGAAAATGGCGTATGGCATGGGAGATTTGGGTTATAACTTTTTACTCAACTGCTCCACTCTTTATTTATTAATGTTTTTAACCGATATTGCCGGCATTCCAGCCGCTTGGGCTGGCGGCGTTTTTTTAATTTCTAAATTTTTCACCGCTGGCGTGGATTTATTAACCGGCAGCATACTTGATAATCGGCGCACGATTGGCGCGCGCGGCAAGTTTCGCCCCTTTTTACTTTGGACGGCATTGCCTCTGCTGGCCTTAAATGGCTTAATGTTTTTAAATGTCAACTTAAGCCTACCGATTAAAACTGCCCTATTTACCATCACCTTTATGGCGTTTGGCGCTTGCTATAGCTTTGGTAATGCCAGTTATGGTGCCATGGTGCCGGCGCTGACCAAACAAATTCAAGACCGCGCCGAATTAGCCGCATGGCGTCAAGGTGGCGCTAATACCGGTTTATTGCTTTGCTCGGTCGGCTTTATGCCCTTAGCTATGTTATTTGACGATAAACAAAGCGGCTACACGGCGGCTGTCGTCACCTATTCTCTGCTCGGTGTATTGGCCGTGTTATTTTGTTATCACAATGTGCGTGAGCGCCATAGTTTACCTGTGCCCGAAACGCAGGTGCCCAGCGCACACAATGCGTCTACGCAAAACAATTGGCAAAGCTTTAAACAAAATGCGCGCGCCGTACTAAAAAACCGCCCGCTGGCCGTATTAGCCTTAACTAATTTGCTCACACTCGCGGCGTTTAATACCAAACTGATTGTGCAAGTATTTTATGCGCGTTATGTGATCGGTGACATTTCGATGATCGCCTACATGAGTTTTATTAGCATGGGCTGCATTTATTTAGGCGTGCTGCTCGTCCCCACCTGCGTGCGCCGCTTTGGCAAAATTCCGGTCTATTTAACCGGCCTGTCGGTTTGGCTTATCGGCGATTTGCTAAATTATTTTTATGCCAACGACGCAATAAGTTATATCGCCTTTACCTCGCTTGCGCTGTGGGGCTCGGCATTTGTTAACAGCTTAAACTGGGCGCTAATTTCCGACACTGTGGAATATGGCGAATGGAAAACCGGCCTGCGTACCGAAGGTTTAGTCTATTGCAGCCTCACCTTTTGTCGAAAATGCTCAGCAGCGATTGCCGGCTTATTACCAGGGCTGGTCCTCGCTTGGTCAGGTTATGTGCCCAATAGCGAGCAGAGCCTGGCTACGCAAGATAGCATTGCTAATTTAATGTTTATTTATCCCGCCTCGGCGCTGTTTTGCGCGGCGCTATTGATGCTGTTTTGCTATCCACTGAATGAAAAACGCTATAGCGAAATTGTAAAAGAGTTAGCCCTGCGGCAATTAGGCAAAACCATGCCACCGCGCAAAGCGCCAAGCCCTACACGATCTAAACCTATTTATTTTAGTGAGCCAGCTCACTCCTCGGTAAAGTAATACTACACAATCGTAGCGCTGTGATTTTTAATGGGCGCATGGTTTAAATGGATGTTAACGCTTAAAAGAGTCAGCCTTATGTCAGCACTTACTTTCAACCCGAAACAGACCCGTCGCTTAGACATTACCGAGTTGCGCAGCCAACGTTGGTATGCCCCCGATACCATTCGCGCCTTTGCCCACCGCCAGCGTAGCCAGCAAACCGGCTTAAATCGTGAAGAGTTCATGGGCAAGCCAGTTATCGGCATCATCAACACTTGGAGCGAAATGAGCCCCTGCCACAGCCATTTGCGCGAGCGCGCCGAAGCGGTGAAACGCGCCGTCTGGGCGGCCGGTGGTTATCCGGTCGAATTGCCCGCTTTGTCAGTAGGTGAAGTGCTGGTCAAGCCAACCACCATGCTGTATCGCAACTTTTTGGCGATGGAAGCCGAAGAGTTGCTGCGCCAGCACCCGATTGATGGCGCAGTGCTACTCGGTGGCTGTGATAAATCCACGCCAGCGCTGCTGATGGGCGCGATTTCCATGGATATTCCGATGATTTTTTGCCCCGCTGGCCCAATGAGCAGTGGCAAATGGCACGGCCATGTCACTGGCGCAGGCACGCACACCAAAAAATTCTGGGATGAGCTGCGCTTAGGCGCGATTACCCAGCACGACTGGGTAGAGCTAGAAGGCGCTATGACCCGCTCAATTGGTACCTGTAACACCATGGGCACAGCTTCAACCATGACCTCGATTGCCGATGCAATTGGTTTTAGCTTACCAGGCGCCAGCTCCATTCCTGCCGCTGACTCACGCCACCCACAAATGGCGGCGCAGTGCGGTAAAGCGATTGTCGAAATGGTGTGGCATGACCACAAACCGTCTACTTGGCTGAAAAAAGCTAACTTTATCAACGGCGTAGTGGCGTATATGGCACTTGGCGGCTCAACCAATGCCGCGATCCACTTAATCGCCATGGCCAATCGCGCCGGAATTAAGTTAACCCTCGAAGAGATGGAGTCAGTGGCGCGCGAAGTGCCGGTGCTGGCCAACTTGTTCCCGTCTGGCGATCAATTGATGGAAGAGTTTTTCTTTGCCGGCGGCTTGTTGGCGCAGCTGAAAAAAGTCGAGCAGTTCTTAGATGTCAGCGCCATTGGCGTCACCAATCAGCCGGTCAGTGCTTGGTTGGCTAACGCGCAGTGCTTTGACGATAACGTCATCCGCGATTTGAGCAATCCCGTGGTACCGCTATCCCAAGGCTGCGCACTCACCGTGCTGCGCGGCAACTTGTGCCCCAATGGCGCGGTAATGAAATCATCGGCGGCCAAACCAGAGTTGCGCCACCACGTTGGCCCAGCACTGGTGTTTGATACTCACCAAGAACTCTCTGAGCGCATTGATGATCCCGCACTCGACGTCACCAAAGACACCGTGCTGGTGCTGCGTAACGCCGGCCCGGTCGGCGCGCCGGGTATGCCAGAGTGGGGCAATTTACCTATCCCGAAAAAGCTCTTGCAGCAAGGCGTGACCGATATGGTGCGCATCAGCGATGCGCGCATGTCTGGCACCCACTACGGCACCTGCGTGCTGCACGTGGCCCCAGAAGCCGCGGTTGGCGGCCCTTTAGCCTTAGTGCAAACCGGCGACATCATTGAGCTCGATATTGCCAGCGGCCAGCTCAACATGCGCGTGAGCGATGAGGAACTGGCGCGCCGCCGCGCTGCGCTCAAACCAACCCACAAAGTGTATGAGCGATCTTACGCCGCTTTGTATCAACAGCACGTGACCCAAGCCGATGAAGGCTGCGACTTTGACTTCTTGCAAGCCGGCAGCCGCGTGCCTGAGCCGCCAATTTTCTAACTCTTTTTACTTTTTATCGTAGCGCTGCGGCCAATGACCTGCCGCCGCGCTTTCACCTCGAATAAGGATGCCAGTGTGAACAGCTTTAAACAGCGCATTTGCCAAGGGGCCCAAGCCCCGCTCGGTACCTGGATGATGACCGCCAGCGATACCGTCGCCGAAGCCATGGCCACCGTCGGTTTTGACTTTTTGGTGCTTGACCAAGAGCACGTGCCAGTCGACAGCTTAGATGCCATGCGCATTGATCGCGCCGTGCGCGCTAGCAATCCCAACGTGACCGCGCTGTATCGTTTGGCCTGGAACGACACCGTACTTATCAAGCGCGCCCTAGATGGCGGTGCTACCTCCGTGATGGTGCCGTTTGTCAACAGCGTGGCCGAAGCCCATCACGCCGTACAAGCCGCCTACTATCCGCCGCTGGGCAAACGCGGCTTTGCCGCGGTGCATCGCGCGAGCCAATACGGCAGCGACAGTGAGTTTGTGCGCAAAGCGCGCGAAGATTTGTGCCTGATCTTGCAACTAGAAACCCCTGAGGCGATTGATCAAATTGAAGAATTAGCCATTGAAGGCGTGACCGGCTTTTTCATCGGCCCAGGCGATCTGTCCGCGGCCATGGGTCATATCGGCAACCCATCACACATGACAGTGCAAGCCAAAATTCGCCAAGGCTTAGAAAAATGCCAAAAACTCGGCCTGCCGTGCGGCATCGTCGGCGGCAATCCGGAGCTGGTGAACAAATACCAAGCGATGGGCTTTAGCTTTGTCGCGCTCGGCTCGGATATGAGCTTTTTGCTCGCCCGTGCCCGCGAGCAATTGGCCGCAATCCGCGGTGAGAGCTTAAGCGTTAGCGGCGGCGAGGTGTACTAATGACGCGCGTGGTCTGCCGCCACGATGAGTGGCAACTTGAAGTGATGCCAGCCCTTGGCGGTGCGATCAGTCACTTAAGCTGGGATGGCACTGATATTTTGCGGCCAATGCCCGAGGAGGCCGCCGTCAATGCCGGCGGCAGCTTTGCCCTCGTGCCTTACTCTAACCGGATCGCCTATGGCCAATTTCATTGGCTCGGTAAGCGCTACCAGTTGGCGCGCAATTTCGGCTCGCATCCGCACAGTTTGCATGGCTGCGGCTGGCAAATGCCGTGGCACATCACGCAGCAGGGTCAAGCCTCGATCACCTTAGGCCTGACCCACGATGCCAAAGGCGCGCGAGCCAAAGCGTGGCCGTTTGCCTTTCGCGCCGAGCAGCACTTTACCCTGAGCGCCCAAAGCTTAGCGATCACTTTAAGCGTAGAAAACTTAACCGATCACGAGGTTCCGATGGGGCTGGGCTTTCACCCTTATTTTGCCCGTGCTAGCGAAAGTGAAGTGCGTTTGCACGCCCAAGGCGTGCAGATCAATGGGGAAAACGCCCTGCCTCGGGAACTTTGCGCCATTCCAGCGGCGTGGGATTTAACCGCGTGGCGAACACCTGTGCCTGAGCTGATGGATAACTGCTTTACCCAGTGGAACGGTCATGCCCAAGTGCGCTGGCCCAAGCAGCGCCTGCAAGTGGATCTGCACGCGCCAGCCGCCGCGCATGCCGTGGTGTTTATGCCGCCCGCGGCGCGCGATTTCGTGGCCATTGAACCGGTGACGCACATCAACGATGCGCTAAATAACGCAGGCATGGGTCAGGCAAATTGGCCAATGCCGACGCTGGCCGCCCGCGCCTCAACTCAACTTTCTATGCGCCTGGAGGTCAGTCGCTATGCCTAATGCGGTCAAAACGTTAAAACCAGCCCAAGCCAGCCTGCTGCTGGCCGATTATCGCGGCCACCTGCCGGAATGCCCCACGTGGGATGCCGCCAGCCAAACCTTGTATTGGACGGATATTTTGGCGCGAGAAATTCACGCCTATACCCCACACAGCCAAAAGCACCAGATCGTACCCTTTAGCGAAGAGGTCGGTTGCTTTGCCCTGCGCGAGCGCGGCGGCTTTATCGTTGCGCTGCGCACGGGCATCTATTTAACCGATGCCACGGGCCAGATTGAGCGCAAAGTGGCCGACAACCCAAATAACCCCGCCTTGGCACGGTTTAACGATGGCGGCTGCGATCAACTAGGGCGGTTTTACGCCGGCACTTATTGGGCACCGCGCGATTTTAACGGCGCGCTGCTGTGCCGCGTCGATAGCCAGCTCAAACTGCGCGTGATCCAGCACGATATTTTGGGCGCCAATGGCTTGGCCTTTAGCCCTGATATGCGCTGGATGTACACCACCGATACGCCGAATCGCCGGTTATATCGCACCTTGCTGAAAAACGACGATTGCTTAGGCCAGCGCCAACTGCTGCGCGAATTTGCCCAGGGTGACGGCGTAGGTCGGCCCGATGGCGCGGCGATGGACGTAGAAGGCTGCTACTGGAGTGCGCTGTTTGACGGCCACCGCATCGCCCGCTTCTCGCCCACCGGCGAATTGCTCAGTGAATACGCGCTGCCCGTGCGCTGCCCCACCATGGTCTGCTTTGGGGGCGAGGACATGCGCACCCTATTTATCACCACTACCCGCGAGAACATGAGCGCGGACGAACTGCGCGCACGGCCACTGTCTGGCGCCCTGTTTACCCTGCGCGTGCCGATCCAAGGTATGCCAAAACCCCGTTTTAAGGAGCAAAACTGATGCAAACTGTAGGATTTATTGGCTTGGGCCTGATGGGCGAAGCGATGTGCGGCAATATTTTGCGCAAATTTGACGGCCAGGTCGTAGTGTTTGACTTAAATCCAACGGCGATGGAACGCATGGTTGCCCAAGGCGCGCGCGCTGCCAGCTCAATCTGCACGCTGGGTGAGCAAGCCGACGTCATCATCTCCATGGTGCCAAAATCAGAGCATGTGCGCGCTGTGTATCGCGACTTGCTGCCGGTACTCAAAGCCGGCCAAATTACCATTGATATGTCGAGCATCGATCCGGCCGTCTCGGCCGACATTGCCCGCCAAGTCGCCGAAACCGGCGCGCGGATGCTTGATGCGCCCGTGGTCAAATCGGTGCCGGCAGCAGTAAAAGGCGAACTGGGCATCTATGTTAGCGGCGATGAAGCAGCTTATACCCAAGTGCGCCCTTTACTGGCCATGATGGGCTGCAACCAAATCCATTTAGGCGCCAATGGCCGCGGCTTGGTGATGAAGGCGCTGCACAACACTTTGGTGGCGCAAATTCAAAACAGCGTCAACGAAATGCTCGCGACCGCCGAACACTTTGGCATCAGCAAAGCCGATTTTAATACCGCCGTATCTTACGGCGGTGGCAGCAATTTTTATCTCACCAGCAAAATTGATGCGTTAATTAACGACAACTACACCACCGCCTTTTCGCTGGAAAATATGGCCAAAGATATCGGCATTATGCGCACACTAATGCAGGAAAATAATTTAGCTCTGCCTGGCGTGGATGTGGTGCATTCGGTCTATCAACAAGGTTTGGCAACAGAACTTGGCCAAGAAGATTTTTGCGCCACCTTTAAAGTGGTTAAACAAAACTTAAATTAAGGGCAAGGATACCCCCATGAATTACACCCAAGCAGTACAGTATCATTCGATTAATAATAAAGTGGCCGTGATCACCGGTGGTGCGAGCGGTATTGGTGAAGCCTTAGTTCGGGCTTATGTGGCGCAAGGCGCCAAAGTGGCTTTTTTAGATTTTGATAAAAACGCCGGTCAAGCACTGGCGAATGAATTAAATTGCCAGTTTTTGTTTTGCGATGTCACCGATTTAGCGCAACTCAAACAATGCTTCACCAACATTGAACAGACCCTTGGTAGCGTGGATATTTTAATTAATAACGCCGGCAGTGATGATCATCACACCATTGAAGATGTTACAGAAGATTATTTTGACAACCGCATCAATATTAACTTGCGCCACCAATTGTTTGCTATCCAAGCCGTGTTACCTGGCATGGAGAAAAAAGGCAGCGGCAGCATTATTAATATGGGCTCAATTAACTGGATGCGCGGTCGCCCTGGGCGCGTCTGCTATTCGCTGTCAAAAGCAGCAATCCACGGTTTTACTCGAACATTGGCGCAAGAAGTGGGCGCACGCGGTATTCGGGTTAATAGCTTGGTCCCCGGCGCGATTCGCACGCCCAAGCAAGATGCCATGTGGGCTAAATTAGATCCGAGTGCCGTCAATCAATTTGTCGATCTGCAAGCCTTAAAGTTTCGCTTAGATGGCAGCCACTGCGCGCGTATGGCGCTATTTTTAGGTTCGGATGAATCAAATGGCTGCACGGGTCAAGACTTTATTGTCGATGCTGGTCTCACTTTAAATTAATTTATTTTAAATCAGTTAAAACATTGCGCGCCGTCATATTTTTCATAAGAAAACAACGGCGCCAATTTTAAAGCAGCATTTTGTGTCTTAGCTCGCAATTTAATTCCGTTAATTACCTTATATTACTTGCATACGGTTAACCGGTTACACGCGGTGCCACCCAATCATTGTTACGCCTAAATAAGACAGGAGTCATTGTGGCTGATCTCATTATTAATACCAAAGAAACCTGGGTGAATGATTCACTCGACGGCACACTGTATACCCAGCGCCTCGGAAATTTAGTTAAATTAGATTTTAATAATGATATTAAAGTCATTGCGCGCAAAGACTGGCAAAAAGATCAAGTAGCCTTGATCTGCGGTGGCGGCTCAGGCCATGAACCAGCTCACGCCGGTTTTGTTGGCCAAGGTATGTTAACAGCGGCCGTGTGTGGCG
>JBOFMA010000078.1:0-11135 GCA_051658125.1 Aeromonas sp.
TAGAAGTGCCCTTGCTCGATGACCAGCTCGATTTAGTCTCGCTGTTTATGCTGCTGGCTAAACGTGGCATCAATAACGTGCTGGTGGAAGCTGGCGCTACTTTGTGCGGCGCGCTGCTAAGCAAAGGCTTGGTCGATGAGCTGGTGCTCTATCAAGCGCCAAAAATTTTAGGCGATGCTGGGCGTGGTCTGTTTCATCTGCCGGCGTTGCAGCGGTTGTATCAAGCCCCTGCGCTACAGATCCATGATGTGCGCCTGGTCGGCAGTGATGTGCGCCTGTGTGCTCGCGTGGTGTAAATTCCCGCACTTTTATCCCTTTTTTCAAGGATCTGCATGTTTACAGGCATTATCGAAGCGGTGGGCACCCTCACCCAATTGCGCCACCACGGCGAAGATGTCAGCCTGACGGTGTCTGCGCCAGGCTTGGATTTTAACGACGTTAAGTTAGGCGATTCGATTGCCACTAACGGCGTGTGTTTAACCGTGGTGCAACTGGGCGCGCACAGCTACAGCGCGGATTTGTCGCTGGAAACCTTAAAGCGCAGCAGTTTTGCTAACGCGAAGGTGGGCGATAAGCTCAACCTAGAAAAAGCCTTAATGGCCACCTCGCGCTTAGGCGGGCATCTCGTGTCTGGCCACGTCGATGGCGTGGGCGTGGTGCAAAGCAAGCATGACTTAGGCCGCGCTATTGAGTATTGGATCAAGGCGCCCGCCGAGTTAAGCCGCTATATCGTCGAAAAAGGCTCGATTGCGGTCGATGGCATCAGCCTGACGGTGAACGGCGTAGCGGGCGATCTGTTTCGGCTCACCATTGTGCCGCACACGGTTAAAGAGACCACGCTCAGTGCGTGGCAAGCCGGCACGGCGGTGAACTTAGAAGTGGATCAAATTGCGCGTTATTTAGAGCGTTTGATGCAAGGCGCGCCGGCGGCCTCTGCGGCGAGCAGTTTGACCCTCGGCGCGTTAGCTAACGCCGGATTTATTTAAATTCAAGCGCTGACGGGCGTAAGGCTTGGCGTTAGCTGGGCCCTGTGCGCGGTGGCGATTTTTGCCCTTATCTTTTTGCATCTTTGCACGAAACGGAGCACGTGATGGCGTTAAGCAGCCCACAAGAGATTATCGCCGACATCAAAGCCGGCAAAATGGTTGTCCTGATGGATGATGAAGATCGCGAAAACGAAGGCGATCTCATCATGGCGGCAAGTTGCGTGCGCCCAGAAGATATCAATTTTATGGCGCGTTATGGCCGTGGTCTTATCTGCCTGACCTTAACCCGCGCACGCTGCGAAAAACTGGCGCTGCCGCTGATGGTGGGCAATAACGGCGCGCAGTTTTCTACCAACTTCACCGTGTCAATTGAAGCCGCCGAAGGGGTGACCACCGGCATTTCTGCCGCGGATCGCGCCGTGACTATTCAAGCGGCGGTGGCGGCGAACGCGCAGGCCAGTGATTTAGTGCAGCCGGGGCATATTTTCCCCTTGATGGCGCAAGAGGGTGGCGTGCTTACCCGCGCCGGCCACACCGAAGCGGGCTGTGATTTGGCCCGCTTGGCTGGCTTTGAGCCCGCCTCGGTGATCGTTGAGATCCTCAACGAAGATGGCACCATGGCCCGCCGGCCGGATTTAGAACGCTTTGCCCAAGAGCACGGCTTAAAGCTCGGCACCATTGCCGATTTAATCGAATACCGTAACCAGCACGAAACCACCATTGAGCAAGTGGCCAAATGCCAACTGCCGACCGAATTTGGTGAGTTTGAGCTTTACACCTTTCGCGACAGCATCGACAAGCAGCTGCACTTTGCCCTAAAAAAGGGCGAAATCAGCAGCAATTGCCCCACCTTGGTGCGGGTGCATTTGCACGATGCCTTAAGCGATTTGCTGCACACCGACCGGCACGCGCCACAAGCGTGGCCTTTGCCGACCGCCATGGCGCGTATTGCTGCCGAAGGCGGCGTGTTGGTGATCTTAGAAGCGCAAGGCCAGCACAACGATCTGCTCGCACGGGTGCAAAGCTTTGCGGCGCAAGATAACGGCCACGCTGGCGTGCTGCCCAAGCGCGAAGGCGCGAGCCGCCGCGTGGGCGTTGGCTCGCAAATATTAAAAGCGCTTGGCGTGGGTCAAATGCGCTTGCTCAGCTCACAGAAAAAATACCACGCCTTAGGCGGCTTTGGCCTTGAGGTGGTGGAGTACGTCGGCGAATAAGGCCCTTGGCCGGTTAAGCGCGCCGCGTTGCTATTTTGTCAAGGCGCGCTTGTGCTAGAATGCGCCCACTTTTGCTGGCCAGCTTTGCTGGCGTCCGCCGCTTTGCCGGCCTTCAGACAGGATCTGCTATGAAAATTATCGAAGGCAATATCGCCGCGCCGCATGCACGCATCGCCATTGTGGTGGCGCGTTTTAACAGCTTTATCAACGACAGCTTGGTTAATGGCGCGCTCGACGTGCTCAAGCGCCAAGGCTTGGTAAAAGAAGATAACCTCACGCTGGTGCGCGTGCCGGGTGCGGTAGAAATGCCATTGGCGATTAAAAAATTAGCCAAAAGTGGCCAATATGACGCCATCGTGGCGCTGGGTACCGTGATCCGTGGCGGCACCTACCACTTTGATCTGGTGGCCAATGAGAACAGCAAAGGCATGGCACAAGTGATGCTGGAGTTTGAAGTGCCGGTCGCCTTTGGCGTGTTGACCACCGAAAACATCGAGCAAGCAATTGAGCGTGCGGGCACCAAAGCCGGTAACAAGGGCGCGGAAGCGGCCTTGGCTGCGCTGGAAATGATCAATGTTCTGCCGCAATTAGGCGCTTAAATTTAGGAGAGAAAATGAAACCTGCTGAGCGCCGCAAGGCGCGCCACTGCGCGCTGCAAGCCATTTATCAATGGCAAATGACGCAAGCCAACGTTGGCGACATCGAAGAGCAATTTAAACTCGATCACGATACCAAAGGCGTGGATCTGGGCTATTTCCGTGATCTGCTGTTTGGTGTGGCGATGCACTGCAACGAGCTAGACCAAGCCTTTGCCGGCTTTTTGTCACGCCCACTGGAAGAAGTGGATATGGTGGACAAGGCGATTTTGCGTCTGGGCACCTATGAGCTGACCAAGCGCAACGATGTGCCACCTCGGGTGGTGATCAACGAAGCGATTGAGCTGGCCAAAGCCTTTGCCGCCGATGACAGCCACAAGTTTGTCAACGGTGTGCTGGATAAGGTCAACAAAGCGCAGCCTAAAGCCTAACCACCGTCGGTGGTCGGCATCTGATCCGCAGGAGGAAAGCCAGCAGCATTGCTGGCTTTTTATTACATGGGCGAATTTGAACTGATCCGTACCTATTTCCAGTCGGCGCAAGCGCGCCATCACGGCCGCACCGATGTGGTGCAGGGGCCGGGCGATGATTGTGCGTTACTCGACGTGCCGGCTGGTTGCCAATTGGCGGTGAGCACCGACACCTTGGTCAGCGGCGTGCACTTTTTTGCCGACGGCGATCCTTATGCGCTGGGGCATAAAGCGCTGGCGGTAAATTTATCCGATCTTGCCGCGATGGGCGCCGATGCCCGCTGGGTATCGCTGGCGCTGACCTTGCCGGCCATTGATGCGCCGCCGACTGATGCGGCGTGGGTAGAAGCCTTTGCCAACGGCTTTTTGGCCTTGGCCAGCACCCATCAGGTAGCGCTGGTGGGCGGCGATATGACGCGCGGCCCGCTGAGTATGACGGTGTCGGTAAAAGGCACGGTGCCGACGGGGCAGGCTATTTTGCGCCGCGGCGCAAAATTGGGCGATGATATTTATGTCACCGGCCACGTGGGCGAAGCGGCCTTGGCACTGCAGTGCGCCTTGGGTCACTTGCCGGCGACGCTCGATACCGCCGGCCACGCCCGTGCGCGGCTCGATAAGCCGACGCCCCGTTTGGCCGTGGGCCGCGCGCTGCGCGGCATTGCGACCAGCGCGCTGGATATTTCCGATGGTCTCGTGGCTGATTTAGGGCATATTTTGCATGCCAGCCAAGTCGGCGCCGAGGTGGATCTGGCGGCCGTGCCTTATGGCGCGGCGCTGCTGGCGCTGCCGGCCGAGCGCCGCTGGCAACTGGCCTTAGCCGGCGGCGATGATTACGAGTTGTGCTTTACCGCTTCGCCAAGTCAGCGCGCGGTGCTGGCCGGTATCGCGGCGCAAGAGGGCGTGGCGTTCACCCGTATTGGCCAGATAACGGCCGGCGCGCCGGTGGTGCGCCTGCGGCAAGGCGGCCAGCCGGTGGCCTTATCGTTAGCAGGATGGGAGCATTTTTAAATGGCACTATGGCGCATCAAGCCGGAATTACGCCGGCTTAAATTAACCAATCCTTGGCATTTTTTAGCGCTGGGTTTTGGTTCCGGGTTTAGTCCCAAGGCGCCCGGCACGATGGGCACCTTGGCCGCCGTGCCGCTGTATTGGCTGCTGAGCGGGTTGCCACTGGCCGCCTACGGCGCGCTGCTGGTGCTGGGCTTTTTGCTGGGGATTGTGATTTGCCAGCGCGCCACCGATGCCATTGGCCAAGCCGATCACGGCGCTATTGTCTGGGACGAGGTGATTGGGTTTGGCGTGACTATGCTGGCCGCCCCTGCTGGTTGGCCGTGGATCGTGCTGGGCTTTGTGCTGTTTCGGCTGTTTGATGTGCTCAAGCCCTGGCCGATTTCTTGGCTTGATCGCCATATCCACGGCGGGCTGGGGATTATGCTCGATGATGTGCTCGCAGGGGTGTTTGCCTGCGCCGCCTTGCAGGGCATCGCGCACCTGCTGGCTTAAGGCGCTGGGTTAAGCCGCCGATGACCCCTTGTATGCCATCGTTCATCGGCCGCGCCTTGCCGCGGCCGAGTTTGTTCCCCCTCCTCTCTCCCCCCCCCATGGCGCGCGTGCTACTCTGCGAGCCACCTTGCCGGCCTTCGGTCCTCGGTTTTGCTACGTTGCCCACGTATTTTTATCTTCCTTTCGCGTTGCTTAAATCGCCCTCTTTTTCCGCGCCCTGCGCTAGCGGCCATCGCGTCTCGTAACTCGTTTGCCCGCCTGTTTTGGTCGGCGTGTGGCAGCTGGCTTGGCTGCCGATGAGGCGCGCTATACCCGCAGGGGGCTTTTGCATAAAAATGCACGATATGCGATATGTGCGGCGCGCTGATGAAAAAAGTGACATCTGTCACTTGTTGCCAAAATGTTAGTTATTAAATCTTTAAAATTGTTTTTTTTTAGAGAAAAACTCTAAAAATGACAACGAAAACGTTTTTATTGGCTGCCGTGAGAGGGCTTTTTTGCCAGTTTGTAACAATAATTGGCACGCGAAACGTTTACAGCTGCAATTAAAAAGGTTAGGTTCCCAGCAGGTTATTCCAAAAAAATTCAAAAAACCTGCGCTTCGTTTGGAAAAAATCGTCTTTTGTAGTGCAAAAAGTTGTCATATCCCGCTTGCCCACACAGACCGTCCATCGACGCAGACCGGATAGAACACGGCCTTGCGGTCGGCCTTGCGCCAAATCAGGATGTTGGCTACGCAAGGCCAATGACGCAGGCCAGTACGTGGCGAGGTAAACATGGCACTGCTCGAAGTAAAGCACCTAGCGATTGAATACCCTTCCCGTTACGGCGTGATGACAGCGGTAAAAGATCTCTCTTTTAACGTTGAAAAGGGCGAAATCGTCGGCGTGGTGGGCGAATCAGGGGCCGGTAAATCGACCATCGGCAATGCCATCATCGATCTGTTAAGCCCGCCAGGGCGCATCGCCCGCGGTGAAATTTACTTAAATGGCGAGCTAATTTCGGGTAAAAGCCCGAGTGAAATGCGCGCCATTCGCGGCAGCCGCATCGGCTTTATCTTCCAAGATCCCATGACCTCACTCAATCCCCTGTTTACCGTCGAGCAGCAACTGCTAGAAACCATTGAAGTGAACTGCAATTTGCGCGGCGCGCCAGCGCGGGAAAAAGCCTTGAGCTTGATGACAGCGGTGGGCATTCCTGAGCCAGAAGTGCGCATCAAGCAGTTCCCGCACCAGTTTTCCGGCGGCATGCGCCAGCGGGTCGTGATCGCCATTGCCCTTAGTGGCGATCCAGAATTTATCATCGCCGATGAGCCCACCACCGCGCTGGATGTGTCGATCCAAGATCAGATCCTCGAACTTATCCGCACCCTGTGCATTGAGCGCCAAGTGGGCTGCATGCTCGTCACCCACGATATGGGCGTGGTGTCGAACGTGACCGACAAAGTGGCGGTGATGTATCGCGGTGAGTTGGTGGAATTTGGCACCACCGAGCAGGTGCTCGGCGCGCCGAGCCACCCCTATACGCAAAGCCTGATCTCGGCCGTGCCGCGCTCGGACGTGAAATTAGTGCGCTTTCCGCTGGTGTCGTATATCGAAGAGGCCAGCGATGTGGGCCGCGATATTGATTTAAAAACCCATTGGCTGGGGCAAAGCCAAGATGAGCGCGCCTATGACGGCGCCTTGTTGCGGGTGGAAAACGTCAACTTGCGGTTTTTGACCAAAGATTCGCTGTTTGCCAGTCGCCGCCAATATGTGCAGGCCTGCAACAACATCAGCTTTGAGATCAATGAAGGGGAAACCTTCGGTCTGGTGGGCGAATCGGGTTCGGGCAAATCCACCATGGCGCGGGCGATCACCGGCCTGTATCCGCCTGATACCGGCAAGATCATCTTTGAAGGCATAGATCTGACCGCCTTAACCCGCGAAAGCGACCGCCGGCCACTGCGCCGTCAGATGCAGATGGTGTTTCAAAACCCCTATTCGTCAATGAATCCACGCATGAAAGTGCGCGACATCATTGCCGAGCCGATCCGTTTTCACCAATTAGCCGAAAACGAGCGGCAAATTGAAGCGATTGTCGGCGATCTGCTGGATCACGTCGGCCTTGGCCGTGGCGCTGGGGTGAAATATCCGCACGAATTTTCCGGCGGTCAGCGCCAGCGCATCTCGATTGCGCGCGCCTTGGCCACCCGCCCGCGTTTGCTGATCTGTGATGAGCCGACCTCGGCGCTGGACGTGTCAGTGCAGGCGCAAATTTTGAACTTGCTCAAAGACTTACAACAAGAGCTCAAGCTCACCATGCTGTTTATCAGCCACGATCTGCCGGTGATCCGCCAGATGTGTGACCGCATTGGTGTGATGCAGCGCGGCCAGCTGCTAGAAGTGGCGGCCACGGAAAAACTCTTTACCCATGCCGCGCACCCCTATAGCCGGCAACTGATTTCGCTAATGCCTGAATTTAAAGGCATGTCGCGAGCCGGGTTAGATATCGCCTGCTAGGCGCTCGTTTGCCCACCTTGATGTAGATAACTGTTCAATTGCATGGAGAACCGGATGAAAAAAGGATTATCAAAAATTGCCTTAGCGTTAATGGCAGCAGGTATGGCGTTCAATGTGGCTGCGGCCGATCTGAAAGTAGCGGTGGCTTCGGATGCGACCTCGCTCGACCCGCAAGAGGTGCTGTCTGGGCAGACGTTGGAAATGTCTCATCTGGCCTTTGATCCTTTGATCCGCTGGACCAAGGATCTGCAATTTGAACCACGCTTGGCGGAAAAATATACCCGCATCGACGACAACACCATGCGCTTTTTCCTGCGCAAAGGGGTGAAGTTCCACTCGGGCAATGAAATGACCGCCGATGACGTGATCTGGACGATCCAGCGCTTAAAAGGCTCGGTGGATTTCAAAGCAATGTTTGAGCCGATTGTGGAAGTGAAAAAAATTGACGATTACACCGTTGATTTCATTACCGCCAAGCCCTATCCGCTGATGCTGCAAACCGTGACCTACATCTTCCCGATGGATGCCAAGTTTTACCAAAACAACGGCAAAGATAAGGGCGAGATCGTGAAAAATGGTAGCTCGTTTGCCTCCACCAACGTGTCGGGCACCGGTCCTTTTAGCATCAAATCGCGCGAGCAAGGCGTGCGCACCGAATATGTGCGTAACCCGAACTACTGGGATAAAGCCAGCAAAGGTAACGTCGATAACCTGACCGTATTGCCAATTAAAGAAGATGCCACCCGCGTGGCGGCCTTGCTGGGCGGCGATGTGGACATGGTTTATCCCGTGGCGCCGAATGATTTAGAGCGGGTAAAAAATGGCAAAAACACGCAGTTAGTGACCTTATCGGGTACTCGCGCCATTATTTTGAACTTAAACCAAAACACCAATCCGGCGCTCAAAGACCAGCGCGTGCGCCAAGCAATTAACTACGCCATCAACCAAGAAGGCATAGTGCAAAAGATCAATAAAGGCTTTGGCACGCCAGCGGGTCAGTTAAGTCCAAAAGGCTATGCTGGTTACAACCCAGCGCTCACGCCGCAATATGATCTGAGCAAAGCCAAAGCACTGATGAAAGACGCCGGCTTTGAGCAAGGCTTTAAAATGACCTTCATTGCGCCAGCGGCCCGTTACGTCAATGACGTGAAAATTGCCCAAGCGGTGTCGGCCATGCTGGCCAAGATCAATATCAAAGTGGACTTAAAAACCATGCCAGTGGCGCAATACTGGCCGGAGTTTGATAAGTGCGCGGCGGATATCCAGATGATCGGCTGGCACGCGGATACCGAAGATAGCGCCAACTTCTTTGAGTTCTTAACCTTCACCAAAGACGCCAAAACCGGTATGGGTCAGTACAACTGCGGCGGTTATGCCAATGCCAAGGCTGATGCCATGGTGATGGCAGCCAACAGCGAAACCGATCCGGCCAAGCGCGCCACTATGCTGCAAGAAGTCGAAGCGATGTTGGCCGAAGATGCCGCCTTTGTGCCTCTGCACTGGGAAGATCTGGCTTACGGCGCGCAAAAGCAGCTGGATATCGAGCCGGTGGTGAACGTCATGAACTTCCCTTATCTGGGGGATTTAGTGGTAACTAAGTAACAGTTCCACCTGTTTGGGGAGGTTCGCCTCCCCCTTTTTCCCTTAGTGGTTGCGCAACACAAGCCCGAAACGGGCATCAATTATAAAGAGGAGCGCCATGGTTACTTTTTTGCTTAAGCGGTTTTATCAGGCGGTACTGGTGATGTTTGTCATCAGTCTGGTGGCTTTTTCGATTCAGGATAACCTAGGCGATCCGCTGCGCGAATTGGTGGGCCAAGCGGTATCAGAAGCCCAGCGCCAAGCCATGCGCGATCAAATGGGGCTCAATGATCCCTTTTTGATCAAATACAGCCGCTTTTTAAGCCAAGCGGTGCAAGGTGATCTCGGCACCTCGTACTTTTTTAAGCGCCCAGCGCTTGAGGTGATCTTAGATAAACTCACCGCGACCTTAGAATTAGTCTTCGCGGCGGCGTTGATTATTATCGGTGTGTCGATTCCTTTAGGTGTGTACAGCGCGATTAAGCCGCGCAGTTGGGCCACCAAAGCCATTTTGGCCTTAAGTAGTATTGGGATTTCGGTGCCGGTATTTTTAACCGCTATTATTTTAATGTACATCTTCTCTATCCAGCTCGGTTGGCTGCCGGCCTATGGTCGCGGCGAAACGGCCAATGTCTTGGGCTGGCAATCGGGGCTATTTACCGTCGATGGTTTATTGCACCTTATTTTGCCGGCCATTTCGCTGTCGTCGATTATGTTGCCGCTGTTTATTCGCTTAGTGCGCTCAGAAATGCTTGAGCAATTGTCGAGTGAATATGTGAAATTTGCCCGCGCTAAAGGCCTTGGCAGCCGTGCCATTTATTATCAGCACGCGTTAAAAAATACCATGTTGCCGGTGATTACCGTGGGTGGCGTGCAAATTGGCACCATGGTGGCTTACACCATTTTGACCGAAAGCGTATTTCAATGGCCAGGGACCGGTTTATTGTTCTTAGAGGCCATTCACCGCGTCGATACTCCACTGATCACCGCCTATGTTATTTTTGTTGGCCTGATTTTCGTAGTGACGAATACTCTCGTTGATTTGGTGTATGGCTTGATCAACCCGACCGTTAATTTAACAGCCAAGGGATAACGATGGAAAATACACTGCAGTCTCGCCCTTCGCGTTGGGACAAATTTAAACAAAGCGATCTGATATATTATTTTTTACGCGACAAAGTGGCCATGCTTAGCTTTGCTTTGTTCGCGCTGTTTGTGCTTGCTGCCCTGCTTGCGCCGTGGTTGGCGCCGTTTAACGTTTATGATCAAACCAGTTTTGATCTGATGGATGCCGAATTGCCGCCATCATGGTTAGACGGTGGGGAGGCGCGTTTTTGGCTCGGCACCGATAACCAAGGCCGCGATATTTGGAGCACCATGCTCTATGGCGCGCGTATTTCGCTGTCGATAGGTATTTTTGCCGTTGGTTTGCAATTGGCGCTGGGCATTGTGATTGGTTTATTTGCCGGTTATTTCGGTGGTCGGATCGATAACCTATTAATGCGCTTTGCCGATGTGCAGCTCTCTTTTTCCACCATGATGGTGGCTATTATTATCTCGGCAATTTTCCAAGCTAGTTTCGGCGCTGAATTTTATTCACGCTTTGCTATTGTCATGCTGGTATTGGTGATTGGTATTGCGGAATGGCCGCAATATGCGCGCACCGTACGTGCCTGCGTATTAGCGGAGAAGAAAAAAGAGTATGTGGAAGCGGCCAAAGTGATGGGCTTTCGCGCCCCACGCATTATGTTTCGCCATATTTTGCCCAACTGCTTGTCACCGATCTTAGTTATTTCCACGGTGCAGGTGGCCAATGCGATTATGAGTGAAGCGGCGTTGTCATTCTTAGGCTTAGGCATGCCGGTTGATCAGCCATCCTTAGGCTCGTTAATTAGCGTGGGTTTTAACTATATTTTCTCCGGCTCGTGGTGGATCACCGCATTTCCCGGCGCGTGCTTAGTGACCTTGGTGCTGGTAATTAATTTACTCGGCGATTGGTTGCGCGATGTGTTTAACCCGAAAATTTATAAAGGCTAAGCGCGGCTAAGCTTAAATTCCTCCCAATAAAAAACGCCAGCAAGTTGCTGGCGTTTTTTCTGGTGCTTAACTTAATCTGCGCGGGGCACGATTAGAAGTTATACAGCAGGCCAGTGCTAAAGCGGGTCGCTTGGCTATCAAAGAATTCGATGTCCGAATCCGAGGCGGTGTAGGCCACAGACGCGGTGGCTGACAGCGCTTTGTAGCCAAACAGTTTGTGCCAGAAGAAGGTGCCGCCGACGGCAAA
>JBOFMA010000079.1:0-75574 GCA_051658125.1 Aeromonas sp.
AACAACCCAGACAACGTCAATGCTCAAAATTTAAGCTGCTGACTAATTGCGTTAATACAAAAGAGAATCATAAGTGGTCGATATTTATTCGATTTGTGTATTTGTTATTAAATTTAACAAAGTGTGCTCCCGCCCTGAAGGTAACGGCGTAGGCGCTGATAACGTCATATTCGAAAAATAGTGAGAAGATCTCTTGCAAAAAAAAGCGTAACAGATCATCGAGCATGATGATCTTTTTCTCCCGCGCGCCTTCTTCACGCGGCAAAACGATAAAGCGCGACAGTTCATCGCTGGGAATCCCTAGCAGCGCATAGTGGCTAGGGCCATCACCGCGGATTAATTCCACCGCTAAATAGCCGTGCTCATCTTTTAAAAATTTAGCCGGTTGCACGCTTTTATTAAGCAGAATCGGCGTGAGCAGCGGCAACACTTTATTTTTAAAAAAAGCCCGCAACCAGCGACTTTGCGCGCTACTGATCTGCCCAACCCGCGCTGAACTTGTCGGCGCACGGCTATCGATACCCAGATCATGCTCATTGAGCAAATAAATATGCTGCAGTGCCAGCTCGTTTTTTATTTGCCCGTAATTTTTTTCAAACGCAGCCTCTAATTGCAACACCTTGCGCGTGATATCCCGCAGCAGCGATTTAGCTGCTTCATCGCCGCCTTGCGCTTCATGAATTAAAATGCGCCGCTTAATATCCGCTACACGGACTTTAAAAAATTCATCTTGGTTGGCGGCAAAAATGCCTAAAAAACGCAGGCGCTCAATCAGCGGCACACTGCGATCTTCAGCCTCTTGCAGCACGCGCGCATTAAAACTCAGCCAGCTCAATTCGCGGGCCAGCAGCGGCAAGGGCTCTGCGCCAAGCTGATCCACCTCAGCGCGACTGCCCGCGGCGGCGCTGCCAAGCTCGCTCGGCAGCGCCGGGGGGAAGGATGTGGCATCGTGCATGGGTCCCTCCTGTGCCAGATAACTTTTTCATCTTGCCTTGCACCTTGGCCAATGGAAAGGGCAATTTTTTGCCCCGCACCGCCAGATGACAGATGCCGCCTGCCTCGTTTATGATGCCGGTCGGCCCTTGGTTGGAATAACGCTGATGCTAACAAATAAAAAATTAGAATATATTTTAAATCACCTGCTCGAGCCCCATGCGATTAAGGACTATTGCCCGAATGGCTTGCAAATTGAGGGGCGCCCCCGCGTTAAAAAAATCATCACTGGAGTGACCGCGTGCCAAGCGCTGATTGATGCGGCCATTGCCGAACAAGCCGATGCTATTTTGGTGCACCATGGTTTTTTCTGGCAAGGGGAGCCGAGCCTTATTACCGGCATGAAGCAGCGCCGGATCAAAGCGCTGCTAGCGCATGACATTAATTTATATGCCTATCATTTACCGCTCGATGTGCATGCTGAGCTTGGCAATAACGCGCAATTGGCGCAATTATTCGGTATTACCGTGCGCCGCGGTTTAGAGCCGTATAACCGCAATAATGTGGCCATGGTCGGCAAATTTGAGCCGCCGATCACGCCAGAAGAATTAGCCAAGCGAATTGAGCAAACCTTAGGCCGCCGCCCACTGCACTGCGCGCCAAGCTGCGCGCATACAGCGAGCCCATTAGAGGCCTCGCCACTAATTAAATCGGTGGCCTGGTGTTCCGGAGGCGGCCAAAGTTATATCAGTACGGCGGCGGAGCAAGGCATTGATGCCTTTATTAGTGGTGAAGTGTCGGAACAAACCGTACATATTGCGCGAGAAATGGGTATTCATTTTTTTGCCGCGGGCCACCACGCCACCGAGCGTTATGGCGTGAAGGCTTTAGGCGAATGGTTGCACGCCACCCATGGTCTGGATGTGACTTTTGTTGATATAGATAATCCGGTTTAAGCCTGCGTCGCGGTATGGGTCGTAAGTGATGCCCAATGCCGCGATAAAAAAACGGCGCCCAAAGACGCCGTTTTTTATTCACCAATAGCGCGGTGCACCCGCGACTAGCCGGATTAAGGGCGGTAGACTTTTACGTTGCTAAAGCCCTGCTCTTTTAAATACAGCGCTTGCAATTTACTCATCACGCCACGATCGCAATACAGCAAATAGGTTTTATCCATCGGCAAATCGCCAAACGCGGTGGCTAATTTAAAGAACGGAATATGCTGCACAGGTAGACCCTCGACCACCAGCGGCTGCTCTTCATGCTCATCTTTGGAGCGAATATCTAAGATCACTTCGCCGTGAGCTAATTCAGCGGTTACTTCCACTTCGTGCACTTCTTGCACGGCGGCGGCCGTTTCTTCACCGATGCGGCGAATATCTAAATAACGCGCTTCGCTGACGACTTTATCTAAAATGGCGAAATCAAAATTTTCTTCTTCAGCGATAATGCGTGCCAACTCAGCTTTGACCGTCGGCTTTTTCGAGATAACCCCGCAATATTCCGGCATAGTTTCAGCAAATTCCAAGGTGCCGATACGGCGCGCTTCGCTAATAATATCCGGCTTATCCCAGGTGATCAGCGGGCGCAAAATGACTTTATCGGTCACGCGGTCAATTACGTTTAAGTTGGTCAAGGTTTGGCTCGACACTTGGCCCACACATTCCCCAGTCACTAGCGCGGGAATATTAAAAGTTTCGGCCACTTGGCCAGCAGCGCGCATCATCATCCGCTTTAAGACCACGCCCATTTGACCGTTGTCGATTTTTTCTAAAATCTCGGCCACCACCGGTTCAAAATTAATCGCGGTAAAGCGCACTTTGTGCGAGGCGCCAAATTTATTCCACAAATAATAAGCGACTTGTTTTACGCCTATTTCATGCGCCGCACCGCCTAAATTAAAGAAACAGTAGTGTACGCGGCAGCCGCGCTTAATAAATTGATATGACGCCACACCAGAATCAAAGCCGCCAGAAATTAAGCTCAGCACATCTTCTTGCGTGGCCATAGGGTAGCCGTTCATGCCATGGTGCACGGCGCTGATGATATACAGATCTTGGTTTTCAATTTCTAAATTAATCTGTACATCCGGCTTTTTTAAGCGTACGCCACCGGTTTGGCAGTGCTGATTAATGCCACCGCCCACATAGCGCTCTAATTCCAGCGAGCTAAAGTCATGCTTACCAATGCGGCGCGCACGCACGCAGAAGGTTTTACCGGCTAAGCGCTCGCCCCAGACGGCACGGGTTTGCTCGAAAATATCGTGCAAGTCAGTAAACGTGGAGTGCTTAACTTCTAAAAAGTATTGAATACCGGGAATACAGGCGAGCGTGTCTAAATATTGCGCGTGAAATTGGTCATTGCGCGAACTCACGATCAACTTGTCCCAATCCATGCGTACGCGCGCATCATCGTCAAAGCGGCGCAACACATTGCGAATATTGCCCTGCAGCATTTTGGTAAAGCGCTGGCGCACAGATTTACTTTTGATGGTGATCTCTGGAAACAACTTGATGATGAATTTCATAGCGTGGCTTGCAACCTTATTAAAAGTGGGCGCCAGAACAAAGCGGCGGCGCAGTATACAAGCCTTTGCGCTAGCTTGGCCAGCGCTGGACAAAAAAACAGCAGGTCATGTCGCAAAAAACGCACAAACTTTGCGCTAAGTCATTGCTTTTATTAAACATGTGGGAAAAAGGTAACTATTGTACTACCATGGCCGCCAGCTAAAACCTTGGGAGTTTCTTATGACTGTTGAACACATCATCCCCTCTGTCACTGTCAACCCAGCGCCGCACTTGGGGCGTATTCACTCGGTGGAAACCTGTGGCACCGTCGATGGCCCAGGCATTCGCTTTATCGTGTTTATGCAAGGCTGCCAGATGCGCTGCAAGTATTGCCATAATCGCGATACGTGGGACACCCAAGGCGGGCATG
This sequence comes from Aeromonas sp., assembly GCA_051658125.1. Lineage (GTDB taxonomy): Bacteria > Pseudomonadota > Gammaproteobacteria > Enterobacterales > Aeromonadaceae > Aeromonas. The sequence goes on from JBOFMA010000079.1 coordinate 3,871, forward strand.
AAGTCACGGTAGATGAGCTGATGACCGATTTGACCAGCTATCGCCACTTTATGAACGCCTCGGGGGGCGGTGTAACGGCTTCAGGCGGTGAAGCGCTGCTGCAAAAAGAGTTCGTCACTGAGCTATTTGCCGCCTGCAAAGCCAAAGGCATTCACACCTGTTTAGATACCAACGGCTTTGTGCGCCATCACGATGCCGCCCTTGATGCCCTGCTAGAGCAAACCGATCTGGTGTTGCTTGATATCAAGCAGATGAACGATGAGAAGCATATTCCCCTCACCCATGTGAGCAATAAATACACCTTGGATTTTGCCCACTACCTCGCAAGCAAAGGCAAAACCATGTGGATCCGTTATGTGGTGGTGCCCGAGTGGAGTGACGATGATGCCAGCGCCGAGGCGTTAGGCCAGTTTGTGCAGCAACTGGGTGATTGCGTGGAAAAAATCGAACTGCTGCCTTATCACGAGCTGGGCAAGCATAAGTGGGAAGTGTTGGGCGATACCTATACCTTAACCGGCATTCGCCCACCGTCGACCGAGACCATGGATCGGATCAAGGCGATTTTGGATAAGTACCATCCGCAGGTGAAGTACTAAGCTGTCTTCGCGAGGCTGAGGGATGGCGCTAAGCGCGCATAGCCGGCAACAGCAACAAACCGTACCCAAAAGGCCGCTAAGCGGCCTTTGTTACATAAAATTTTTGCATACGGCGCTAGCCAATCGCGGGCTAGGCGGCCGCGGTATACTGCAACCAGCGATCCAGCATGCGCCGCAAGGGCTCGGCCGCGCCCCAGAGCAATTGGTCGCCAACGGTAAAAGCAGCTAAATACTCCGGTCCCATGCTGAGCTTGTGTAACCGGCCCACGGCAATGTCTAAGCGACCACTCACGGCGGTGGGGGTTAAGTGATTGCGCGTGGCTTCGGGGGTATTGGGGATCACTTTAACCCACTGATTGTGCCCAGCGATTAGTTGCTCAATCTCTGCCAGCGGCACATCGCGTTTTAATTTGATGGTCAGCGCTTGGCTATGGCAGCGCAGCGCGCCAATGCGCACGCACAAGCCATCGATCGGGATCGGGGCGGCGCGAGAGGCTGATGTTGGCACTAAACCAGCAGCACTTGCCCCCACGCCGGCCAAAATTTTGTTCGCCTCGACCTGCCCTTTCCACTCTTCCCGGCTTTGGCCGCTGGGCATAGCGCTATCAATCCACGGGATCAAGCTGCCAGCGAGCGGCACACCAAAGTGCGCGGTGCTCATGTGGCCACTTTGCGCCACCTCGCGCACTGTGCGCTCGATGAGCAGTGACGAGCTGGCCAGATCGGCCAATGGCTTGGCCACCGAGGCATACAGCTCACCCATCTGTTTTAGCAACTCTTGCATGTGCTCAGCCCCCGCGCCCGAGGCCGCTTGAAAGGTCGCCACGCTGACCCACTCAACGACATCGGCGGCAAACAGCCCACCTAGCGCCAAAAGCATCAAGCTCACCGTGCAATTTCCACCCACAAACGTGCGTTGACCGTCGCGTAGGGCGGCATCAATTTGCGCGCTATTGACCGGATCGAGCGCAATAACAGCGTCGTCACGCTGGCGCAAATGGGACGCAGCATCGATCCACAATCCAGACCAGCCGCGGCCGCGCAGCGCGTCATAGACTTGCGCGGTATAGGCGCTGCCTTGGCAGCTGATGATCACTTGCTGGGCACTGAGCGCGTCAAGATCAAAGCTGTCTTGCACCCGGGCAGCGCCCAACTGGTGGCAACCCACCGGGCGCGGCGCCGCTTGGCCAATGACGCTAGCACTAAAAAAAGTAGGGGTAATGCGCGCAAAATCACCGCACTCTTGCATCCGTGTCATCAAGACCGACCCCACCATGCCACGCCAACCGACCAATCCTACTGCCGTCATAAGCTCTCCTTGCTCATTACTGCTTAGCGCAAAGTGCGCGGTATCCCTGTGTTGAGGTTTAACTTACCCCACTGCGAGCCTATCGCAAGTGAAAATTTTGTTAATAAATGTAGCCAATATGGTGTTTGATCGGCTTTTTTGCACAATTTGCCCCGTTAAAACAGCCAGACTGTTATCATCAGCGCTTTATTGATCAATGCAGGAAACCCGCATGCGTGAGCACACCTTTATTGTCGGCAAAGACGCCGCCTTAGAAGATTCCATCGCCCGTTTTCAGCGCCAACTGAGCGCGCTGGGCTTTGATATTGAAGAAGCCTCGTGGCTCAACCCCGTGCCCCATGTCTGGTCTGTGCATATTCGGGATAAAGCGTGTCCGCTGTGCTTTACCAACGGCAAAGGCGCCAGCAAAAAAGCCGCCTTGGCCTCGGCGCTGGGCGAATATTTCGAGCGCTTATCCACCAACTACTTTTTTGCCGATTTCTATTTAGGCGAGAAGGTAGCCAACGGCGATTTCGTGCACTACCCCAACGAGCAGTGGTTCCCGATCAATGGCGACGCGCTGCCAGCCGGTTTGCTCGATGACTACACGCGCAAGTTTTATGACCCAGAAGGCGAGGTGTGCGCCGAGATGCTGGTTGACCTGCAATCGGGCAATGACGCCCGCGGCATCGTTGCGCTGCCCTTTGAGCGGCAAAGTGATAAGGCCACTGTCTATTTCCCGATGAACATTATCGGCAACTTGTATGTGTCAAACGGCATGAGTGCCGGCAATACCGCGACCGAAGCGCGCACCCAAGCGCTGTCGGAAGTGTTTGAGCGGCATGTAAAAAATAAGATCATCAGCGAGGCGATCAGCCTGCCGGAAATTCCACGGGAGGTGATTGCCCGCTACCCGCAGATCCAAGCGTCAATTGACGCGCTCGAAGCCGAAGGCTTCCCGATCTATAGCTTTGATGCCTCACTCGGCGGTCACTATCCGGTGATCTGTGTGGTGCTGCTCAACCCGACAAACGGCACCTGCTTTGCCTCGTTTGGCGCCCACCCGCGCTTTGAAGTGGCGTTTGAGCGCACGGTGACCGAGTTACTGCAAGGCCGCGGCTTAAAAGATTTAGATGTGTTTGTGCCGCCGTCGTTTGATAACGAGCAAGTGGCCGATCACCACAACTTAGAGACCCACTTTATCGACTCCTCAGGCCTTATCAGCTGGGATCTGTTTAAGCGGGACAGTGATTTTGCCTTCAGCGACTGGGATTTTCGTGGCAGCTCGCAAGAGGAATTTGACCACCTGCTGGCCATTTTTGATGAGCTAGAGCAACCGGTGTATATCGCCGATTACGAGCACTTAGGCGTATATGCCTGCCGCATTCTGGTGCCGGGCATGTCTGATATCTATCCGGTGGAAGATCTGCAACTGGCTAACAACATCATGGGCGCGCATCTGCGTGAGACCATTTTGGCCCTGCCGACCTTAGCGTGGGACGCCGATGAGTACATGGCGCTGTATGACCAGCTCGATGAAGAGGGCCACGATGAGCGCACCCGCGTGCGGGAATTGCTCGGCATTGCTGCAGAAAAAGGCACGGCGCTGCACACACTGCGCGTCGGTGAGCTAAAAGCCATGTTGGCCTTAGCCGCAGGCGAGCTTGACACCGCACTGGATCTTATCCGCTGGACGCAAGAGTTTAACCAATCAATTTTCCCACCCGAGCGCATGCATTTTTATCGCGCGCTACAGGCGTGTGTGGAGCTGTTTTTAGATGAAACGCGCGATCCTGAGCAGTACCGCGATGTGTTTGTGCGCCTGTACGGCCAAGCCACGCTAGAGCTCGCTTGGCAACATGCCCAAGGCCACGCGCGTTTTTATGGTTTAAGTGGCGCTGATTTGTCTTTAAGCCAATTCCCGCTGCACCAGCAACTGCTGGCCGCTTATGAAAAGCTGCAGCAGGCCAAGCGCCAGGCCTACGGCGCGCACTAAGCTGACGCGCCTTTAGGGTGCTAATATCTCTTGCCGCCCGGCGTCAGCTTGGCGGCATTTTTTTATCTCGCTTACCCTCACTTGGCTGGTTGATGGCGCTATGCGCGCGCAAAGCCCGCACACAAAGGTGTATTTTTTATGCATTTTTGCACTGCAAGAGAAAAATCGAGGCGGTTAGGATAAAAAGGCTGAAAAAAGTGTTCCGTTTCAGCTGAAACATGGTGTAGATTTAGCGCGCCTTGAGGCTGCCCCCGTCTTAACCACGCGAGGCTGGCGATAAATCCCTCGAGCGTTTTTGATTCGTATCAATTTTAGCGCGCTAGCCCTTTGTTATCATTCGCGCTCTGAATTTTCCACCTTGTATACAGGTAGTAACAACTGTGAAAACCGAATCCGCCGTCGAATGTTTAAAACCTGAAGATATAGCTGCGCTTGCTGAAGAAATTACCTATGCCAAGGCGACCAAGCCGGCGTATAAGTCATTTCCGCTGGCCATTACCGCGGGCGTTTTTATCGCGATCGCCTTTATTTTTTATGTCACCGTGACCACCGGTGCCGGCAGCATGCCTTGGGGTATGACAAAATTAGTCGGCGGCTTGTGTTTCTCACTGGGCCTGATTTTATGCGTGCTGCTCGGCGGCGAGCTGTTTACCTCCTCCACCCTGACCTTGGTGGCCAAGGCCTCTGGCCGTGTGAGCTGGGCGCAAGTAGTTAAAAACTGGGGGCTGGTCTATTTCGGCAACCTGATTGGCGGCCTGACCATGGTGGCGCTGATCGTATTATCGAGCCAATATATGGCGGCCGATGGCCAATGGGGCCTCAATGCCATGAAAGTGGCGCAGCACAAATTGCACCACACCTTTGTTGAAGCGGTAGCACTTGGCACCTTATGTAATTTGATGGTGTGCTTGGCAACTTGGATGGCGTTTGGCGCCCGCAGCGCGACCGATAAAGTGCTGGTGATGCTGCTGCCTGTCGCGATGTTTGTCGCCTGTGGCTTTGAGCACAGCATTGCAAATATGTTTATGGTGCCGGTGGCTATTGCCATCCATAGCTTAGCTAGCGCCGAATTTTGGCAGATGATCGGACAAGATCCGGCCGCATTTGCTGATTTAACCTTATCCAACTTTGTCTTACATAATCTTATCCCTGTCACCTTGGGCAATATCTTAGGTGGCGGCGTAATGGTTGGTTTGACTTACTGGTCTATCTTCCGTCGTCATCATTGATGCGTCGGACACTTAATCAATACCGTGTGAGGTAATGAAAATGGCAGAACTTAACGAACAGTTCCAAAAAGCATGGGCCGGCTTTGCTGCTGGTGAATGGCAGACCGCTGTTAATACCCGTGATTTTATCCAGAAAAACTACACCCCATATGCTGGTGACGAGTCTTTCTTGGCGGGCGCTACCGAAGCCACCACCACCCTGTGGGACAAGGTGATGGAAGGGATCAAAATCGAAAACCGTACGCACGAGCCGGTTGATTTTGATACTGACCTGCCTTCAACCATCACCTCACACGATGCCGGCTACATCGAGCAGAGCTTAGAGAAAATTGTAGGTCTGCAGACCGACAAGCCGCTCAAGCGCGCGATCATCGCCAACGGCGGTATCAAGATGGTGAAAACCTCTTGCGAAGTGTACGGTCGCAAACTTGACCCAATGGTTGAGAAGATCTTCACCGACTACCGCAAGACCCACAACCAGGGCGTATTTGACGTTTACACCAAAGACATCCTGAACTGTCGTAAGTCAGGCGTGATCACCGGTTTGCCAGATGCCTACGGCCGTGGCCGTATCATCGGTGACTACCGTCGTGTTGCTCTGTACGGTATCGACTTCCTGATGGCCGACAAGCTGGCTCAGTTTAAATCTCTGCAAGCTGATCTGGAAAATGGCGTTAACATCGAAGCCACCATCCGTCTGCGCGAAGAGATCTCTGAGCAGCACCGTGCACTGGCCCAAATGAAAGTCATGGCGGCTAAATACGGCTGCGATATCTCTGGCCCTGCGACTAACGCGAAAGAAGCGGTACAGTGGACTTACTTTGCCTACTTGGCTGCCGTTAAGTCACAAAACGGCGCGGCTATGTCATTCGGTCGTACCTCTTCCTTCTTGGATGTGTACATCGAGCGTGACCTGCAAAATGGCGTGATCACCGAGCAAGAAGCGCAAGAGCTGATGGACCACATGGTCATGAAGTTGCGTATGGTGCGTTTCCTGCGCACTCCAGAGTACGATTCACTGTTCTCAGGCGACCCAATGTGGGCGACTGAAACCTTGGGCGGTATGGGCGTTGACGGCCGTACTTTAGTTACCAAGAACAGCTTCCGTATCCTGAACACCCTGTACACCATGGGGCCATCACCTGAGCCAAACCTGACCATCCTGTGGTCAGAGCAGTTGCCAGTGGGCTTTAAGAAGTACTGCGCTAAGGTTTCTATCGAGACCTCATCTGTTCAGTACGAAAACGATGACCTGATGCGTCCTGACTTTAACAACGATGACTACGCGATTGCTTGCTGCGTGTCGCCAATGATCGTTGGTAAAATGATGCAGTTCTTCGGTGCCCGTGCCAACTTGGCCAAAACCATGCTGTATGCCATCAACGGCGGTATGGATGAGAAGCTGAAAATTCAAGTGGGTCCTAAGACTGACATGATCACAACCGAGTACTTGGACTACAACGACGTTATGACACGTTTAGATAGCTTCATGGACTGGTTGGCTAAGCAATACGTTGCGGCGCTGAACATCATTCACTACATGCACGACAAGTACAGCTACGAAGCTTCACTGATGGCGCTGCACGACCGTGACGTGATCCGTACAATGGCCTGTGGTATCGCTGGTCTATCGGTAGCAGCTGACTCACTGTCGGCGATCAAGTACGCCAAAGTTAAGCCAATTCGTGATGAAGATGGCCTGTCTATCGATTTCGCTATCGAAGGCGAGTATCCACAGTTTGGTAACAACGATGCCCGCGTAGATGACATCGCTTGCGAACTGGTGGAAAGCTTCATGAAGAAAATTCAGAAGCTGAGCACCTACCGCAATGCCGTACCAACCCAGTCAGTACTGACCATCACCTCTAACGTGGTTTATGGTAAGAAGACCGGTAACACCCCAGACGGTCGTCGCTCAGGCGCGCCATTTGGCCCAGGTGCTAACCCAATGCACGGTCGTGACCAGAAAGGTGCAGTAGCCTCACTGACTTCAGTGGCTAAGCTGCCATTTGCCTACGCTAAAGATGGTATCTCTTATACCTTCTCTATCGTGCCAAACGCACTGGGTAAAGACATCGAGTCACAAAAAGCCAACCTGGCTGGCCTGATGGATGGTTACTTCCACCACGAAGCTAACCTGGAAGGCGGTCAACACTTGAACGTGAACGTGATGAACCGTGAAATGTTGCTGGACGCGATGGAGCATCCTGAGAAGTACCCACAGCTGACCATCCGTGTGTCTGGCTATGCGGTGCGTTTCAACTCGCTGACCAAAGAACAGCAGCAAGACGTTATCACCCGTACCTTCACCGCTTCACTGTAAGCGCAGAGGATGGGGTAATTAAGACCGGCGCCGCAAGGCGCCGGTTTTTTTTATGCCAACACCCCACGCAAAGAAACTGTGATCGGGCGCCAATTTGCGCGCCGCATCTATCGCACATTCGCCCCACTTTGCTAACGTGAACGCACAGGGAGTTCCTCTGTTCAAAGATTGCAGGCGAGGCACACATGATCATCTTTCTTCCCGGCTTTAAAGCCAGCCATGAGCACAACCACGACATCATTTTACAACTGCAGTTTATCGATAGCGATGTGCAGTTTGTGCACTATAGCACCGTGCATCCACGCCACGATATGAGCCACTTGCTCAAAGAGGTGCAGCGTTTGGTCACCCACAGCCAAGATAGCGCGCCCCTGATCTGCGGTGTGGGCTTAGGCGCTTACTGGAGCGAGCGGATTGGCTTTTTGTGCGGTATCCAGCAAGTGCTGATCAACCCGAATTTATCCCCAGAGCAGACCATGATCGGCAAAATTGACCGCCCAGAAGAGTACGCCGATATCGCCACCAAGTGCGTGAGTGAATTTCGGCGTAAAAACAGCGGCCAAGCGCTGTGCCTGCTCTCGCGTCACGATGAAGTGCGTGATAGCCAAGCCAGTGCCGCGCTGTTAAGCCCCTATTACTCGCTGATCTGGGACGATGCCGAGCCACACGCCTTTACCCATCTAGCGCGCCATCTAAGCGACATTAAAGCGTTTAAATTAGCCAGCCGCCACGCACCGCAGTGCGAGACGCGAGCGCCAAGCTAGCCTGCATCCACCCTCGGCCGCGGCACCGGCCATACATAAAAAAACGGCAGGTTCCCCTGCCGTTTTTATTCACTACGCTACCTGCGTTTAGCTCACATCACAGGCGGCTAAATGCCAAATGGTATCCACGTAATCTTGAATCGAGCGATCGGAGTTAAATTTGCCCATGCTGGCAGAATTAATGATCGCCTTTTTCGCCCACAGTTTTTGATCCTTATACCAAACATCAATTTGCTCTTGTGCTTGGGCATAGGCCTGGAAATCGGCCAGAGTTAAGTAAGGATCGCCGCCATCGAGCAAGGAGCGCTTAATCGCCGCCAATGCGCCCGGTTGGCCGGGGGTAAAGTAATCGGTATCAAACCAATCAAGTACCGCTTTTAGCTCGGCATTGCCGTAATAAAAATCATACGGATTATAGCCGCGGGTTTTAATGGCTTTCACTTCATCCACGGTGAGACCAAAGATGGCGCAGTTTTCCGCGCCCGCTTCTTGGGCAATTTCAATGTTGGCGCCATCTAAGGTGCCGACCGTAATCGCCCCGTTTAAGGCCATTTTCATATTACCGGTGCCGGAGGCTTCATAACCGGCGGTGGAAATTTGCTCCGATACATCCGCAGCAGGAATGAGTTTTTCTGCCAAGCTCACCCGATAATTGGGCATAAACACGACTTTTAATTTGCCGCCAATGCGCTCATCGTTATTGATACGTTTGGCCACGCAGTTAATCGCATAGATGATCTCTTTGGCCAAATAATAGCCAGGCGCGGCTTTGGAGCCGAAAATAAACACCCGTGGTTGCATAGCCAAATTCGGATCGGTAAGCAGGCGGCGATACAGCGCCATGATATGAATTAGATTCAATTGCTGGCGTTTGTATTCATGCAGGCGCTTAATTTGCACATCAAAGATCGCTTCGCTGCTCACTTCAATGCCGGTTTCTTGTTTGATCACCGCCGCTAAACGCTGTTTATTGCGCTGTTTAATGCGCATAAACTGCTTTTGAAACGCCTTGTCTTCCGCCATTTTGCTAACAGCACTGAGCTTGTCTAAATGCAGCGGCCAATCTTTACCCACCACTTCATTATATAGCTCGGCTAATTCTGGGTTACAGGCCAGCAACCAGCGCCGCGGCGTAACACCATTGGTGACGTTGCAAATTTTATTTGGCCACAGCGCGTTAAATTCAGGAAACAGATCATCTTTGACTAGTTGGCTATGAATTTGCGCTACGCCATTCACTTTGCTCGAGCCAATCACCGATAAGTTGCCCATGCGCACGCGGCGCACATCGCCCTCTTCAATGATCGACAATTTGGCTTTAATCGCGTTATCCCCTGGCCACTTTTTCTCCACCTCGTCGGTTAAAAAGCGGTTGTTGATCTCATAAATAATTTCTAAATGGCGCGGCAAGACGCGTTCAAACAGACTCACGGTCCATTTTTCCAGCGCTTCAGGCAGCAAGGTGTGGTTGGTATAAGAAAACACTTGATAGCTAATATGCCACGCTTGATCCCAGCTTAACGCTTCGTCATCAATTAAGATGCGCATTAACTCAGGAATAGCCACCGCAGGGTGGGTGTCATTTAGCTGCACCGCAATTTGCGCGCTAAATTGGCTAAAATCGCTGCCATGCACCCGCTTATAGCGGCGCATGATGTCTTTAATTGAGCAAGCGCAGAAAAAGTATTGCTGAATTAAGCGCAATTCTTTACCCGCTTCGGTGTCATCGTTGGGATACAGTACTTTGGAAATGGTTTCTGCTTGGGCTTTTTCGCTTTGCGAATCGATATAACCGCCTGCATTAAACACATCCCAATCAAAAAATTCCGAGGCGCGTGATTCCCACAAGCGCAAAATATTGACCGTTTGCGCGCCAAAGCCGACCACCGGAATATCCCATGGCACGCCTTTAATTTTACGCGCGGGGTGCCAAACTTTTTTCAGGCCACCATTGGCGCAAAACTGGGTTTCCACATAGCCGTAGAGTGGAATTTCTTGCACGGATTCTGGCCGGCAAATTTCCCATGGGTTGCCATATTCGCGCCAGCTATCGGGCCGCTCAATTTGTCGCCCATCTTGGATCTCTTGGCGAAATAAACCGTGCTCATAATGAATACCATAACCGACCGCGGGATAATTTAAGGTCGCCAGCGAGTCAATAAAGCACGCTGCCAAACGGCCCAAACCGCCATTACCCAGCGCCATATCCGGCTCTTGCTCGCAAAGATCGGTTAAATTAATCCCCAGCTCATCTAGCGCCTCTTCACACACGCGATAGAGCGATAAATTATGCAAGTTATTACTAGTTAAGCGGCCCATTAAAAATTCAGCCGACAGGTAATGAATCGCGCGGGTATCTTGTTTTAAATGGGTTTGCTGAGTGCAAGTTAAGCGCTCATAGACCAGCTCATTAATCGCGGCGGCAGTGGCTTTCCACCACGCTTCATTCGAGGCTTTCTCTTCACTAGTACCCAAGGTGGAGCGCAGGTGGCGCACAATATTGGCTTTTAGCTGGGCTTTATCCAGTGTTTGTACTTGTGGGGGCTTTTTCTTGCTCGCCATAACACATCCTTATTTTTAGCATGGCAGACGTAAATTGACGGGCTGTTTTTAGCCAACAACTCGCCAAGTTTGTGTTCATCTCTTTCATAGTAAAGAAACTTGCCCAGCCAATAGGCGATCTAGCTCACATTTCACCCACCCCATTTAGCGTTATTTTAACTGAAAGCGCTTTCTTGACCGATAAAAAAGAGAGGCCGCAGCCTCTCTTTACTAGAATGAATTTTGTGCAATGAGCGTTTATTTAACGCGCATGCCCGGTTTTGCCCCCGCGTGCGGCTCTAAAATAAACAGCTCATCACCACCAGGGCCTGCGGCTAATACCATGCCTTCTGACAAACCAAAGCGCATTTTGCGCGGCGCTAAATTGGCTACCATCACGGTTAATTTGCCTTGCAGATCTTCCGGCTGATAAGCCGATTTAATGCCAGCAAAGACTTGCCGCGTTTCACCGCCTAAATCTAATTGCAGCTTTAATAATTTATCTGCCTCCGGCACGCCTTCGGCATGTTTGATCAGCGCAACACGCAGATCAATTTTGGCAAAATCATCATAACTAATGGTGTCGCTGATCGGATCATCGGCCAACGGACCGCTAATTTTCGGTGCCATTTCCGCGGCTAAATCCTCTTTCGACGCTTCAATCATGGCGGCAACGTTGGCCGGTTCAATGCGTGAGAACAGCGCTTTAAATGGCGCAACTGCGTGATCTAATAACGGCGTATCAAGCTTGGCCCAGTCGAAGGTTTCATTTAAAAAGCCTTCCGCGCGCGCGCATAACTGCGGCATGACCGGCTTCAAATACGCCATCAACACACGGAATAAGTTAATCCCCAGCGAGCAGACCGCTTGCAACTCGGCGTCTTGACCTTCTTGTTTAGCCAATACCCACGGCGCTTTTTCATCTACATAACGGTTGGCGATATCGGCCAGTGCCATGATTTCCCGGATCGCGCGGCTAAATTCGCGGCTCTCATAAGCTTCGCTAATGGATGTGCGCGCGGCGACAAATTGCTGATACAGCGCTGGTTCTGCGCACTTATTCGCTAATTGGCCATTAAAGCGTTTGGCAATAAAACCGGCATTCCGCGAGGCTAAGTTAACTAATTTATTCACCACATCGCTGTTAACGCGGGCGACAAAGTCATCGAGATTTAAATCTAAATCATCAATTCGGCTGTTGAGTTTAGCCGCATAGTAATAGCGCAAGCACTCGGGATCTAAATGCTGCAAATAGGTCGAGGCCTTAATAAAGGTGCCCTTGGATTTCGACATTTTTGCGCCATTAACGGTGACATAACCGTGCACACAGACTTTCGTTGGCTTTCTAAAACCGGCGCCTTCGAGCATCGCTGGCCAAAACAGTGAGTGGAAATAGACAATATCTTTGCCAATAAAATGATACAACTCGGTGCTGGCCTCTTTATGCCAGAATGCATCAAAGTCGATATCTGGGCGCTTGGCGCAGAAATTTTTAAATGAGCCCATGTAGCCAATAGGCGCATCGAGCCACACATAAAAATATTTGCCCGGCGCATCGGGAATTTCAAAGCCAAAATAAGGCGCATCGCGGGTTATATCCCACTGTTGCAGGCCAGAGGTAAACCACTCGCCTAATTTATTGGCCATCTCTTCTTGCAAGGCGCCCGAGTGGGTCCATTGCTTGAGCATTTGCTCAAATTGCGGCAAGTCAAAAAAGAAATGTTCGGAGTCTTTCATCACCGGCGTCGCACCAGACACCGCCGATTTGGGCGCAATTAACTCGGTGGTGCTGTAGGTCGCGCCACAAGCATCGCAGTTATCGCCATATTGATCGGCCGCTTTACATTTCGGGCAAGTGCCTTTTACAAAGCGATCGGGTAAAAACATCGCTTTTTCTGGATCAAAGAGTTGGCTAATGGTACGCGATTTAATATAGCCACTGGCTTTTAAGCGGCCATAGATCAGCTCAGCTAATTCACGGTTTTCTGCGCTATGCGTCGAGTGATAATTATCAAAGCTGATATTAAAGCCGGCGAAATCTGCTTGGTGCTCATCGGATACCGCCGCAATCATCTCCTCGGGCGTAATACCTAATTGCTGCGCTTTGAGCATGATCGGCGTGCCGTGGGCATCGTCAGCGCAAATAAAGTAAGCCTGATGGCCTTGCAGGCGCTGATAACGCACCCAAATGTCGGCTTGAATATGCTCTAGCATATGGCCCAAATGAATGGATCCATTGGCGTAAGGCAGGGCACAGGTGACCAATAAGGTACGAGCAGAGGTAGCCATGATGTTATCTTCGCTTTGTCATAAAAATTAGCTGCCATGTTACCCGAAGTTACCATTCACTGCCTAGCCGCGGGCCACCCAGCCACGCCATATTTATAGCTAAAGCGGCAATTTAGCATTTAGTAGCGGCTAAATTGGTGCATTTATCGCCACTTAAATCGTCGGCGAAACTTTCATGGTGGGCATAGCTTATTAATCCCCCTATACTGGCTCGGTTTAACGCTATCTCACCTCTCTTCTTATTGGGTATTTTTACATGTCACAACCACAACACTCTTGCGTCATTATCGGCATTGCGGGCGCGTCGGCGTCTGGTAAAAGTCTGATTGCGCAAACTATTTATGAAGAGCTCGTGGCAGAACTTGGTGCCGAACAAATTGGGGTGATTTCAGAAGATTGCTATTACAAGGATCAATCCCACCTGACCATGGAAGAGCGGGTGAAGACCAACTACGACCATCCTAATGCAATGGATCACAGTTTATTGGTCGAACATCTAGAAAAATTAGCTAAGGGTGAGGCGGTTGCCATCCCGCAATACTCTTATACCGAGCACACACGTCTGAGCGCCACGCTGGCCTTTGCGCCGCGCCGCGTGATTATCCTCGAAGGCATCTTGCTGCTCACTGATCGCCGCTTGCGTGAATTGATGGGTGCTTCCATCTTTATGGATACGCCGCTGGATATCTGCCTTATTCGCCGCTTAGTGCGCGATGTGCAAGACCGCGGCCGCACCATGGAGTCGGTATTAAAACAGTACCAGCAGACCGTGCGCCCGATGTTTTTGCAATTTATCGACCCATCGAAACAATACGCCGATGTGATCGTGCCGCGCGGCGGCAAAAACCGCATCGCCATTGATATGCTAAAAGCCCGTATTCGCCACTTGTTAGTGGGTTAATACCGCCAAGCCAGACCCTGTGTCTGGCTTTATTTTTATCTGCCGCCAGCACACACCCAGCAAGGATGATTATGCGTCTCTCCGACACCGATATTGAACAGCACCTAGACCAAGGCGTGATCAGCATCAGCCCACGCCCAGAACGTGAACGCATCAGTGGCGTCAGCGTAGATGTGCGCTTAGGCCATGAATTTCGCGTGTTTCGCGAGCACAGCGCGCCGTTTATTGATTTAAGCGGTGAAAGTAGCGCGGTGGCCGCCGCGATTGAGCGGGTAATGAGCGAAGAGATCCACATTCCAGAAGGGGAGCTGTTTTACCTGCATCCCGGCCAATTTGCCTTAGCCGTCACCTATGAGTCGGTCACGCTACCGGCGCATATTGTTGGCTGGCTCGATGGCCGCTCTTCACTGGCGCGCTTAGGCCTGATGGTGCACGCCACCGCGCACCGCATCGATCCCGGTTGGTCAGGGCGCATCGTGCTGGAATTTTATAATGGCGGTAAATTGCCGTTGGCCTTAAAGCCGCAAATGACCATTGGCGCGCTTAATTTTGAGCGCATGACATCACCGGCAGCGCGGCCATATAACCTGCGGGCGAGCGCCAAATATAAACGCCAAACTGGCGCGGTGGCCAGTCGCATAGCCCAAGATGGGCAAAACGTGTCAACCGACGCTGCCCCGGCCAGCGCCGCGGATTAAAGGCGCAGGCAAAGCTGCAATTTAGGCGGCGAGTTTGCTAAACTCGCCGCCTCTTTTATTAGCGTAATTTCGAGCATCCACACGATGAAATTTCCCGGCCAGCGTAAATCTAAGCACTATTTCCCTGTCGACCGTCGCGATCCTTTAATCGCGCAGCCACTGCAACTTGGCGAGTTAAACAAAGCCTATGTGGTCGGCATTGATCAAACCTTGGTAGACATTGAAGCCCATGTGGATGAAGCGTTCTTAACCCGTTATGGCTTAAGCAAAGGCCATTCGGTGGTGATCAGCGATGAAGTGGCCGAAGCGATTTATACCGAGCTCAAAGCCAACGACATGGTGGTGAGCGAGTTTGCCGGCGGCACCATCGGCAACACCCTGCACAACTACTCAGTGCTGGCGGATGCCCACTCGATTTTGCTCGGCGTGATGAGCCAAGATATCGAGATCGGCTGCTACGCCTACCGCTATCTATGTAACACCTCGTCGCGGGTCAACTTAGATTATCTGCAACCGGTCGATGGCCCCATCGGTCGCTGCTTTACCTTTATCAGCGAGTGTGGCGAGCGCAGCTTTGGCATCAACGCCGGCAAGATGAACCAGCTCGATGTGGCGCACATCCCAGAAGAGGTCATCAAAGGCGCCTCGGCCTTGGTGATCACCGCCTATTTAGTCCGTGGTGATGATGGCGACCCGATGAAAGAGGCGGCGATGGCCGCGGTGCGTTATGCCCGCGAAGCCAATGTGCCAGTGGTGCTGACCTTGGGCACGCGCTTTGTGATTGAGCAAAACCCGCAGTGGTGGCGCGATTTTATCGCCGAAAACGTAGCGGTACTGGCGATGAATGAAGATGAAGGCCAAGCGCTAACGGGTCTGACCGATCCGCTGGCCGCCGCCGATAAAGCGCTCGACTGGGCGGATATGGTGCTGTGCACCGCCGGACCTGTGGGTCTGTATATGGCCAGCTACACCGATGAAGACTACAAGCGCGAAACCAGCCACACCTTGCTGCCAGGCGTTATTCCAGAATTCAACCTGTATGAATTTAGCCGACCAATGGCGCGCAACCGCTGCCGCAAGCCGATGCGCATCTACTCGCACATTTCGCCTTACATGGGCGGGCCGGAGAAGATCAAAAACACCAACGGTGCCGGTGATGGTGCGCTGTCGGCCGTGCTGCACGATATGGTCGCTAACAGCTATCACCGCATGAATGTGCCCAACTCGGCCAAGCACATCGGTGAGTTTTTGACCTATTCTTCGCTCGCACAGGTATGTAAATACGCCAACCGCGTCAGCTACGAAGTGCTGGCGCAAAGCAGCCCACGCTTATCACGCGGCCTGCCTGAAAAAGAAGACTCACTTGAAGAGGTGTACTGGGAGCGCTAAGCGCCCTCACGGGCACCTAAACCAGCGGCCAAGTATAAAAAGCCGCATATAAAAACGGGAAGCCACTGGCTTCCCGTTTTGCTGTCACCGCATAAGTTGGTGTTCGCAAACTCACCCCAACCTACCATTTCGATTGCCACGTAGGTTGGGGTGACGCGAGCCCCGCGTTAGCTGCTCGGCTTATTCGTCATCATCCACATAGCTGTCGCGCGCGGTTTTGGGCAAACGACGCAGCGGAGCAAAACCGGTATCGGTGCCTTGCACCTCCCGCTTGCGCGCAGGGGCGGGCTTGCCGCCCTCACTGGCTTTAGCACGCGGCTTTTTCTCATCGGTTTTAGCGTTGCCTTTGCCAGCGCCAGCGGCCGCTTGGCCCCGTTGCCGGGGTGGGTTTTGTACCGGTTTGCTGCCAGGCAAAGTTTGTCGCGTAGGCTTTTTGCTTAATGGATAATCTGCCAGCACTTCAACGGCGAGTTGTTCGCCAATTAACTGCTCAATGGCTTGCAGTTGGCTGCGCTCATCTTGACTAACTAACGAGATAGCTACGCCGCCTTTACCGGCGCGGCCGGTGCGGCCAATGCGATGGATGTAATCATCTGCTTGCTGTGGCAGTTCAAAGTTGACCACGTGCGGCAAATCGCTGATATCCAATCCGCGCGCGGCGATATCGGTCGCCACCAGCACGCGCACCGCGCCGTCACGAAAATCTTGCAGCGCACGGTTGCGCGCCCCTTGGCTCTTATCGCCGTGAATGGCTTGGGTTTCGAGGCCATCTTTATTCAATTGACTAGCCAAACGGTCGGCAATTTGTTTGGTACGCACAAACACTAATACGCGCTGCCAATTTTCACGGCCAATCATGTGCGACAGCAGTTCACGACGACGTTCACGATCAACCATGATGATGCGCTGCGCCACTTTTTCGGCGGTGCGGTTACTGCGATCGACTTCCACCAGCACGGGGCTATTGAGCAAATCATCGGCCAGCGCCTTGATTTCTGACGAGAACGTGGCAGAAAACAGCAAGGTTTGGCGCTGCTCGGGCAACGCTTTCATGATGCGGCGAATATCGACGATAAAGCCCATATCTAGCATGCGGTCCGCTTCATCGAGTACCAGCACTTCCAGCGCCGCCAGTGACAGCGCGCCTTGCGTGAGTAAGTCCAGCACGCGGCCTGGGGTCGCCACCAATATATCTACGCCCAGTTTTAGCGCGTCTAAATTGGGCTTAATGCTCACGCCGCCATAGGCAATCAGGGTACGAAACGGCAAGTGATGCGCGTATTTCGTCACGCTTTCACCCACTTGCGCCGCCAGTTCGCGGGTTGGCGCTAAGATCAGCGCCCGCACTTGCCGGCGGCTACGGCCATGGTTAGCCAGCAGTTGCTGCAGCATCGGCAAGGTAAAGCCCGCCGTTTTGCCCGTGCCGGTTTGTGCGCCGCCGAGTACATCGTGACCGTGCAAAATCGCCGGAATAGCTTGGGCTTGGATCGGGGTTGGGGTTTGGTAGCCGAGTTCTTTTACTGCGCGCAAAATGTGCGGCGATAAACCTAACTCACCAAAAGAGGGAGCAGGAGATGGAGGCAACTGAGTGGGCATAAACGGGCAAAACTCCGCGCAAAGCGCTCAAAGGCGGCGTGGCCGCAAGCAAATGCGGGCAATATAGCAAAAGCGGCCGCCCAGCGCAGCATTGATAGGCCAAGCACTCGATCTGACGCCTTCTGGCTGACAAACGCAAAGCTCCCTTGCTACACTCGGCGCATTGACGGTGTGTAAAGCAATGGCTTGATTTTTAATCACTTTTTTCGCTTTAGCCCCGCCCCTGTTCCCGCAACCGAAGGATTGTTATGAAAACCTTACACGTTTTATTGCTCTGTGGCGGCGGCGGCGCCGAACACGATGTGTCACTGCGCAGTGCCAACTACTTAGAGAGCCAACTGGCGCTGCTGCCCGAAGTGGAAGTAACGCGGGTGGAGATGTTTAAAGATCGCTGGCTGAGCAAAGATGGCCGCGAGTGCAAATTGGGCTTAGATCGCTTGCTTTCGTTTGACAGCGTGGCGCGGCCGGTGGATTTCGTCATCCCCTGCATCCACGGTTTTCCTGGGGAAACCGGCGATCTGCAATCCTTTTTAGAGCTCGCCGGCCTGCCGTATTTGGGCTGCCGTGCCGAAGCGAGCAAAATTTGCTTTAACAAGATCAGCACTAAGCTCTGGCTAACGGCGCTGGGCATTCCTAATACCCCGTATCTGTTCTTAACCGAGCAAAATGCCGCCGCGCTTAGCCAAGCGAAAGCCGCACTGGCCGAATGGGGTAAGGTGTTTATTAAAGCGGCCAGCCAAGGCTCTTCTGTGGGCTGCTACAGCGCCAGCAATGAAACCGAACTGCTGCAAGCCATCAAAGATGCGTTTGGCTATTCAGAGCAAGTGCTGATTGAAAAAGCCGTGCGCCCACGCGAATTAGAAGTAGCGGTATATCAATACGGCGATGAAATCGTGGCAACCTATCCCGGTGAGATCTGCGTGCCAACCGATCGCTTTTATAGCTTTGAGGAAAAATACAGCGCCAGCAGCCACAGCGAAACCGCGCTGCGCGCCGCCGATCTGACCCCTGAGCAGGCCGAGGCGATTCATCACTACGCGCTTAAAGCCTTTAAGCAGCTCAATTTGACTCATCTATCGCGCGTGGACTTTTTCTTAACCGACGAGGGCGAGATTTTACTCAATGAAATCAACACCTTCCCCGGTATGACGCCGATTTCGATGTTCCCAAAACTGCTCGAACATCACGGCCACCACTTCCCGACCTTCTTGCGCCACCTGTTGCGTTTGCCCTAAACAGCAACCAACCCGCGGCGCAGATCAGCGCAGTTATTTTCAGCTCAGCTCAATAGGTGTTTTATGCAACGGATCCTTTCGATTCAATCCCATGTGGTGTTTGGTTGCGCCGGTAACAGCGCCGCCGTGTTCCCGATGCGCCGCGCGGGGGTTGAAGTGTGGCCGGTTAATACCGTGCAATTTTCTAACCACACCCAATATGCGCAAGGTTGGCAAGGCATGCCTATGCCGGCGGGGCATATCAGCGCGCTGCTCAGCGGGCTTGAGGGCATTGCGGTGCTTAGCCAGTGTGATGCGGTGTTGAGCGGTTATTTAGGCTCAGCTGAGCAAGGCGATGAGATCTTGCGGGTGGTCACTGCGGTGAAAGCGGCCAACCCCAACGCCATTTACTTTTGCGATCCGGTCATGGGCCACCCAGAAAAAGGCTGCATTGTGGCGCCGGGCGTGATGGAATTTCTATGCCAGCACGCACTGCCAATGGCCGATATGCTTGCGCCTAATTTACTTGAATTAGAAACCTTATGCGGCGGCGCGCCGCTGGCCAGCTTAGATGAAGCTCGCGCGGCGGCGCACAGTTTGCTGACCCGCGGGGTCAAGATGGTGCTGGTTAAGCATTTGGGCCGTGCGGCGCACGATAGCGCGCGCTTTGAAATGCTGCTAGCCACGCCCGTCGGGGATTTTCTTATTCATCGCCCCCTGTATGACTTTGCCCGCCAGCCGGTCGGCGTGGGCGATCTGATCAGCGCCTTGATGCTGGCCAACTTGCAGCTGGGTTTTGATGCGGTCACCGCCTTTGAGCGGATGAATGCAGCGGTCGATGCCGTGCTCAAAGCCACCTTCTTGGCCAATGCCTATGAGTTGCAGTTAATTGCAGCGCAGCGCGCCTTTAGCGATCCCGACATCACGGTGCATGCCGAGCGCTTGCCACTGGCCTAAGTGCGCCGTGTGAGCCGATCGCTGATGCGATTTGCCAATAAATAAAACGCCGCCCGAGACATTTGTTTCGGGCGGCGTTTTATTTATTGCGCCGTTAACTTATCGGCAGCTCACTGATCGGGCAGCCATTTATCTCGCCGCGCGGTTAACGGGCTAAAGCGCCCAACGAGCCATGGTGGCTAACGGCCACGCGCTGGCGGGCAGGCGAGCTGGGGCAGATCGCCGGCTAGGCCACAGGCATAGCGTAATAGGTCACGTTTTAATGGAGTGGCCCTACTCAGCACCTGCATGCCGACGCCGCGCAGGGCTTTAGGCAAAAGCGCACTAGGCGTAAAGGTCTGCTTGATCGCTTCCATCGCCGCGAGCATTTGTACCGCTTCGGCTTTGCGCCAGCGCTCAAATGAGCGTAAATGCGCCGGTAAACCAATGTCTTGGCCGGCCTTGGCCAGTGCCTGCACGGTCTGCGCCAGCGCCGCGGCATCCAGCAGGCCTAAGTTGGCGCCTTGCCCCGCCAGTGGATGCACGGTGTGGGCGGCATCACCAATGAGCACCAAGCGCTCGCGCACAAAATCGCGGCTATAACGCGCGGTTAGCGGATGCTGTAAGCGCGCACCTTGCACCTCGCATAAGCCCAACCGAGCATCAAACGCGGCGGTCAGCGCGCGGTTAAACTGCGCGTCATCACAGCTCACATGCGTGGCAGCCAAGGCAGGACTTAGCGACCAGACAATGGAGCACAACTGCGGCTGCCACAGCGGCAAAAACGCCAACACACCGCCCGGGCTAAAGATCTGCCGCGCCACGTTGCCGTGGGGCAGCTCGGTCATGACAGTCGCGGTCACCGCGTGCTGACCATAATCCCAACTGAGCTGCGGCACCGCCGCCTGTTGGCGCAGCCACGAGTGGGCGCCATCGGCCGCTACGACCAGTGCCGCGTTGATAAACTGCTGCTCGGCCAGTTGCAATAGTGCCCCTTGCCGGCTGAAATTGACGTCTTGCACCGCGCCAGCAAAGCGCAGCTGCACATTGCTGGCCGCGCTAAGCGCCGCATACAAGGCCGCTTGCACCCGCGGATTTTCCACCAAGGTGCCCAAATGCGCGGCATGGATTTCGCTACTGGCAAATTCAAGTGCGCCAAAGCTATCTTTTTCCCACGCCTCGATGGCGCTAAAGGTTTGGCTACGCCTGTGCGCGAGCGCCGGCCACACCCCCAAATTTTCCAATAACTGCTGGCTGGCTAAATTCAGCGCGCTCACTCTGGCCGCCGGTGGGCGCGCAGCGGCATCTAACTCGGCCAGCGTGCAAGGCGCGGGGGCGTTATCAATCACCAGCACCCGCAGCGCGCTGTCAGCCAGCGCCAAGGCCAGCGTTAATCCCACCAGATTGCCACCTACAATCACCACATCAGCTTGTTCTAGTTGCATCTTTATCCCTGTGTAAGTGTGTGCCAAAGCGCAGCTAGTGACGCGGGCCCATACCAAACGCCAGCGGCGCCACCAGTGCCGCGGCTAACCACGCCGAGCCGCCCACGGCGGCCAAACCGGCACTGCGTGCCCACGCCAGTGGCACGCTGTCTTGCACAAATAGGCTCACGCTGGCGTTAGTTAGCTGCGTGATGCCGCGCTGATCGGCTTGTCGCCGCTGCCAATACGTTGCCAGCACATCCGCCGCGCCCACATCGCCGCCTTGCCCCACCACGGGCGCTAAACAGGCAGTGAGCTCGGCGATATCGCGCAAGCCCAGATTAAAGCCTTGCCCAGCCACGGGGTGCAAACTGTGCGCGGCATTGCCCACCAACACGGTGCGCGGCGCCACGGGGTATTCGTGCACTTGCGTTTTTAGCGGATAGCTGGCGCGGCCGCTGATGGCGATAAATTTACCGGCGCGCCAGCCAAAGGCCGCCTGCAGCGCGGCTAAAAACTCGCTATCACTGGCCGCCAGTAACTGGCTCGCTTGCGCCGGCGCCATGCACCAAACCAGCGAGGCATGCTGCGCATCGAGTGGCAACAATGCCAGCGGGCCCGCGCGGGTAAAGCGCTCGAATGCTCGGCCGTTAAGCCCAGATTGGCAGCGCACGGTGGCGATCAGTGCCTGCTGCGCCGGATCGTAACACTGGGCGCCCAATTGCCAGTGCCGCGCCGCCACACTGGCCGGCCCGTCACTACTTACGAGCAAGGCACCCTGCACGGCACCGCCTTGCGCCAACTGCGCCATCAGTCCGCCAGTGGTCATGCTTAAGTTTGTAACACGGGCCGGCGCCAGCGGCATAATGTGCGGGCAGGCCGCTAGTGCTTGGCGCAGCCTTTCCCCCACCGCCGCGAGTTCAACCACATAGCCAAAGGCCGGCAAATTTTGCTCGGCGGCCACCAGTTGCGTTTGCCCCCACTGCCCGACCTGACTGATATGGATCGTTTCAATTGGGCAGGCGCGGGGGGCAAACAGGGGCCACAGTGCATAGCGCTGCAACAGCGCCACGCTGCCGGCATTAAGCGCAATCGCTCGCCGATCAAAGGTCGTTGGCGCCGCGGTGCTGGCGTCATCGGCTTCTAGCAGGGCAATGCGTAGCGCTTGTCCATCGGCGCGGCGCAAACTTGCCAGCATCAATGCCAGCACGCTGCCACACAATCCGCCACCAACAATGACGACGTCCGCCTGCGTGGGCGAGGCAGTATCTTCATCCGCGCTCGTGCGGGGCGCAAAAGCCGCAGCGCGGGAAGGCACTGGTGAGGGAGGAAACATTATCGGTCGCGCCGCTTAGCGCGTTATGCGTAACATAACGCGCATCAGTGCAGCACGCTGTGCGGATGCTCACGCGGCGGCGTTTTAGCAAATTCTTCAAACGCCATCATGGCGCCTAAGCGCACATGCTCATACAGCACCCAAAATGCCGCTTCGTTTTCGCTGTCTTCTTGATCAAATTCCGCCGCCACCTGGGTGATGCTGGCAATGTCGTGGATCATCTCTTGCAAGTCTTCACTGGCATGGGACAACTCTTGCGCCGCAACGCCAAAGCCGGCCAAAAACGCTTGTGACCAATCAACAAAGGCATCTAAGCGCTCATCTAACGGTGCATCGTCATTAGGCAGCAACACGCTAACGCCTTTTTGCGCCACCAGATCGGCCACGATGCGCTGATAGGTTTGCTCTAGCAGAGGTTTTAGTGCCGCGGGCGGCGCAGAACCATCATTAATCAAGTCGTTAAAAGGCTGGCGCCAGCTTTTATCATCCAGCGCGATACCGCCGCAGATCAGGCCACACAGCACTCCATGCGCTTCCGTGGCGCTGGCCATCAGTTCATGCGTGCTAAAGGCAAGGGAAAGGGTGGCATAATCGGGAGCAATTGGCTGAGTCATTAGCAGATCCGTTTAATTTTTTGTGTATTTACAACATTATTAGTCACAAATCCTAGCACCGTTAGCGATTAACGGCCAGCGAGGCCTTGAAACTTCACCCGCAGCCCTATATAGTCGCGGCCAGTAAATTGACCCGTCTGGCCGGCTGTATTGAGGAAGTAATGACTATCGAGGTCGTAGACATCGTCATCTTAGGACGTAACTACAAGGTATCCTGTCCCAAAGGTCAGGAGGATGCGCTTTACGCGGCAGCGGGCGAAGTCAATGATCGCTTAGTGTCGTTGCGTTCTAGCACCAAAACCTCAACCAATGAGCAGTTAGCCGTGTTAGCGGCCCTCAATTTTTGCCATGAATTGTGCCTTGAACGCGAAAAAAACGCCCTGTTTGGCGAAGCAATGGATCTGCGGATAAAATCGTTGCAACATACCATCGAAGTCGCGCTCAATACGGCCGACATGTATGAAAATCGCTTAGGTAAACGCCTCGCAACTGACATTGAGCCCTCGGCTGGCAGCGAGGCCATATAACTGTTTTAAATTTCCCTAGGGTGTTTGTCAGCCGGTTGATGTCCCCGAGCCGATAATTTCATCCCCCAGGTGGTCTAGCTCTGTTACCGGTGTGCAGGCTCGCTAGTTCGAGAAGCCTAAGGCCCGATTAGATCACCGCCTTGAACCCACGGTTCAAGGGCCCAAACTGGCAACGGCATTTCTGGGGATCCTCTTTGCAGCGGCGCGCAGCCATCTGGCTTTAAGCGCCGTGATAAAACCGTAAAAATCCAGGCGCCGCTTGCCATCTCCTTGTGAGCTGGTAAGATGTCGCCTCTTTTTTTCCTCGTTCTTTAACATCCAGTGGTGAATTGATATGCATCCAATGCTGAATATTGCCGTGCGCGCAGCGCGCAGCGCCGGTCAAGTTGTGGTTAAAGCGTTTGCTCAACCTGAGAACATCGAAGTTATCCAAAAAGGTAGCAACAACTTTGTCACCAACGTTGACCGCGAAGCCGAAGCGACCATTATTCACACCCTTAAAAAGTCTTACCCTGAGCACGGCATTTTGGCCGAAGAGTCAGGTGAGATCGCCGGTACCCACCCGGATTATCAATGGATCATCGACCCACTGGATGGCACGGCTAACTTCATTAAAGGCCTGCCGCACTTCGCTATCTCTATCGCTTTGCGTGTTAAGGGTAAAACCGAGCAAGCGGTAATCTACGACCCTATTCGTGATGAACTCTTCACCGCTACCCGCGGCAGCGGCGCGCAGTTGAACGGCTACCGTGTGCGTGTGGGCAAGGCACGTGACCTGTCCGGTACTGTGCTGGCCACCGGTTTCCCTGTGGCGCAAAAGCATCAAACTGAAGCTTACTTAAAAATCTTCCTGCGCCTGTTTATGGTCAGCACCGATTTACGTCGTGGCGGTTGCCCAGCGCTTGATCTGGCCTATGTGGCGGCCGGTCGCGTGGATGGCTATTTTGAGATTGGCTTAAAGCCATGGTCAACCACCGCCGGTGAACTGATTGCCAAAGAAGCCGGTGCCATCATGACCGATTTCGTCGGTGGCCATAACTATGAGCAATCGGGTAACGTCGTGGTGGCCAACGCACGCGTGTTAAAAGATATGCTCGGCCACATCCGTGAAGATTTGCCAGAGTCTTTAGCTAAGTAACGCCTTGGTCGCTTTACGCTAACGCGCCTAGGCGCGGGCTGGGCACGGTGTTATTGCTCTGTAAGAAAAACCGGCGCCTCGCCGGTTTTTTTTTGATTTTAGCCTACGGGATTGTTAACAAGGATCACGCATGAAGATCGGTATTATTGGTGCAATGGAGCAAGAAGTAGCGCTGCTGCGCGCGCAACTGAGTCAAGCCACCACCTTGCGCTTAGGCGGCTGCGAGTTTTATCACGGCCAATTGGGCGCGCACGAGGTGATCTTAACCCGCTCTGGCATAGGCAAAGTGGCCGCTAGCGTAGCCACCACCCTGCTGCTGGAAAAATTTGCGCCTGATTGTGTGATCAACACCGGCTCTGCCGGCGGCTTTGATCAAGCGCTGTCGATTGGTGATGTGGTGATTGCCAATGAAATGCGCTTTCACGACTGCGATGTGACCGCATTTGGCTATGAAATCGGCCAGATGGCGCAGCAGCCCGCGGCCTTTGCCTGCGATGCCAAGCTAATCGCTGCGGCTGAGCACGCCGTTGCCGCGCAAGGCGAGCAGCAAACTAAAGTGGGCCTTATCTGCACGGGCGATCAATTTATGTGCGACCCGAGCGCCATTGCGCGCGTGCGTGAGCAGTTCCCACAAGTAATGGCGGTGGAAATGGAAGGCGCAGCCATTGGCCAAGTGTGCCACATGTTTGCCGTGCCTTATTTGGTCGTGCGCGCTATGTCGGATATTGCCGGCAAAGAGCAAGTTGCCTCGTTTGACGCCTTTATCGAGGTGGCAGGCAAACACTCTGCGCAAGTTATCGTTAAACTGCTAACCCTGTTATAAATCCATGATGCACGTATCGACCGTGGCTGTCCCTTGGGCAGCCATTTTGCTGCTCGCCGTAGCTATCGAGCGCCTATTTCCTCGCCCCGCCAGTTGGCAGTTAAGCGCACTGGCCGCGCCGTTAGGCGTGCTCGGCCGCCGCCTGCACAACCCCAAACATTCGATTAAGCGCCAGCAATTTACCGGGGCGTTTATTCTGATTGCCCTCTGGCTCCCCAGCGCCTTGCTGGTCGCCTTGCTGCGCCACTTAGCGCCCAGTGGCGAGCTGTTTGATCTGTTATTTCTCGTCCTGCTGCTTGAAGGGCGCAGCTTAAGCGACATGGCCTCGATTGGCCAAAGCTTAAAAAATCCCGCCCTGCTGCCGCTAGCACGCTTAAATGCGCGCCAATTTATTCGCCGCGATTGTAGCGAGTTTGACGCGCCGGCACTGGCCAAAGCACTCACTGAAAGCCTCACTTTGCGTTTAGTCGGCCAATGGGCCGGCCCTATGCTGGGCTACGCGCTGCTTGGTATTCAAGGGGCCCTACTGTGGCGCTTTATCCAAGTGGTGAATTTGGCGCTGAATTTAAAGCTCAAACGCTTTAAGTATTTTGGCAGCTATCCGTGCGCCTTTTATCTGGCCTTGTGCACGCCGACGGTGTTTATGCTCAGCCTGCCGCTGCAATTGGCCCATTTACGCCAATTAGGCGCCGCCATGCGCAGCGGCGTGAACTGGCCGAATCCAGCCAATGGCGTCTTGCTGGCGCTGCTGGCGGAAGAGTTCAAACTGCGTTTTGGCGGCGCGCGCGATTACGCCACCCAAGCGCGCTGGCCACTGATTGGTTCGGGGCAGACGCCGCACAGCGACAGCCCCAAACAGGTGTTGAGCTTTTTTACCTATGTGGTGTTTTTCTGGCTAATTGGTGCCTTGCCCTTTAGCTTGGCTTGGACCTATCTGCTGTGAGGCCCGCTGGCGGTGTGCTTAAGCCAAGGGCGTAATCGCCCGCCCACGCCGGTGCAATCTGGCGTAAGTGTCACTCGCCACCGGTGCTTAGGCTGCCTGCTCGTGGCGCTAGCCGGAAGCCTTCACCTGTCACCGCTTTGGGCCGCGCCCGCCCAACGGGTGGTTAGCCTAAGCCCGCACCTGACCGAATGGGTGCTGGCGCTTGGCGCAGCGTCGCAACTGATCGCCACCGATAGCGCCTCTCAGGCGCTATTTCCCCGCTTACATCTGCCGGTGGTGGCCAATTACCGCAGCGTGCAGGCAGAAGCGGTGCTGCAACTATCACCCGACCTTATCTTGGCATGGCAAAACCCGCACTGGGGTGTGACAGCGCCGCTGCGGGCATTTAATTTGCCGACCTTTTACTCGGAGCCAAAACAGTTCGCCGATTTTAACCGCGAGATCCTCGCGCTCGGCGCACGCCTTGGCCGTGAGGCCGCCGCTAAGCGCGTAGCCGCCAACTTTAGCGCCCAGCTCCAAGTCCTACGCGCCACTTACCAAGCGCGCCCGCCGGTGCGACTGTTTTATCAAGCCTGGCCGGTACCGCTGACTAGCGTTAACGGCCAAAGCTGGGTTGGCCAAGCGCTGGCCCTGTGCGCGGGCGACAACATCATGGCTGCGCACCGCGCGCCCTACCCGCAGGTTAATCTCGAGTCCGTATTAATCAGTGCGCCGGCGCTGATCCTCGCGCCGCCGCACAGCGATTTAAGCCACTGGCGCGCGTGGCCACAGCTCAGCGCGGTGAAAAACCAGCAGCTGCGCTACGTCGATCTTAGCCTGATTGAGCGCTTTAGCCCCGACACGCCGCGCGCCATCGCCACCTTGTGCCGCCGCATGCATAGGTTGCCGGAAACAAATTAAACCGCAGCGCCACCATCGCGGCGTGCCCACTCGCCACTTGCGTCCATAAAAAAGCGCCGGCAAACTGCGCGGCGCTGTTTTTGTCTCGCTCACCGAGCAAGTTACTTCACTTAACCTTAGGTGCCAGTACTGGCCGCCTTGGCTTTATGTTCTGGCAATTGGCTGTGGCACTCAACGCACAAGGCCGCACGCTGTTTATCGGTGCGCTTAACGCCAGCCGCCTCAGACGAATGCAAATTGTGGCAATTGCTACAGCTGGTTTTTAGCACATGCACATCGTGCGCCCAGAAAGCGCTTTGCAGCGCTTTGGGCGCATGGCAGCTAAAGCAAAGGCTGTTTTGTGCGCTCGCGCTGTAGGGCGAGGCGCCAAAGCGCATCACATCCACCGGCTTTTTGCGCTGCTTTCTGTGCGCCGCTGACGGCTGGCCGTGGCAATTGCTACAGGCAATCGCATCCCCATTATTCGGGTTGTGCACTTGGCTGTGTTTGCCCTGCATGAGCTCACTGCCTTCATCGTGGCATTTGTCACATTTGGCAAATTTTTTCGCCGACTTTTGCTCGGCCTGCAATTTTTTTAGCCGCTTAGCCAGCTCCTGCGCCTCATCTGGCGCAGGGGCAATGGCATTCACCGCTTTTGCCGCCACCGTACCGATGGCAAAAGCAGGTGTGCCGCTTGCTATCAACAACATCACTAGCGCAAACCAGTGGCTTAACCGCTTCATTTTTCACCCCATTTGCAAAGCACAAAAGGCGCAACCGTGCGCCTTTTTTTCATCACCGCGATTTACTGCTGGCTGGCGTAATACTCAGCCAAGGCTTTTAAGTCCGCCTCGCTCATCGCTTTAATCGCTTTATCCATTTTTTCATCGTAACTCAGCTCACCGGCTTTGATCTGGTCCAAGGTGGTCAGCAGATAACCTTTCGGCTGGCCGGCCAAAATCGAGGCTTCATCTTCTGCCAATGAACCGCCTTCGGTGTGGCACTTTTTGCAATCGGCGCTCTCATGCAGCGCTTTACCGGTGGCAGCGAGCGCGGCATCAAACGGCTGCGCCAGCGCTTTAAACGGCAGCGCCGAATAGTGCTCGGCCAACGCATCGATTTGCTCTTCACTTAAGGCTTTTACCGCCTCGGTCATATTGCCTTTTTTACTGGTATCACCACTGACATGATTGACCGTTTTTGCAGGACGGCCATCTAAGTACGCACGCATTTGATCAGCCAAATTACTTTGGGCCAAACCGGCTATCGTCGGAATATCCGTATGCTGACTTACCCCTTGCGCACCATGGCAAGCATTGCATGACTCCACAAGGGGAGCGATATCGGCTTGTGCGCCGGCTGCGCACAGTAGCAGTGCTGAACCGAGCATGCTTTGCTTAAAAATATTGTTCATTTTTCGTCCCTCGTGCAATAAACAACTAAACATCGTATTTAAAATGACTAATTAAACTAATAAATGATCAGTCTGCATTTTTGCGAACTAGATCAATAGTACGGAATATATAACATTCCAATCAATATTGAATATCCTTTATACTATTGCGGGTTTTCAAATGACCCCTATTTTTTTACTTTTTGGGAAAACTTTGACCTAGCTCAAATATTGTGAGGGGCGACAGCTTCAGGAATAGGAGCGCGCCATCACAAACGGAGGAGTTAGGTCACCGCAAAGGATGAACACATGAAACCTTGGAAGATTTGGTTGGCCGCAATGACGCTGGCCCTCGCCGGTTGTGGCGGTGGTGGCGGCGGTGATGATAAAACCCCGCCTAGTGGAGGTGACAATGGACCAACAGTACCAACGCCTCCCCCTCCAGCCGGAGTAGATCCCGATAATAATCCTAAAATAACTGTTGCACCGACTGATATTGCTGTTGCTGCACCGGATTTCTCTGCAGAGGGTTCAACGACAGTTAATTTCAGTTTAGGTAATGCGACCTTCGATGCGAGTGCGGTTGAAATTGCATCTGTTAGTGCGACGCTGGTTAAGTTGATGCCAGGCCGTAACCCTGTATCCGGCGACCCTAGTTTTTGGAAAGCTTTTGTCTACAGCAGTAGCGGTAAAGCAACTTCAGATAAAGGTACTTATGAGCAACTTGCAAACGGCACCTTCAGTTATACCTTCGCTACTGATGTAAAAAATGTAACGGATCCTTACCCTGCAGACTCAGTACATAATAACAGTATCATTAGTCTTAAAGACCCAACGCAATATCGCGTTAGCTTGATCATCCAATTTGTGGATACAACCAAGCAAACAGTCACCTTGGTCAACAATTGGATCCCAACTGATGCTAATGCGACACCGAGCTGGACTTATGATGCGGCAGATCCTGAAGCATTAAACTTCTCAAAAACGCGCAACCTCATGGATAACAGTAGTTGTACTGACTGCCACATGGACAAACCGATCAAGCACAGTGGTAGCTATGGTTATGATGTTCGAGTGTGTGCCTCTTGTCACAACGAAAGTAACCCTGATAGCAGCCGTCGGAGCTTGGCGACTATCGTGCACAAAAAGCATGGCAACTTAGATAGTGCAGATACCAAAGATGTGCCGCACTATCCACAAGATGCGCGCAACTGTGATACGTGCCACAAGCCAGAAACCGATAAGCTGCAAAATGCCGATCTGTGGCTGCATAGCCAAGAGAAGCCTTGTGGGGCTTGCCACGCGGATGCCTCAACCACCAGCGGATTTGTCAGCCACATCGACAGCAAAATTGGCATCGCCGGCAAAGAGTGTTCAACCTGCCACTCGGCGGCCAAAGATGATAATAAAGCAGCTTTTGGTGCCCACTTAGGTCGCATGAGCTATGAGCAGCAAGCCGCCGCTAAATTTAAGCTGACCTTTGATGAGGTGCGCTACAGCACGCCGAACGCAGAAGTGGCCTTTAGCGTGAGCAATAACGGCGAGCCAGCGCAAAGCTTGAGCGAAGCGACGCAATTTGTCTCAGGCGCTAAGTTCAACCTGCTGCTGAACTGGGATAAAGGCCAAGGCTTTGAAGTGGGCTATTCCAAAAACAAAATTGCCTTTGATGCCAAGAGCTGCGAAGCCTTAGGTGGTGGCAAATTTGTCTGCCGTACCGCACTCGGCGACAACGTGGAAGGCACCTTAGCCGCCACCGTGGATGGACTGCGCGTTTGTGTGGCACGTAAAGATGCACGCGATGGCACCTACGCCGCGGGCGATTTACTGGCGTGCGATAACCAAGGCGCGTCATTAGCTCCGATTAAAGCCCCGACCGCCTATTTTGACACCACCGGCAATGCCCAAGGTGAGTTTAAGCTTAAAGTCGGCGCCGATATGGCGGGCTGTGAGAGCTGCCACAGTGATACGGCGAACTTCCATGCCGAAGGCATTATTCATGCTGTGAACGACTTTGCCCAGTGCACCAGTTGCCACAACGGCACCCGCAGCTCGTTCTATTCCGGTATTCCTGGCGATCTGAAGTACCATGTGCACTCTTACCATGCGGTAGGTTCTAAGCATGATGCAACTAAGAACGCTTACCCAGGTAACAGTGCCAACTGTACAGCTTGCCACACTAGCAGCCAGATCAACTTGCCTAACCAGAAGAATACTAAGCCATCACTGGCGAAGAATGCTGATGGCGTAGAAGGCTTCTATAGCCCGACGTTAGTGGTTTGCTCAAGTTGCCACCTTCAATCAGCGTTAGGCTTAGTTGATCCAAATAACCCTGCAGAAGGCGATAGTTGGGCAAGCCATATGCAAGATAAGGGAGCCGTGTTTGGGGCAGCGACGCCTGAAGAGGCTACGGGCCGTGAACAGTGTGCGGAGTGTCACGCAGCCGGTGGGGTATCCGGTGTTGATGAAATGCACCGCATTTATAAATTCAAAAAGTAATGCCTAATAGCTCAGGGGCTCGCCCCTGAGCTTTTTTTCTTGCCCGTCAGTTTTAGCTATTTCCGACGGACAACTAAGGACAACCTATGAAAATAAGAACACCGCAATGGTTGCTCGCGAGTGTGTTAGCGGTAAGTGCGTGGCCCGCCCTCGCCCAAACTGATGCGACACCTGTCAGCGACATCGATCCGCGTTTAGCGGTGGAGCACGCCTTAGATGAAAAGTTCATCGATGGCAAATACTCCCCCAAAGGCGCAGATACCTGCCTAAAGTGTCACGATGACGCCTCTGAAAAACCCGCCACCGGCATCTTTCACAACGTACATGGCAATCTCGGCAACGCGAATGGCCCGATGAATGACCGCCAATGTGAAGCCTGCCACGGCCCGGTTGGCGATCACGCGCGCAAACCGCGTAAAGGGCAAACCCGCGCCCCGATGATCACCTTCGGTAAAGATTCTGCCGTACCTGTCGAAAAGCAAAATTCGGTCTGTCTCTCTTGCCACACCGATGCCAAGCGCGTGGGTTGGCACGCCAGTGAGCATGCGATTGAAGATGTGGCGTGCACCAGTTGCCACAGCTTGCACCAAAAGGTGGATCCAGTGATGGACGAGAAGCTACAAGCGCAAACGTGTACCAGCTGTCATGCGGAGCAAAAATCGGATCTGCATAAGCGCACCAGCCACCCAATGCAGTCGGGCGATGTCACCTGCACCAGTTGCCACAACCCGCACCAATCGCTGAACGAGGCCAGCTTAAAGCAAGCATCGGTCAATGAGAGCTGCTATGACTGTCACGCAGAAAAACGCGGCCCCTTTTTGTGGGAGCATGAGCCGGTGAGCGATAACTGCGCCCTGTGCCACAACCCACATGGCTCGGTGAATCAGTCGCTGTTAACTAAGCGCGTGCCGCAGTTGTGCCAAGAGTGTCATGCCACGCCCCACGCGAATGTGCAGATACCTGAAAACGATCTGAAACTACGCGGCGGCAGTTGCCTGAACTGCCATACCCAAGTACACGGCAGTAATCACCCTAAAGGCCAATTCCTGCGCAACTAAGGAGAGCGGTTATGAAATACTCAACTCTTTGGCTCTCACTGCTTGCTGCGTTTAGTGCACAAGCGGCCGAGTCACAAGCTGTTACCAGCTACGCCTTAACCGGCGCACAAGAGGCAAAAACCGCACGCTGGTCGTGTAATGAGTGCCAGCAACCCACCGGTTGGTCAGGGGATGTAACCCTTGGCGCCGGTTACAGCAATGGTGAGGATACCACCCGCTTTCAAAACTGGGTGCCAGCGCACCACAATGCTGGGCTGATGGGCAGTCTTAGTGCCGATTTGGATCTGCAAGGTGAAGGTTCGCGCTACGGCAAGGTGAAGGTGGATAATCTCGGCTTGGCACGTTTTAGCCTCGCGACCGAGCAGGGTTATTACGATGGCCTGCGCGTGAAGCTCGGCTATCGTGAGTCACCCTTCTACTGGACCGATAAAGCGCTTTCTATCTATCCAGCGGCGGATAATCCCCATGTAGAGGGTGATGCCTTGGCGCGCTTTGAGAAAGAGACGCTGCGCAAAACCTTAACCGGTGCCGTGGCCTATACCTCAAAAAGCCCATGGCGACCGTATGCGGAGTTCTCTTATCAAAAGAAAGAGGCAACATTAGGGATCTATCGTCCCAGCATCCCAGGCGTTGGTTATTTGCCGGGTTTTTTACCTAAGCCGATCGATGACGCCACCACTACATTAGTGAAAAGTGGTGTGAGCTATTTAGGTGAAGGGTGGTTGGTCGATCTGGGTTATCAAGGATCGCTCTATCGCAATAACGAAACTGCACTCTACTTTGGTAAGAGTGGTTATGAGAATGCGATGGCCTATGAGCCAGACAATGACTTCCATCAGTTGAGCTTGTCTGGCCAATATCAGTGGGGCATGCACCACTTCAGTGGCCGCGTGCTGAGTAGTCGCGCAACCTCTGAGGTTAGCTTTGCTGCCTTCCCAAATACCCCAGTGCTCCAAAACGGTTTTGATGGTGAGATCAATACTTTCCACGCCGATGCGAAGTGGCTAGCGCGAATTGACCGTGACCTGACATTGCGCGCCAATCTTGAGCACCGCGATCGACAAGATGATTCAGATCGCTATGCCCTTATTGGAAAAGTACGCGAAGCCCAAAATCGCACCCGCCAAAAAGCTGGGGTAGCCGCGGATTATCGCGTGAGCCGTGCGCTAAAGATGAGCGGAGGTTACGACTATCGCGCTGATCAGCGCGAAGGTGGAGTAGATCGCCGCGATACCGATGAGCACATTTTCTATGTGAAGGGGCGCTATCGTCCGGCCGGTGATTGGCAGGTAGGAGCAAAAGCCTCCTACAGCGAGCGTGGCGGCAGCGACTGGCAAAATGATGTCGCAGGTGAACCCACCTTGCGTCAATACTACCTAGCCAGTCGTGACCGCACCGAACTGCGCGGCGATCTTGCTTACCAAGTGAGTGAAAACTTAAATGCACAGTTTGAAGCGTGGTGGGCGCACGATAATTACCGTGAAGGTAATATCGGACGCAGTGAGGCGAGCGATAAAGGGATCGATCTCAGTTTGCATCAGCAACTAGGCGAGCACTTTACCGCTAACCTCTTCACCAACTACCAGTGGATCGATTCGAAGCAGGCTCATGCTAACCATAAACAACCGGGTTGGGCGCCTTATCACACCGAGGTAAAGGATGCGATCCTAACCATCGGCACAGGTCTGTCGCATAAAGGCGCTTTCGATCTGCCACTGGTGTTAGGTCTGGACTATTCCTTTGCTTATGGCCGTGGTGAGAACAACACCAGCGCAGGCGTTGAGTACTCCGATGTCACCAGCAAGCAGCACCGCTTGGAAGGCCACGCCACGTACCAGTTGACCCCTGCCCATGCCGTACGCTGGGATCTGGGCTTTGAGTCCTATCAAGATGCTGATTTCTTGTGGGATGGACAAAGCGACAACTTAGGTGACTTGGCCCAAGACTATGCCGGCTACTACACCGGCCTGTCGTGGCGCTATAGCTTCTAATACCGGCAGCTAGCCGCTAGCAACAACAAGGGGAGCCGATGCTCCCCTTGTTTATCGCCACAAATTTAAGCGCTTAGCGCTGACGTTTAATGCGATAGCGCCGCAACAGGCACCTGATAGGCAAAATCTAAGCTTTCGCCGGCCAGCTCCACTTTCACGCTGCCGCCATCAACCAAGGCGCCAAATAAGATTTCATTGGCCAATGGCTTTTTCAGCTGCTCTTGAATGACTCGTGCCATCGGCCGCGCGCCCATCGCCCGATCGTAGCCTTTTTCTGCCAGCCAGTGCCGCACCGCTTGGCTCACTTCCAGCGAAACGCCTTTGGCATCCAGCTGCACTTGCAGCTCAACAATAAACTTATCCACCACTTGGTAAATTACCGCCATATCGAGGTGGTTAAACCAAATGATATTATCTAGCCGATTACGAAACTCCGGACTAAAGGTTTTGTTGATCACCGCCATGGCATCGGTGCTTAAGTCCTGCTGCTGAAAGCCAATGGATTTGCGCTGCGTTTCTTGCACGCCGGCGTTGGTGGTCAGCACCAAAATCACATTGCGAAAATCAGCTTTGCGGCCGTTGTTATCGGTCAAGGTGCCGTTATCCATCACTTGCAGCAACAGGTTAAACACATCGGGGTGAGCTTTTTCAATTTCATCAAGCAGCACCACCGAATGCGGATTTTTAATCACGGCATCGGTGAGCAAACCACCTTGCTCAAAGCCCACATAGCCCGGTGGCGCGCCAATTAAGCGCGAAACGGTGTGCCGCTCCATGTATTCCGACATATCAAAGCGCAGCATCTCAATGCCCAGCGCCTTGCCCAATTGTTGCGTAACTTCGGTTTTACCCACGCCCGTGGGGCCGGCAAACAAGAAGCTGCCCACCGGCCGATGCTCGCTGCCAAGGCCCGAGCGTGATAGCCGGATCGCATCAGTCAGTACGGTGATGGCCTGATCTTGGCCAAACACGACCATTTTTAAATTGCGCTCCAGATTTTTTAAGATCTCTTTATCAGAGGCCGATACCGATTGCTCTGGAATGCGCGCAATTTTCGCCACAATGGCCTCAATTTCGGCCACATTGATCACTTTTTTGCGCTTACTCACCGGCAGCAAGCGCTGGCTGGCGCCCGCCTCATCAATCACATCGATGGCTTTATCCGGCAAATGGCGATCATTAATGTATTTGGCCGCCAATTGCACCGCCGCGCGAATGGCCTTGGCGGTGTAACGCACGCCGTGGTGCGCTTCATAGCGGCTTTTGAGTCCAAGCAAAATGCGCGTGGTATCATCAAGGCTCGGCTCGACCACATCAATTTTTTGAAAGCGCCGCGCCAATGCGCGATCTTTTTCAAAGATCTGGGCAAATTCTTGGTAAGTCGTCGAGCCCACGCAGCGCAGCAAGCCGTTTGACAGCAGCGGCTTGATCAAATTGGCCGCATCCAGTTGCCCGCCAGAGGCCGCGCCGGCGCCAATGATGGTGTGGATTTCATCGATAAATAAAATCGCCCCTTCGGTTCGCTCTAATTGTTTCAGCAGCGCTTTTAGGCGTTTTTCAAAATCGCCGCGGTATTTGGTACCTGCCAAAAGTGAGCCTAAATCCAGCGAATAGATCACATGATCGCTAATCACTTCTGGCACATCACCTTTCACGATGCGATAGGCCAAGCCCTCGGCGATCGCGGTTTTACCCACGCCTGCTTCACCCACAAGTAACGGATTATTTTTTCGGCGGCGGCACAGTACTTGGATGGTGCGATTAAGTTCAGCATCACGGCCAATCAAAGGGTCAATGCGCCCTTCTAGCACTTGCTGATTTAGATTAGTCACAAAGTGCTCTAGTGCATTGCTACTGCCATCATCGTCGCCATCTGGCGCCGCACTGGCATCGGTTTTGCTCTCTTTGTGCACGCCGTGGGAGAGAAAATTCACCACATCTAAGCGGCTAATATCGGCTTTTTTCAAAAAATAAGCCGCTTGCGACTCTTGCTCGCTGAAAATCGCCACCAGCACGTTGGCGCCGTTGACTTCGCTGTTACCCGACGATTGCACATGAAACACCGCGCGTTGCAGCACGCGCTGAAACCCCAGCGTCGGCTGCGTTTCCCGATCTTGATCGGTTTCAGGCAGCAGCGGCGTGGTTTGCAAAATAAATTGCGTCAATTCTGTGCGCAGCGCGTCTAACTCGACGCCACAGGCGCTGAGCGCCTCACTGGCCGCACTGTTTTCTAATAAAGCGAGCAACAGATGCTCGACAGTCATAAATTCGTGGCGCGCCTCGCGGGCAAACTTAAACGCCGCATTTAAAGTGAGCTCTAACTCTTTATTTAACATGGGCACCTCCCCAAAGTTGTCCCTAGCCCACGCATGGGCCCATCCCCATCACACCTTTTCCATGGCACACAGCAAGGGATGTTGGTGATGTCGCGCATGTTGATTGACCTGCGCGACCTTGGTTTCTGCAATTTCACAGGTGTACACCCCGCAAATCCCTTTACCACTGTAGTGCACACTAAGCATCACCTCGGTCGCCTTCTCGACCGACATGGCAAAAAAACGTTGTAATACCTCTACCACAAATTCCATCGGCGTATAGTCATCATTGTTGATAATGACTTGGAACATAGCTGGCGGTTGCACGGCTTGCGCGCTGCGCGCCTGCGATTGGGTGGTGGCTTGTCCTGCTGTTTTCATATTCATAAGCAAATGGTTACCCAACAAGGTGTCGACGATGTGACTGCTCGACACACCAATATGTTTACGGAGTTGTTAAGCCGATCACAACGGTTATTAACAAGCTATTGACTCAAATAATACTTTCACTAGATTGGTAAGGCATGCGCGGGCTCACGCTGTTTAACTCAGCCTCGCGCAAAAGGAACTGCTTTAACGACTTAAGTTAAGGCGCGTAGTAATCAATAAAAGGATGTGCATGCATGGCTACTGGCACTGTAAAGTGGTTTAACAACGCCAAGGGATTTGGCTTTATCTGCCCACAAGAAGGTGGTGACGACATCTTCGCTCACTACTCCACTATTCAAATGGATGGCTACAAGACCTTAAAAGCAGGCCAGCCAGTCCAGTTTGAGTTGCTGCAAGGCCCGAAAGGCCAGCACGCTTCGCTGATTGTCCCGGCAGAGACCGCAGTGCAATAACGCGCGGGCGCAGAGAGGTCCACTTTCCTGCCCTTTGCGCAAAATAAGCCGGTGCTCGCACCGGCTTATTTGTCTTGCCGCGCGCCACCGCTGTACTTGCCTCACACGCGCCATAACGCCCGCCCAACAGCCTTGCGCTGGCGCCACTCATACCGGCTCTTTCGCCTGCGCGACGACATAAGCGCTTAGGGTATTTTCCAGTAAACAAGCCACGGTCATCGGCCCGACCCCGCCTGGTACCGGAGTAATAAAACTGGCCACCGCTTTCGCACTGGCAAAATCCACATCCCCCACCAACCGACCATCGGCCAAACGATTAATGCCGACATCAATCACGATCGCGCCAGATTTTAACCACGCCCCTTGCACAAACTCGGCTTGACCCAGCGCAGCCACCACAATATCCGCCTGAGCAATTTCCGCGGCTACATCCCGCGTGCGCGAGTGGCACAGCGTCACCGTGCAACCGGCGTGGGTTAACTCAAACAATAACGGGCGACCGACAATGGTCGAAGCGCCAACGATTACTGCTTTTAGGCCGACTAAATCGACGCTGGTGCTTGCCAATAGCGCCATAACGCCTTTAGGCGTGCACGGATGCACGCGCGGCGCGCGGGATAACAACGCGCCTAAATTGGTGGGGTGAAAACCATCCACATCTTTGCGCGGATCCACGGCTGCCAGCAGCGCTTGGCTGTCAA
Organism: Aeromonas sp.; assembly: GCA_051658125.1. GTDB lineage: Bacteria > Pseudomonadota > Gammaproteobacteria > Enterobacterales > Aeromonadaceae > Aeromonas. The sequence continues at coordinate 42,111 of JBOFMA010000079.1, forward strand.
GCGCCGGTGGCAGCGGCAACTGCAGCAAAATGCCATCCACACCGGTATCGGCATTTAGCAATGCGATTTGCTGCGCTAGCGCAGCCTGCGTCACGCGCTCGGGCAGCGCCACGGTGCGCGAGGTGATGCCAACCTCAGCGCACGCACGGGTTTTGCGCGCCACATAAACACTCGATGCCGCATTTTCCCCCACTTGCAGCACGGCTAAACAGGGCGCACGGGCGCCGCGCTGGGTCAATTGCGTGACTGCCGCTTGCACGGCCTGTAAGTGCTTGGCCGCCAATGCTTGGCCATCTAAGATCCTTGCCGTCATATCACCTCATCCATTATTGCTGTTGCATTTAGCTCGCCGCGCGTAACGGCCATTTGGCTTAACTACGTGTGGGCTTAAGTACGAGTGCGTTTAGGCGCGATGGCTGACGTGTACGTGACTTAAGTGCCCGCACTTAAGTGCCTGTGTTTAAGTCCTAGCATGAACACCGGTATAAGTACTGGCGCTTAAGTCACTTCGCAACGAGCCCGCGCGCGGCAAGGCAGTTTGCCATTTTTTTCATGCGCAAGCCCGCAAGCAGTGCGCTGCCGCCACGCTTTGACGCCGTTTTGCCATCGACCGCGCAATTTTTGCGCAAACAGGCGGCTTTTAGTAAAAATGCTTTGACGCTAGGCCGCGCCGTTGGCTAACATCACCGCCCGTTGCTTACCTGTCTGTGGCCGCATGGCGACACACAGCGTAACTAACAACTTTCGGTGATTAGCGCAGTCCGGTAGCGCATCTGGTTTGGGACCAGAGGGTCAAAGGTTCGAATCCTTTATCACCGACCATGTTCAATTAATCGAATTGCTCGGTTAATTTTGCGCCCTTAGCTCAGTCGGATAGAGCAACGGCCTTCTAAGCCGTGGGTCACAGGTTCGAATCCTGTAGGGCGTGCCATCTTGCTATGCCAGCAAGAGGGTAACAAATTTGTGGTGGCTGTAGCTCAGTTGGTAGAGTCCCGGATTGTGATTCCGGTTGTCGTGGGTTCGAGCCCCATCAGCCACCCCAGTATTAAACAAACCACCGGCCTTGTGCCGGTGTTTGTTTTTGTGGCGCCCGTTGCCCACCGTGTTATCCCGCCTGATTTTTTCCTGCCTCTGTTTTGCATGACCCTATGTTTGATACCACTGCGGCACTATGCCCGCTGCAACGCGCCGCCGAGCGACGTTATGATCCAAACGCTGCGCGCGCGGCAAAGAACACGGCGCGCAAACGTTTGCATTTTTCGCTGGCCATTTTTTCCCCCGTCATTACAATAGCCGCCAATTTTATCGCTTCTTCCCCTTCGCCACGGATGACACGCAATGGCTACTGCCGCTGATAAGAAAGCAAACGCTTGCCCGCCCAATTCACCGCCTACCTCGGCCCATGAGTTGATCTATGGCTTACATGCCAAGCCGCCCTTGCCGCACACACTGTTTGCCGCGCTGCAGCATATGCTAGCCATGTTTGTCGCCATCATCACACCGCCGCTGATCATTGCCAATGCACTCGGCCTGCCGGCGGCAGACACGGCGTATATCGTATCGATGTCGCTATTGATGTCCGGCGTGGCCTCGTTTATTCAAACGCGCCGCTTTGGCCCCTTAGGCTCAGGGCTGTTATCGGTGCAGGGCACCAGTTTTAACTTTTTGGGCCCCATTATTGCCTCCGGCTTGGCGCTAAAACAGGCGGCCGTGCCAACAGAAACTCTGCTCGGCACGCTGTTTGGCACCTTGCTTGTGGCGGCGCTGACCATGGTGCTGCTCAGCCGCTGCCTGCATTGGGTACAAAAAGTGATCACCCCTCTGGTCACGGGAATTGTGGTGCTGCTCATTGGCTTAACTTTAATAAAAGTGGGTTTGATCAGCATGGGCGGCGGCTATGCCGCCTTGCAAGACGGCAGCTTTGCCAGCCATCAGCACCTGTTGATTTCGCTGTTTGTGCTTACCCTAATTGTGCTGCTGCAACGCAGCCAAAACCCGTGGCTGCGACTGTCGGCTATTTTTATCGCTATGTTAGCTGGCTATGCGCTGGCGCTGCTGCTGGGCTATACCAGCGCGCCGCGCATCAGTGGTCGCTGGTTAGAGCTTCCCGTGCCGTTTAAATATGGCTTGGGCTTTGACTGGGCGCTGTTTGTGCCGCTGTGCGTGATTTTTTTAGTCACTGCGCTCGAAGCGATTGGCGATATGACCGCAACCTCCGATGTCTCGGGCGAGCCGGTCAGTGGGCCTGTGTACATGGCGCGGATTAAAGGCGGCGTGCTTGCCGATGGCGTGAACTCGATGCTCGCGGCGCTGTGCGCCACGTTTCCGATGTCGACCTTTAGCCAAAATAACGGCGTTATTCAGCTCACCGGCGTGGCTAGCCGCTATATCGGCTTGTTTATTGCCGGCTTATTAATGCTGCTGGGCTTAATTCCCGCCATTGGCAGTGTGATGCAACAGATCCCCGAGCCCGTGCTCGGCGGTGCGACCATCGTGATGTTTGGCACTATTGCCGCTGCTGGGGTGCGCATTATTGCCCGCCAAGCGCTGGATCGGCGCGCATTGCTGATCTTGGCTATTTCACTGGCAATGGGCCTTGGTGTAGCGCAAGTGCCGGAAGTCCTGCAGCATATGCCGGAACTGGTAAAAAGCGTGTTCTCGTTTGGCGTGGCCACCGGCGGCCTGACCGCTATGCTGCTTAATGTGCTGCTACCTGCCAGCCCCCAGGCACTAAGCTCAACCGCCACCCACGCCCCCGCACGCGATGTGCCAGCCAACGGCTAACGCATCGACTTTACGCAGTAGGTGGTTTGGCACCGCCCAAGCCACCTACTGCGCCATATCCGCCATATTGCCCGCGTAGTTTCCCCCCATCCTGTGCAATTAAGCTTTAGGATTATCTAGTCATTACTGATAGAATTAACTCTAATGACTTAAATCAAGTTAACCCCATGCTGTCTATCAATGATCGCGCTTTGTCTAAATATCAAAAAGATATTGTGGACGCGCTGACAAAAATCCTCGGTTCCCGCGCGTTTTTTTATGAAAAAGCGCAAAACAACCATTTAAAAGTGATGATAGAAGGGCTCGCCAAGCCGCTGTTTACCAGCGCGACCCCGTCGGATCGGCGCAGCAAAGATAACTTTTTATCCAAAGTGCGCGGGCAATTGCGCGATGCCGAGCAGGTGAGCGAAGTGCCCACAATGGCGCCACCGCCCGCCAAGGCCGGCCCTTGCCCACAGCAACGCAACAAATTAATCGCCCACATTATTCGCAATTTTCGCAGCCAACTTAGTGCTTTAAAAGACAAGGAGCGCGCTATGGTCTTAACCCTAGGATCTGTTTTTGAAATAATGCCGTTTCGCCGCGCATTGATCAGTGCCGCCCTCGATGAAGGGCTGCGCGGCCCTTGCCGCTTAGGCCAATTAACCCGCGCCGAGCGACGCGCGGTGAGTGAAGAGATCAGCCGACACGTCAATTTCATGCTGCCGGACTTGGGCTTTTACGCCCAATTGCTCAAACGCAGCAGCCAGCAGTGTGCGCAGCGAGTAAAAAGCCAACACTCGGTGGAAGAATCACTGACGCCGCAGCAGCGTGGCATCAGCAGCCTGCAGCAAGCTAGCGTGGCGCAAAAGCTGGGCGCCAAAGATGGCCATAAAACGCACATGCTGCGCAGCATCGACCCAAGCGTAGCCGAGCGCTTAACCAGCGCGCTTGCAGATACCGAGGCCGCAACGGCGCAAACAACCGATAACACGGCGCCTGTGACCGAACATCACCGCACTCCGCCTGCGCCAGTCAGTGCTGCCGCACCGAAATCGGCAGATCTGCCAGCCGGCGCGCCTCCCCCCCCTCGCAGCGAAGAACACGCTAGCCAGCAAATTGCGGCCAATGTACCGGTAAAGCCTGTGCTAGACAGCGCACCGCGCCTGTTACCTGTGCAAGAGTTGCTCAAACTATCCAAACGCGCGCGGTTGCAGCAATTTAAAACCCTGCACACCAGCCAAGCGCAGCAGTTGCTGGCGGAATTGTCGCAAGCGATGCAAGAGAAACACGAAGAAGATCTAGACGAAGTGCTGGCACTGATTGCAGCCAAAGGCTTGTCGCTCGATGAGGTGCGCGCACGCCTAGCGGCAAACGCCGCCTAAACGCACGACTCGCCGCCAAACAGCATTAAATTAAGCAACAAGCTCCGCGTTAGACCGAATGTCTGCCGCGGAACTTGTTAATTGGCACTACCCGCCAAGCGGCCTATTTGTTTAATAGCGGCGGCGGCAACTGTTCACCGCGGCAACGCACAACGCCGAGCACCTCTTTACGGCAGACACTGCCATCAGACGCGCGCCAATCACCGAGCACATCCTTGCGCCAGGTAATATCACGGCCATCACTGCGCTGCGTGCGGTATTCACCCAGCGCATTCGCGCGCACGCGGCGACCGTCACTGCGGCTCCAAGCACCCAGCGCATCTTGGCGCCACGTGCTGCCATCGCCGCTATCGCGGGTGCTCTCTAAGGCATCGGCCGATAAGGTGCCACTGCGGCCATCATCACACTGATAGCGCACCCGATCGAGGATCTCTGGACGATAGCGACAGGTCGCGGCACTGGCATCGAGCGCCAGCCCCGCGCTTAAACAAAACCACAACAGCGGGCGAAGCACAGGCATTACGAACGATCTCGTTTAAAGTGGGCCGTTTTGTGCCCAACGCTGATAAGATCTCCCGCACTGAGCACTAGATACTGGTGACGTAGTTTATCGGTTTCATTCGGCGTTAAGTGATACCTGCCTTGCAAAAAGCGAAAGCTGTGCTTATCAAAATACACCATCTCACCGCCGCGATGATAGCAAGAGCGGCCAAAATCGAGCAGTAGATCAATGGCCAAGAGACCAATAGCCCGCTGCTGCATGCGCCGTGACGCATGATCGTTGATAGCTAACGGGGCTGGAGTATGGGCATCGGCTGCTGTTGGTAATGAGTAGGTCAGCATAGGTAATTCTCCTTTGACTTGAGGTCAATTCACACCGATTATATGTAGCCTGTGTACACATAACCATACTGGCTAGATTTACATGTCGCATTTTGGAGCACACTCACCAAATGAATAATACTGTCCGTCCAACCCCTGAATTGACCTGGGATCAGACCTTACGTTTTCGCCTGTTAGAAATCGTCTTGCAGTGGGAAGGGCGCCTAACCACCAATCACCTGTGCAGCGCGTTTAACATCGGCCGCCAGCAAGCCTCGCGCGATATTAACCTCTACCTCGATGCCTTCGCGCCCAACGGTTTGGTGTATGACAAAAGTCTCAAAGGCTATGTGCCCACGCCCGAGTTTAGCCCGCGTTTTAGTGAAGGCACGGTCGATGAGTATCTTTTATTGCTGCACAGAGAAAAACAGCAGGCTAAAGAACAACACCGCAGCGCTGTGCTGCCGCTGATGGATTTGCGCTATGGCCATATCGAATTTTTGGGCGTACCCAGTCGGCATATAGATGCCAAAATCGTGCGCGCGTTAGTACAAGCGGCGCGCAGTCAATTGCGGGTGGATGTGGATTATGTCTCGCTGCGCTCGGCCGAGCAGAGTGGGCGCAATATTGTGCCGCATACCTTGGTGTTTGATGGCATTCGCTGGCATGTGCGCGCATATTGCGAAAAGCAGCAGGCGTATTTAGATTTTGTACTCAGCCGGATGCGCGGTGAGCCCGAGTTGCTCGATGGCTCGCCCCACGGCCGCGCCGAAGATCGCGACTGGAATACCTATGTGGAAGCGATTATTGTCCCAAACCCCGCGCTCGCCCCCGCACAACAGGCGATCATTGCGGCCGACTACGCGATGCAAGAGGGCCAACTGCGCCTGACCCAGCGCTTGCCGCTGCTGCATTACGCGCTCGAGCGCTTGCAGGTCGATTATGACTATGACCCGCGCTTAGACCCGATGCTCTCGCCGTTGGTATTAAGTAACCGCGCGGCGCTAATTGCCCAAGGCGCCAGCTTTAAGCTCATCCACACCAGTGCGAGCGCCGGTTCGGTTTCATAGTTCTATCCGCCGATAGCCGCAAATGACACAGGCCACCTATTCAGGTGGCCTGTGATTGATTGCCTAACTGCGTGGCAACGCGATGCGCGTGGCGCGCGTTTAGCCGATATGGGTCAAACCACCCATGTATGGCACCAGCACCGCGGGGATCTCGATGCGGCCATCCGCTTGCTGATAGTTTTCCAGCACGGCAACCAACGTGCGGCCAACCGCCAAACCAGAACCGTTTAAGGTGTGGATCAGCTGCGGCTTGCCATCAATACGCACCCGCGCTTGCATACGGCGCGCTTGGAAATCGGTGCAGTTCGATACGGAAGAAATCTCACGGTAGGTGTCTTGAGCTGGCAGCCACACTTCCAAATCGTAGGTTTTCGCGGCGCAAAAACCCATGTCTCCGGTACACAGCGCCATCACGCGATAGGGCAGACCGAGCAGCTGCAACACTTTTTCCGCGTGGCCGCACATCTCTTCCAGCGCTTCCCACGATTTTTCTGGGTGCACCAATTGCACCATTTCTACTTTATCAAATTGGTGCATACGGATAAGGCCGCGGGTATCGCGACCATAAGAGCCCGCTTCAGAACGGAAGCAAGGGCTGTGCGCCGTCAGCTTTAACGGCAACTCACTGGCATCAAAGATCTCATCGCGCGCCATATTGGTCAGCGGCACTTCCGAGGTTGGGATCAGCGAAAATTTACGCACATGGCCAGCTTCATCGCCTTCACCGTTGATGCCGGTGTGAAACAGATCTTCTGCGAATTTTGGCAACTGGCCTGTGCCATACAGGCTATCGGGATTAACCAAATAAGGCACATAGCTTTCTAAGTAGCCATGCTGCTCAGTGTGCAGATCCAGCATAAATTGCGCCAGGGCGCGGTGCAGGCGGGCAATCTGGCCCTTAAGCACCACAAAGCGCGCGCCAGAGAGTTTGACGCCGTTTTTAAAATCAACGCCTTTGGCCGCTTCGCCCAAATCAATGTGATCGCGCACAGCAAAATCAAACGCCCGCGGCGTGCCCCAGCGGCGCACTTCCACGTTATCGCGCTCATCGCGGCCCACCGGCGTGGTGTCGCTCGGCAGGTTCGGGATCATGTCGCTGATGGTTTTAAGCTCGACCAATAGTGCCGCTAACTCCACTTCGCGGGTTTTCAGCTCATCGTTAATCGCGCTGACCTGATCTTTTAACGGCGCCACATCTTCACCACGGCGGGCCGCTTCACCAATAGCTTTAGAACGCGCATTACGCTCAGCTTGCAGCTCTTGGGTGCGCGCTTGCAGGGCTTTGCGCTTCTCTTCTAAGGCATTAACCGCTGCCACGTCTAAGGTATAGCCACGATCGGCCAGACGGCGCGCCGCCTCTTCAATGTCACCGCGCAGATATTTTGGATCTAACATCTCACACCTACTTAACTTGAATTAAAAAATAAGACTCGCGACCGCTGTTACTACCGCTGATACTCGGCCAACCGCGCCCGAAGATCACGCCCGCAGCCAAAGCTACTAAACCTAAACACCGAACCCGTTGGCCTACCGCGCAGGGGCAACGCCACGCTGATTTGCTGCCAGTGTACCAGAGGCGCCCCGCGCCCGAACAGGCTCAATTTTCGATAACTGTTTGATTTGTGAGCAAAAAATACGCAAAGCTGACCTAAGCGTTAAATTTATTCGCCGCGCTCACGCGCCGCCTGATCTAATTGCGCCAAATAGTCGAGCTTTTGGCCAATTTTTTGCTCAAACCCGCGCGCCGTCGGCTGGTAATAGCGTTTTTCAGCCAACGCCGCTGGCAGATAAACTTCCCCAGCGGCATAAGCCCCCGGTTCATCGTGGGCATAGCGATACGCGGCGCCATAACCTAATTCTTGCATTAAGCGCGTCGGCGCGTTGCGTAAATGCACTGGCACCTCAAAGGCGGGCAAAGTTTTGGCATCGGTGAGCGCGGCGTTCCATGCGGTGTACACCGCATTACTTTTAGGGGCGCTGGCTAAATAGACAATAGCTTGCGCTATCGCCCGCTCGCCTTCCGCGGCGCCCACGCGCTCAAAGCAATCCCACGCGGCCAGCGCCACTTGCATAGCACGCGGATCGGCATTGCCAACATCTTCGGAAGCAATCGCCAGCAAGCGCCGCGCCACATACAAAGGATCGCCGCCGGCGGCCACAATCCGCGCATACCAATAGAGTGCGGCATCCGGCGCCGAGCCGCGCACCGATTTGTGCAGCGCTGAAATCAGGTCATAAAACAGATCGCCTTGCTTATCAAAGCGCGCCACCGGCTCGCCCACCACTGCGGCCAACTGCGCCTGATCAATGCACTTTTGCCCAGTGCCATCTGCCTCAGCCATATCGGCGAGCAGCTCTAAAAAATTTAGCGCTTTACGGCCATCGCCATCGACCACGCGCGCCAGCGCGCTTAAACAGTCAGGGGCAAATTGAAGCTGCGCCTCACCCAACCCGTGCGGGGCACAGAGGGCTTGCTGCAGTAGTTGCTCCACCTCGCTATCGGTTAAGCGCTTAAGCAGATAGACGCGGGCGCGCGATAACAAGGCATTGTTAAGTTCAAACGAGGGATTTTCTGTGGTCGCACCGATAAAAATCACGGTGCCATCTTCGATGTAGGGTAAAAAGGTATCTTGCTGGCTTTTATTAAAGCGGTGCACTTCATCCACAAACAGCAAGGTGCGCACGCCGCGCCATTGATTTTCTTTGGCTTTATCTATTGCCGCGCGGATCTCTTTGACCCCAGCGGTCACCGCAGACAAGCGTTCGACCTGCGCTTGGCAGTAATGGGCCATCAGCTCGGCTAAGGTAGTTTTACCGGTGCCCGGTGGCCCCCACAAGATCATCGAATGACAATGACCGGCCAAAAGCGCTTTACGCAGGGGTTTACCTTCGCCGAGTAAATGGCGTTGTCCGATGTACTCTGCCAACGTTTGTGGCCGCATGCGCGCGGCCAGTGGACGAAAATCGGCGGAAAAATCCAACGGTAAGGTCACCCGCGCTCCTTGTGCTTAGCGCTGATCATCAAGGGTGACGCCCTTAGGCAGCACAAAGCGAAACTTTTCGGCCGGCGGCGCCGGCTGGCTGACCACCGCCGACAAGGTAAAGCGGCTACGCTGGCCTTGGCGCTCGGTCACTTCTAGCGAGGCCAATTGGCCTTGGCCATTAAAGCCAATGGTAAATTGGCGCAAATTGTCATTGGCTACTGTGCTGGTCAAAGTAAACTGCGGCGCTTGACCACTTACGGTGTAGCGCTGCCATAAGCTGGGGTCGTTACCAGCAATGAGCACCAACGGCGTGTTTTGCATCGCGGCCGCTTGCCCCATCACCGTCACTTGCTCGAGCAAGGGGTCAAATAGCCACACCGATTGGCCATCGGCCACGATCAGGCTTTCATCTGGCGCTGTGGTGTGCCAATGAAAGCGATTGGGGCGCGCCACAGCCAAGGTGCCGCTGGCATCGATCAATTTTTTGCCTTGGCTATCAAAAACTTGCTGCGAAAATTGCGCACTAAATTGGCCAACCTTAGCCAGCGCCGCTTGCAGATCGCTGCGGCTATCGGCCAACGCCGTGTGCGAAAGCAGCCCCAGCAAGCCGGCCACACATATGTTTTTCATCCGCTGCATAACAGGTTCCTGTCTCATCGAGGCGCACGTGCGCCTTGGGTATTAATCACGCTCGGCGCGAAATGTTGAAAAGTGCACATCAGCCACCGGCGCGGGGCGAGGCGCTGGCGCAGCTTGTGGCATGGTGGGCAGTTCGGCCGCCGGCGTGGGGGCTAAGGTCGCCGCTGGTATCTCTGGCGCCATAGCGCTTATCTCACGAGCGGGCGCCTGCGGCTCGGGCATGGCGTCCAGCGCGCTGCTATTGCGGTTTAATTCGTTGGCGACCGCCGGCGCACCGGCTGCTGCGCAAATTTGCTGCCAAGCCAAGCAGACCTTTTGCACCTCTTGCGCACTGACTTTGGCGCCATGGATCCGCTGCACGCCCGCGCCAACGCCAGCCAGATACAGGCCATCGGCTTGTCCGAGCAGAGCATCGGCACCGACATCGTCAAGCAGCATACGCCCCGCTTGACGATTTTTCATTTGATAGACCAAGCGCGCAGGGAAATTGGCCAGCAGCACACCGGTCAGAACATTGTCAGTGGCTTGTGCAGTGGCCAGCACCAAGTGAATGCCCACACCGTGGCCACTTTGCGCCAAGCGCACCAGCGCCGCTTCCACATCTTTTGGGTCAGTGGCCATGAGGCTAGCCAGTTCATCGACCACTAGCAGCAACGAGGGCAATTGCTCGGCTGGGCTAACCCGAGGGTCTTGGTTATAGGCGTTAATATTGCGTACGCCGCGCTGCGCCAGCAGTTGATAGCGCAGCTCCATTTCTTGCAAACAAAAAACCAGCGCATCAAGGCCCGCATTAGGTTCGGTGACCACGTCGCCATACAAATGCGGCAGGGTCGCAAATTGGCCCAAGCCTTGCGGCTTAAAATTAAGCAGCATTAAGCGCAATTGCTGCGGCGTGGTTTTAAACAATAAGCTACTTAGCAGTGCATTGAGCGCGCAGGTTTTGCCCGCACCGCGATCGCCGGCCAGCAGCAGATGGGGTTGCTGGGTAAAATTGGCCACCACCGCCGTGCCGGCACTGTCTTGCCCCAAGATAAAACTCAGCGGCGCACGGGCATGGCTAAAAGCGTCACTTTCCACCACCGCGCGCAGTAGCACGCTTTGGCGGATGCGATTAGGCACTTCGATATGTAAGCGCGCGGGCACGACGGCGGCCGGCAGCGCGTCGTCATTCAGCTCACGCGGGGCGGCAGGGGCCTTTGCGGCGATTTCAACAATGCGCACGCTCGGCGCAGAGAGCGACCGCGCTAAATCTTGCGCTAAAAAAGCTAATTTATTGGCTTTGCTGCCTGGGGCCAATTCCAAGGTAAAGCGCGCGATCACCGGCCCTAATTGGCTGGCCACCACTTTGCCGCGCACGTTATGATCGGCCAATTTGGCTTCTAACAAACGCGCCATGCGCTCGATTTCATCTCTTTGCACCTGCTCGCTAGGCGCGCTCGGCGCGTTTAACAAGCTAGGATCGGGCAGCGCCACGCCGGCAGGGGCAGGCATAGCGGCAGCTGAGCTAGGCATAGCCGCCGGTGCTAACATCGCCGTGGTTTGCGGCGCAGTAGCCAGTTGCGGGGCCGGTGCCAATAGATCGCTGTCGTTAAATTCATCGCTGGCAAGCGCGGCGTGGGGCGCAATGCTCACCTCATCAAAGGCTTCATCTTGCCAGCGCAGCAAGGGCGCTTGACTGGCACCCAGCAAGACACTGGGCACAGCATCAAACAGCGGGTCTGGGGCGTGCGGGGCGCGCACGCCGCGCCAAGCTTGCCAGCGCTGGGGCAATGATAAGGCGCTGGCATACAACCAACAGGCGCCTTCGCCCACACGCTCGACAATGGTCAGCCAAGAGCAACCGCTCACTAACGTCACGCCGGCGGCCAGCGCGCAAAGCAGCAGCAAATTGGCGCCCACCGCGCCAAATTGCGGCAGCATTAAATAGGCTAAGCCATCGCCAAGCGCGCCACCTGGGGAAAAATGGGCAATCGGGTCAAAGTTGATGCTCGCGAGAGTTAAACCAGAAAGACCCAACAGCATCACGCCGCTTAAGCGCAGGCCAAGAGTGAAAAAATCTAAGGCAAAAAAGTGTGCGGCACGAAAGCGCAAACTCCACGCCACTAGCACCATCACCGGCCCAATTAAATAGGCCAAGCGGCCAAAGGCAAAAAACGCCACATCGGCCAGCCATGCGCCGGTGCTGCCGGCTAAGTTTTTGATCTCGCCCTGCCAGCTTGTTTGTGACCAGCCCGCATCGCGCGGATCAAAAGTGAGCAGCGCCAGCAGCAGATAAGCGGCCAGCAAGGTGACAATAATTAACAGTGCCTCCCCCAACCGCTGGCCTCCAGACAGTGGCGTAAACAACTTTTTCTGCGCCAAAACGTGGGCTCCTTTATGGCAAATACAAGATCAACGACAGATTACATCGGCAAGATCAAATCAAAAGGCGCCTAGTATCTATGAAAACGGGGGGGCTTGTCAGCCGCCACGTGGCCTTGCGGCCAATTTTATCACTGGCGCCGCCCCGCGGCGGCAGCTTTTGTCCGCCATGCTCAGCGGCCCAAGGCGTAGCGCGCTGTCGCCTTGTCAGTGCGGCGTTTTGCAGCGCCACTTGGCGATGTTGCTACGCCACTGGACTGGCGCGCCGAGGGCTAAGGGCCTATGACCAACCGGCTGCTTTGTTTGACCTCTTCCATCACCACATAGGTACGAGTGTCATTAACCCCCGGCAAGCGCAGCAAGGTTTCTCCCAGTAAGCGCCGGTAGGCAGACATATCGCTCACGCGGGTTTTCAACAGATAATCAAAATCACCCGAGACCAAATGACACTCTTGGATCTCTTCTAAGCCTTGCACGGCCAGATTAAAGGCTTCAAACACATCCGGCGCGCCGCGATTTAAGGTGATCTCAACAAACACCAACAAAGAGGCGTCCAGCGCGTGGGGGTTTAAAATCGCCGCGTAACCGGCGATAAAGCCTTGCCGCTCGAGCCGACGCACCCGCTCAAGACACGGGGTGGGGCTTAAGCCTACACGTTTCGATAGCTCGACGTTGGAGATGCGTCCGTCACGCTGCAACTCGTTTAAGATGTTGCGATCAATGCGATCTAACTCTTTGCTGTTGCCTTTGTCGTCCATCATTTATTCTAGCTCCATGCCCTTTGGCAGTAAATAATGCTATTACTCTTATAAATACAGTGACATATTCTGTCAATGCCGCACTTATTAGCGGTTAATATCGTTATCCGCGCCAAGTTCGCTGCAACCGACTTTGACCACGCGCCGCCAATCCCCTACCATCGCGCATCTTTTCTTTGTGAGAGCAGACCATGAGCCCTATTCAACATGTCCCGTTACTGATCTTAGGTTCAGGCCCCGCCGGTTATACCGCCGCTGTCTATGCCGCCCGCGCCAACTTAGCCCCGGTTCTCATCACCGGCCTGCAGCAAGGCGGCCAGCTCACCACCACCAGCGAAATTGAAAACTGGCCCGGTGAGGCGGGCGATGTTACAGGCCCTGAGCTGATGGCGCGCATGCAAGCCCATGCGGAAAAATTTGATACCCGCATCGTGTTTGATCACATTCACCGCGTGAACTTAACCGAGCGGCCGTTTCGTTTAAGCGGGGATAACGGCGAATTTAGCTGTGACGCCTTGATCATCGCCACCGGCGCCAGTGCAAAGTATTTAGGTTTGCCGTCAGAAGAGGCGTTTAAAGGCCGCGGCGTATCGGCTTGCGCTACCTGTGATGGTTTTTTCTATCGCAAGCAAGAAGTGGCCGTGGTAGGCGGCGGCAACACGGCAGTTGAAGAGGCGCTGTATTTGGCCAACATTGCCAAAACCGTGCATTTAATCCACCGCCGCACCAGCTTTCGCGCCGAGAAAATTTTGCTCAAACGCTTAGAAGAAAAAGTGGCCAGCGGCCAGATTGTGCTGCACACCGATCAGGTGCTAGAAGAAGTGCTAGGCGATACCAGCGGCGTTACCGGTGTGCGCTTGCGCCATGTGCTCACCGACGCCACCAGCCAATTGCCGCTGATGGGCGTGTTTATTGCCATTGGCCATAAACCTAATACCGACATGTTTAGCGGCCAATTGGCGATGGAAAACGGCTATTTGCAAGTTAAAGGCGGGCTGGAAGGCTTTGCCACCCAAACCAGCATCGCCGGCGTGTTTGCCGCGGGTGATGTGGCCGATCACGTCTATCGCCAAGCAATTACCTCTGCCGGCACGGGCTGTATGGCCGCCCTGGATGCCGAGCGCTATTTAGACGCGCTATAAGCGCGCTTTGAGGCTTAAACGGGTGCCTAGAGCGCCCGTTTTTTTGTGCCGTTCGCAGCGGTTTAGTCCACCGCCGCCAGCAATGCCGCACAATCTAACGCCTGCCAGTGCTGGCCGAGTGTGGGCGGGCAGGTGACATCAAACGCTTCGCCGCCATAGGTAAAGGCCAAATGCCACGCATGCAAATAGCCGCGATCGCTTGGGCTGCCGCCATAACGCGTATCCCCAACAATCGGTGCGCCGACGCTTTTTAATGCCACGCGCAGTTGATGGGTTTTACCGGTTTCTGGCCGCAGCTGATACAGCCGCCAGCCAGGCTGGGTCGGCAGTGCGTAAGAATAAAAACGCGTGATCGCCGGATTTTGCACGCTACGCGCCAGCAGCCAACTGCCGCCGCGGCCTTTTTGCATATCGCCTTTAATTAGCCCCTGTTTTTTCTTCGGCTTTTGATCAGACAACGCCAGATAGGTTTTATCTATCTGGCGCGCGGCAAACAATAAACTGAGCTCGCGATTAGCCGCGTAGTGTTTAGCGAGCAGCACCAGCCCCGAGGTCATCTTATCTAGGCGATGCACTGGAAATAGGCTAAGCCCGGTTTGCGCCTTGGCCAAACTAAGTAAACCCAGCGAGGCGGCATGGAGGTCGCGCGCCGGCTCATCGTGCATGCCAATGCCTGGCGCTTTATCTACCAGCAAAAAATCGGCGTGATCGAGCACCACGCGAAAGGGCGCCGTCACGCAAACAACTCTAACACCGTCTCGGGCGGGCGACCGATGCGCGCCGCGCCTTGGTGCAGCACGATCGGCCGCTCGATTAATTGCGGGTTCTCCACCATGGCTTGGATCAACGCCTCGCCATTTTGCGCGCTTAAATTCAATTCGCTGTAACGCGCCTCTTTAGTGCGCATTAAGGCGCGCGGATCAGAGAGTTGCAACTGTGCCAATAAATCGAGGATCTGCTCACGGCTCGGCGGCGTGTCTAAATAGAGCACCACCTCGGGCGTGATGCCGCGCGCGGTTAACAACGCTAAGGTCTCGCGACTTTTTGAGCAGCGTGGATTGTGATAAATCTGCGTCATGCCATCATCCAAACTAGGGTTAGGTTATTTTTTTAGCTCGTCGAACGCCGCTTGCGCGCGGGTTAATTCCACTTTGCGCGCATCTAAGCGCGCTTGGGCCAAACGATTACTGGTGCTAGCGCGGGCGATAGTCAATTCGCCCAACGCCTTTTTATATTGGCCGCGCAGGGCAAACTGCTCGCAGCGCGCGCTATGCAACTCGCTGATTTGCCCCGCTTTGCCGTACGCCTCGGCAATTAATTGCCAGCCAATTAAGCTCGTCGTGTGCTGGCGTAAATAAGGGTCGAGCAGGGCAATGCTAGCCTGCAGGTTGCCTGCCGCTAACTGCGTGCTGGCCAAATTCATCACTACCACCTCATTATTCGGCAGCTCGCGCAGGCGCTGGGTTAAGCGCGCGCTAGCCGCAGCATAGGCTTTTTTAGCCACGTCGAGATCCGTCTGGGCATCAAGCACAAACAGGTTGTCGGGCAGCGCTTTGGCCAGTAGCTGTAACTGCGTGTCAGCGGCGGCATAATTTTTTAGCGCCAGCGCGCCCAGAGCCAGACCATAACGCGCGCCAAGTCGCGCACTGTCACTACGCGCGTCGTTAAGCTCTGCGGTATAAAACTCCACCACCTCTTGCGCAGCTAACTCGCTGTAACGCGCTTTAATGCGCGCTTTGGCCAGCGCAAAGTCGCGGCTCTCTTGCCCTTGCGCGGTAAATCCTTCTGCGCGCGCCCGCGCTTCACTGATGCGCGTTTCTGGCAGCGGGTGGGTGAGCAGCATGGCCGGCGGCGTCGTGGCATAGCGGTATTGCGCGGCCAGTTTTTGGAAAAAACGCGCCATGGCGCGTGCATCAAAGCCGGCGTCATGCAGCAATTGCATGCCTAAGCGGTCGGCTTCAAATTCATTATCCCGCGTGTAGTTGATCGCCGCTTGTGCCGACAAGCCTAAGGTGGTTTGTAGCGCCGCTAACCCCGCGCTTGGGTTAGCAATCGCTAACGCAATCGAACCCACGACCCCAGCGAGAGTCAACGCCGAGCCTTGGGCTTGCGCTTCCATATAGCGGGCAATGTGGCGCTGGGTGACATGGGTGATTTCATGGGCAATCACCGAGGCCAATTCACTCTCGTCATCGGCATATAAAAACAAGCCGCTGTGAATTTTTAACCGGCCCCCCAAAAAGGCCGCAGCGTTAATTTCCGCATCTTTGACTAAAAACACCTCAAAGGGAAAGAGCACGCCATCGGCATGGCTAAGTAACTGCTGCGTGAGTTCACTGAGATAGTGATTGAGCACCGGATCATCGATGATCGGTAAACTCGCCCGCGCCAGTTGCATAAATGCCTTGCCATAGCGCATCTCTTGGGCGATAGGCAGCGCACTCACCCCCGCTGTGCCCATTTCAGGCAAAATGTGTGGAGCGCCTTGCAGCGGCGCGGACGTGCTAAGCGGCAGCAACGCCATACCCAGCATTGCCCAGAGCAGCGTGCGGCGCCCACGGTTAAATCGAGCCAAAGCGAACTTCCTTGCATAAGACTAAAGCGGGCAGAGCATACCTGCGACTGCCCACTAGCGACAAGCATTATGCCGCGCCAGCTTAGGCTAGCGCGGTATAACCTGAGGCGACCCCCTATTAGCAATGAACAATTAATGCGGATTAGATTTCACTGCGGGGCGACGCGTGACCCAAAGACTTAAAGCCATCGAGCTAATTAAGATCGCTGCAACCACGCCCAGCGCCACCAAGGTCGGGATTTTGAAAATATCCAGTAGCAGCATTTTGACGCCGATAAACATCAAGATCAGCGCTAAGCCATATTTCAGCAGGCTAAAGCGCTCGGCCACGCCGGCTAATAAAAAATACATAGCACGCAAACCCATGATGGCAAAAATATTCGAGGTCAATACAATAAACGGATCAGTGGTCACGGCAAAAATGGCCGGAATACTGTCTACCGCAAAGATAAGATCGCTCACTTCCACCAGCACTAAGACTAAAAACAGCGGCGTGGCGTAGCGCACGCCTTGGCGCCAAACAAAGAAGTTTTCGCCCTCTAAGCTGTCGGTAACGCGAAAGCGCCGCCGCAGCCAAAGCAGCAGTGGATTGTTGGCCAGATCGCTTTGCTTATCCGCCGCCCACAGCATTTTGGCCCCCGTAAGCAGCAAAAACGCGCCAAACAGATACAAGATCCAGTGAAATTGGGTGATAAGCCAACTGCCGGCAAACACCATTACTGTGCGCATTAAAATCGCGCCTAATACGCCGTACAGCAATACGCGGCGCTGCAGTTCGGCTGGAATGGCAAAATAGTTAAACAGCATCAGCCAGACAAACACATTGTCCACCGCCAAGGCTTTTTCTATTAAATAGCCGGTGAAAAACTCCAGCGCCCGTTGATCAGCCAGCGCGCGCCCTGCATTCTCCTCAAGCCACACCCAAATAGCGACGTTAAATAGCAGCGCGGTACTTACCCACACCACCGACCAAATGCCAGCCTCTTTCAGCGACACTTTATGCGCGTGCCCGCCGCCAACAAAGCGCAGATCCACCCACAACAAAACGGCTACCAAGCTAAAAAAGCCCAGCCACATCCACCATAGCCCCATAAGCGGTCCTCCTTAACCTACTTAAACTTGCATCACCTGCGCTTGCGCTAAGATCGCGCGCAATAAAAAAGCGCCCTTCTAACCTCACGGCAAAGGGCGCCTCTGTCAACACTTATCCACCAGCGTTAGGGCCGCGTGGGCCACTTAACTTAAGCGGGCATTGATGCACGCCACGCCATGCGCAAAATCGCCCTGCAGCGGCGGGGGCGCTTCGGCGCACTGCGCGCAGGCTTGCGGGCAGCGGGTGCGAAACACACAACCCGATGGCGGGTTAATCGGCGAGGGCAAATCGCCTTCTAAGATCTGCACCTGTTTTTCCCGCTCGCGCTGTGGATCGGGGATCGGCACCGCGGACATCAAGGCTTGCGTATAGGGGTGCAAAGGGTTGGCAAACAGCTTTTGCGCGCGGCCAAGCTCCATCACATGGCCCAAATACATCACCATCACCCGATCCGAGATGTGTTTAACCACCGACAGATCGTGGGCAATAAAGATCAGCGATAGCCCCATTTCTTTTTGCAGTGCTTTTAATAAATTCACCACCTGCGCCTGAATCGACACATCTAAGGCAGAGACGGGCTCGTCACAAATAATCAGCTTGGGCTCTAAAATGAGTGCCCGCGCAATGCCAATACGCTGGCACTGGCCGCCAGAAAACTCATGCGGATAGCGGTTCACCAAGTTGGGCAAAAGCCCCACTTTTTGCATCATGTGCCGGACTTTTTCCTGCACCTGCGCTTTGGGCAGTGTGGGGTAAAAGGTGATCAGCGGCTCGGCGATGATATCGCCAATGGTCATGCGCGGGTTTAGCGAGGCCAAGGGATCTTGAAAGATCATCTGGATCTCTTGGCGCTTTTGCCGCAGTTCCGCTGCCGGTAAGCGGGTTAAATCTTGCCCCAGCCACACGACCTTGCCGGCAGTCGCGGGCACCAAGCCAATCAGGGCCCGCGCAAAGGTCGATTTACCACAGCCCGATTCCCCCACCACGCCTAAGGTTTCGCCTTCAAACAGGCGAATGCTCACGCCATCAACCGCTTTAAGCGCCGCTTGGCGTTGCCACGGCCAGCCTTTACCGGCCTTGACCTGAAAGTGCACTTTTAAATCAGTCACTTCTAACAGTAATTTTTTCTCCATAACTTACTCCTTAGCGGCCAGTGCGCTGGCATGGCCTTGCCAATGGCAAGCGCGCACACGCCCATGGGCAAACGGCAGCAGCGCGGGGGCGTGCGTGGTACACAGCGCATGCGCGCGGTGGCAGCGCTCGGCAAATGGGCAGCCTTGCGGCAAATTGAGCAAGTTAGGCGGATTGCCGGGGATGGTTGGCAACTCATCGCCTTCGGTATCTAAGCGCGGAATAGCCCGCAGCAAACCTTCGGTGTAAGGGTGGCTGGGCCGATAAAAAATATCCTCCACCGGCCCATATTCCATGGTGCGGCCGGCATACATGACTAATACCTTGTCACAAATCCCGGCCACCACGCCCAGATCGTGGGTGATCATAACAATCGCGGTATTAAATTCGCGTTTTAGCTCGTTCATCAAGCTCATGATCTGCGCCTGCACGGTGACATCCAGCGCCGTGGTCGGCTCATCGGCAATCAGCAATTTGGGCTGGCACAATAATGCCATGGCAATCATCACCCGCTGGCGCATGCCGCCAGAAAATTCATGCGGATACATGGTCATACGCTTTTTCGCTTCCGGGATTTTCACCGCATCGAGCATAGCTAAGGAGTGCGCATACGCCTCGCGCTGACTGCAGCCCTTATGCAAAGTGAGCACTTCCATCAGCTGATCTTGCACCTTCATATAAGGATTAAGCGAGGTCATGGGATCTTGGAAGATCATGGCGATCTGCTCGGCGCGAATACGATTAAGCGCCGGTTCGGGCAAATTTAAGATCTCCTGGCCGTTAAATTTGGCCGAGCCTTGAATAGTGCCGTTTTTAGCCAGTAATCCCATCAAGGCAAAGGCGGTTTGCGATTTGCCCGAGCCCGACTCGCCGACAATGCCTAAGGTTTCGCCCGCACTTAACGAGAAGTTAAGGTCGTTAACCGCCACCACTTGGCCATCAGGCGTATTAAAACTTACGCGCAGATCGCGCACATCGAGTAACTGCATCAGCGCCTCCTAGCGATCTTTCGGGTCGAGGGCATCACGCAAGCCATCGCCAAGAAAGTTAAAACAAAACAGGGTAACGACCATAAAACCGGCCGGAAACAGCAACTGCCAGCTGGCAATTTCCATCGATTTGGCGCCTTCATCGAGCAGCGCGCCCCAACTGGTCATAGGCTCTTGCACCCCTAGGCCCAAAAAGCTTAAAAACGATTCAAACATGATCATGCCCGGCACCAACAAGGTGGCGTAGACCGCCACAATGCCCAGCACATTAGGCACAATATGGCGCAAAATGATGTTGCGCCGCGACACGCCACACACATGGGCCGCTTCAATAAACTCTTTGCCTTTTAAGCTTAAGGTTTGTCCACGCACAATCCGCGCCATATCCAGCCAACTCACCGCGCCAATGGCGATAAAAATCAAAGCAAGGTTGCGGCCAAAAAAAGTCACCAACATGATGACAAAAAACATAAACGGGAAGGCGTTTAAGATCTCCAGCGCGCGCATCATCACGCTATCGACTCGGCCACCGATAAAGCCCGATGCGGCGCCATATAAGGTGCCGATCACCACCGCCACCAGCGCGCCCATGATGCCGACCATCAACGAGATACGCCCGCCCAGCAACGTGCGCACAAACAGATCGCGCCCCAAGCTGTCGGTGCCAAAATAGTGCCCCGAGGCAAGATCTGGCGCCGCTTGCATGGCGCCCCAATCGGGCTCATCAAAGCTGTGCACCGAGAGCATGGGTCCCACCACCACCGCTAGGGCAATCAGGCTTAAAACCACCAAGCTCACCAGCGCCGCTTTGTTGCGCAAAAAACGCCGGCGCGCATCTTGCCACAGTGAGCGCCCCGCCACGGCGAGCGGCGCTTCGGCCACAGTCACTGCCACAGCCACTAAGCTGTCGCGTTTTTCTGCATTCACTAACATCACGCGCTCCTTAGTAGCGAATTTTCGGGTCAATCACGGCGTAAAGAATGTCTACCACCGCGTTAAAGGTAATGGTCAAGGCGCCCACTAAAATAGTTAAGCCAAGCACCATCGAGTAGTCGCGATTAAGCGCGCCATTGACAAACAGTTGGCCTATGCCCGGCAGGCCAAAAATGGTCTCAATGACCACGGAACCGGTGATAATGCCGACAAACGCGGGGCCTAAATAGGAAATAACCGGCAACAAGGCGGGGCGCAGGGCGTGGCGCAAAATAATCCGGCGCAGCGGCAAGCCTTTGGCGCGGGCCGTGCGGATGAAATTGGCATTGATGGTTTCAATCATACTGCCGCGCATAATGCGTGAGATGGCTGCCACGTAGTACATCATCATGCCAAACACCGGCAGCACCATAAATTGCACACCGCCGCCTTGCCAGCCGCCCGCCGGTAGCCAACCTAAGCTCACGCTAAAGATCAGCACCAAGAGCGGCGCTAAGACAAAGCCGGGGATGACGACCCCCGCCATCGCCGCCGACATCAATAGATAATCCAAGCCACTGTTTTGCTTTAACGCCGCCAGCGTGCCAAACGTCACACCAAACAGCACAGCAAAACCAAAGGCAAATACACCGATCTTGGCCGACACCGGCAGCGCTTGGTGCACCAGATCATTGACCGTGAAATCTTTGTATTTAAACGATGGGCCCAAGTCGCCTTGCACCAAATTGCCCAAATAGGTCAGGTATTGCATGCCAATCGGCTTATCTAAGCCATATTTAGCTTCTATGTTGGCTAAAACTTCCGGGGGCAGGGCGCGTTCACTGGAGAAGGGATTACCTGGGGCAAAGCGCATCATGAAAAATGAGATGGTGATAAGCACCAGCAGGGTGGGGATCGCCTCAAGCAGGCGTTTAACGATAAATTTAACCATACATCGCACCTGACATTACAACAAAGGTGGGAAGTGCTGACCTGAGTCAAACGGGCGGGCGGCCGGTATAACCTGCGCGCCCGCCGTATTTTAAGCACTTACATTAGTGGGCAATAATGAACATATCTTTGCTGTAGAGGTTATCGAGCGGGTTCGCCGGATAGCCGCCAACATAGGTTTTCACCATCCGCGGCGTAACGTACTGATAAATTGGCGCAATCGGCATGTCTTCAGCCAAAATTGCTTCCGCTTGGGCGTAGGTTTCATTACGTGCGGCAGTGTCAACCTTATCGCGCGACTCACTCATCAGCTTGTCATAGGCTGGGTTGTTGTATTTACCGTCGTTGGTGCCGTGGCTGCTTTGCATCAAGTCCAGCATAGATGAGGCTTCGTTATAGTCCGCATTCCAACCGGCGCGGGCCACATCAAACTGCTGCTGCTTTTTGGTCTCAAGGTAGGTTTTCCACTCTTGGTTAACCAAGGTGACATTAACCCCGAGCTTTTTCCACATCGAGGCCACTGCCACTGCCACCTTCTTGTGGTTGTCATCGGTGTTATACAGCAGTTCTAATTTCAGCGGCTTGCCGCCATCACCAAAGCCCGCTTCGCCCAGCCAAACTTTGGCTTGTGCATCGCGTTCAGCTTGGCTGAGTTTGGCCCACGGGGTGGCGACGGGCTGAAAACCATCGACATAATCTGGCGTCAAACCGTAAGCCGGCGTTTGCCCCTGCCCCATCACTTTCTCGGCAATCACGCTGCGATTGATGGCATATGACAGCGCTTTACGCACGCGCACATCATCAAACGGCTTGCGGGTGGTATTAAAGGCGTAATAGTAGGTCGAGACCAAACCAGTCACGCGCAGTTCCATGGGATGATCTTTTTTCAGCTGCTTAAAGCGCTCTATCGGCGTAGTGCTAGTTAAATCCAGCTCGCCGGCCAAATAGCGACTGAGTTCGGCGTTGGTCGATTGAATGGGTAAATAAGCCACGTTATTGATCACGGTTTTGCCGTTGTTCCAATAGGCGGGGTTACGCTCTAGCTCAATACGCTCGTTAACTACCCACTTTTTCAAGCGATAAGCGCCGTTAGAGACCATGTTATCGGGCTGCGTCCACTTATCGCCAAATTGCTCTATGGCTTTTTTCGGCACGGGATAAGTGGTGGTGTGCGAGAGCATGTTGACGAAATACGGAATGGCTTTTTCTAGCTCGACCACAAAGGTGTAATCATCCAACGCTTTCACGCCCAAAGTAGCGGGCGCCGCTTTACCGGCAATAATCGCGGTAGCGTTTTTAATTGTTGGCATCTCCAGATACCACGAGTACGGCGAGGCGGTTTTTGGGTCGACCACGCGGGTGAAGGCATACACAAAATCATGCGCCGTCACCGGCTCGCCGTTAGACCATTTGGCCTCTTTGCGCAGATGAAACACAAACTGCCGGTTATCTTGGGTTTCCCATGTTTCGGCTACGCCCGGCAACACTTCCCCTTTCGGGCCCGAGGTCACCAAGCCTTCAAACAGATCGCGCAGAATATGTGACTCCGGCACCCCTTCGGTTTTGTGCGGATCAAGCGAAGCCGGCTCGGCGCCATTGCCCTTGACCAATTGCTGCACCGGCGCCAGCGCAGTCCCCGTTGGCACCTCTGCCGCTTGCGCGGCCGATACGCCAAACAGTGCGGCCATCAATAGGGTATAAACCTGCGTTTTTTTCTGCATCATCGTGCTCATCCTCGCTCGTGCGCTCCATGTCGTGAAAGTCGTGACAGCTGTTTTATGCCGCAGGGCACAACGTAAACCGCCGGCCCCTAGCACTAAACATAATTGTCCGCAAAAAATGCGTTTGCAATAGGGTTTTATGCTAGAGGAGATAATTTTTGCACCATAAAAGCCCAACGAACGGCGTATTTTTAGCCAAATAAATGGTTTCGCGCGCAACCGTTTGCTTAAATCACAGACCGGTGCTGAGCGCCAAACGCCGCTGCCACGGCGGCTGCATAGCCACGAGAGCCGGTGGTTTACAAAAAACTAACCGCGTCAGTGGCAAAGCGTCGCTGGCTGGCAAAAAAAAACCGGCCACGGAGGCCGGTTAGAGAAAAAATCAGCGATCGCTTACGCCAGACTAGGGAAAACGCCCTTGATCCCTGCCACCATGATCTCGATACCAAGCGCCATCATGATAAGACCCATGATCCGCGTGACCACGTTAATGCCGGTGTTGCCCATCAATTTAAACAGCAAGGGCGCGGCGCGAAACATCAGCCACGAGCAAAACGAAAACAGCATGGCTACCAGTGACATGCCAATTAGCTGCTGCCAATGGCTTTGGCTGGCATAGACAATCACCGAGGAAATCGCGCCAGGACCGGCCATCAGCGGCAGCGCCAGCGGCACCACCGCAATGGATTCCCGCACCGCGAGTTCGCCTTTTTCCTGTTTGTTGTGTTTTACCTCGCCTAGTTTGCCCTGCAGCATTGACCATGCGATTAAGGTGATCAGCGAGCCACCCGCGATGCGAAATGACGACAGCGAAATACCAAAGCCATCAAGGATCAGCTGCCCCATGTACATCGACACTAATAAGATGACGAGCACAGCGATATGCGCGGTGGTGTTGGTTTTAGTGCGCTCGGCCTCAGAAAAGTGGCTCGTTAAGCTGACAAATACCGGCAACAAACCCAAGGGGTTGATGATGGCAAATAAACCAATAAAAAATTTCAAATACAAAGAGACATCAATAGCTGACATGACACGCATTCCACGCAAGGGAGATTTATCAACAGGGCGCACGGCCTAACGCACACGCGCTAGGCGATCGCACAACAGACGCCCTTCGGGCGCGTAAATTTACACCAAGCCCGAGTGTGACTCCAGTGAATAAAGCTAAGCAACGCGCGCCACAAGATTAGTTTTTCTTATCATTAGCGCGCAGGTGAGACATTGCCGCCCAGCCACCGGCGTCAGCGGAGCGTGAGCTGTGACGCGCGGCCACGCACACAACTAGCTTGTTCAAGCCGACCTAAGCACAGACACACGGAAGATAACGCCGCACGCGGCGGCACCTCACGCCAGATAGCCACAACCGCCAAGTAATGGACGGCCACCGTCGAGCCGTCCTTTTTACCACTCAACTACCGGCTTGATGGCCGGCAATAGAGCCAGCGATGCCGCCGACGCCGCGGCCCATCAGGTCACTGCGCAGCCGATGCCTACATCTGCCCCTTAGTAAAGACCGCCAACCCCTCTTTAGTAAAAATTTCGACCTAGATCACACTTTTGCGCAAAATCCTCGCGCTACTCCGTTTGTAACAAAATTTTTCGTTTGTTCTTTTACAACAGTTGATCTGGATCAAGTTTTATTTAATCATAAGCGCCCTATAATCCGCCCCGAAAGCGATTTAGCAAGGCAAAGCTTATATCCACCGATATATGCCGTCGCATTCAGTAAAGGGAAGCTTCATCGCCCTTTGCCACTGACAAAATGGAAGTTGGCCTAAGCAATTAGCTGGCCAAATGCAGTGCGATAACGTTTTGCTAAACCGTTTTCAAACTATCAGGAGATAAACATGGCTGTTTCAAATTTAGCCGAATTGGATGCACTGGTTCAGCGCGTAAAAAATGCGCAGCGTGAATTTGCAACGTTCTCGCAAGAGCAAGTTGACCGCATCTTCCGTGCTGCAGCTTTAGCTGCCAACAACGCGCGTATTCCTTTGGCGCAGATGGCGGTAAAAGAGTCCGGCATGGGCATCGTCGAAGACAAAGTGATCAAGAACCACTTCGCTTCTGAGTACATCTATAACAAGTACAAAGAAGAGAAGACCTGCGGTATCTTGAGTGAAGATGATCTGATGGGCACCATCACCATCGCTGAGCCAGTGGGCATCATCTGCGGTATCGTACCGACCACTAACCCTACTTCAACTGCGATCTTCAAATCGCTGATCTCACTGAAAACCCGTAACGCGATCATCTTCTCGCCACACCCACGAGCGAAAGACTCTACCAACACCGCCGCTAAGCTGGTGCTGGATGCCGCAATTGCTGCGGGCGCGCCAAAAGACATCATTGGTTGGATTGACCAGCCATCGGTCGAACTCTCTAACGCATTAATGAAGCACGAAGACATCAACCTGATCCTCGCGACCGGCGGTCCAGGCATGGTGAAAGCCGCTTACTCTTCAGGCAAGCCAGCTATCGGTGTGGGCGCCGGTAACGTGCCTGTGGTTATCGACGAAACCGCAGATATCAAGCGCGCCGTAGCGTCTGTCTTGATGTCAAAAACCTTCGACAACGGTGTGGTATGTGCTTCTGAGCAAGCGGTGATCGTTGTTGACGCCGTTTACGACCAAGTAAAAGAGCGTTTCGCTTCCCACAAAGGTCACGTGTTAAGCAAAGCTGACGCTGACAAAGTGCGCAAAGTGATCCTGATCAATGGCGCGCTGAACGCGAGCATCGTTGGCCAGCCAGCGACCAAGATCGCTGAGATGGCCGGCGTGAGTGTGCCACACGACACCAAGATCCTGATCGGTGAAGGCCTGAAGGTTTGTGAAGCTGAAGAGTTCGCTCACGAGAAGCTCTCGCCGCTGCTCGGTATGTTCCGCGCGAAGAACTTTGAGCAAGCCGTTGAGTTTGCCTGCGACATGGTTAACTTAGGTGGTATCGGTCACACTTCTGGCCTTTATACCAACCAAGATACCAATGCCGATCGCATCAAGTACTTTGGCGACAAGATGAAGACCGCACGTATCCTCATCAACACCCCAACCACCCAAGGCGGTATCGGCGATTTGTACAACTTCGCTATGGCACCTTCTTTGACCTTAGGTTGCGGTTCATGGGGTGGTAACTCCATCTCGGAAAACGTGGGTCCAAAGCACCTGATCAACAAGAAAACTGTGGCTAAACGGGCGGAAAACATGCTGTGGCACAAACTTCCTAAATCTATCTATTTCCGCCGTGGCTCACTGCCTATCGCGTTAAGCGATCTGGAAGGCAAAAAGCGCGCCATGATCGTGACTGACCGTTTCTTGTTTAACAACGGTTACGCCGATGAGTTGGTGCGCCTGCTCAAAGCCCAGCGCATGGAAGTGGAAGTATTCTACGAAGTAGAAGCTGACCCAACGTTGTCTGTAGTGCGCAAAGGCGCCGAAATGATGAACTCGTTCAAGCCAGACGTTATTTTGGCGCTGGGCGGTGGTTCACCTATGGACGCGGCCAAGATCATGTGGGTGATGTACGAGCATCCAGAGACTGCGTTTGAAGATCTGGCTATGCGCTTTATGGACATCCGTAAGCGTATCTACAAGTTCCCGAAAATGGGCGTAAAAGCCGAGCTGGTTTGTATCACCACCACCTCAGGCACAGGTTCAGAAGTAACCCCATTTGCGGTAGTAACCGACGATGCCACAGGCGTTAAGTACCCACTGGCTGACTACGAGCTGACCCCGAACATGGCGATCGTTGATGCCGACTTGGTCATGGGCATGCCTAAGTCACTGTGCGCCTTCGGCGGTATCGATGCCGTGACCCACGCCATGGAAGCCTATGTTTCTGTGCTGGCGAACGAATACTCTGACGGCCAAGCGCTGCAAGCGCTGAAAATGCTCAAAGAGTACCTGCCATCTAGCTACCAGAACGGTGCCAACGACCCAGTTGCGCGTGAAAAAGTGCACAATGCCGCGACCATCGCGGGTATCGCTTTTGCTAACGCCTTCTTGGGTGTGTGCCACTCAATGGCGCACAAGTTGGGTGCGGAGTTCCACATTCCACACGGTTTGGCCAACGCGTTGCTGATCAGCAACGTGATCCGCTACAACGCCAACGACAACCCAACCAAGCAGACGGCCTTCTCACAGTACGACCGCCCACAAGCGCGTCGCCGCTATGCAGAAGTAGCTGACCACTTGGGTCTGACCAACACAAGCGATCGTACCGGTGCCAAGATTGAGAAGCTGCTGACTTGGTTAGACGAGCTCAAAGCGACTCTGGGTATTCCTGCATCTATCCGTGAAGCGGGTGTGGCTGAAGCCGACTTCCTGGCCAAAGTTGACCAGTTAGCCGTTGAAGCCTTCGATGACCAGTGCACTGGCGCCAACCCGCGCTACCCACTGATCAGCGAACTCAAGCAAGTGCTGCTAGATACTTACTACGGCGTACCTTTCACTGAAGGCGCTGAAGCGCCAGCGGCGAAAGCGGAAGCAAAAAAAAAAGTAAGTAAAACCACCACTGCCTAAGCGCTTGATTTTCATCGCTTAAACCGTGCAAAACCCGCGAGCTACTCGCGGGTTTTTTTATGCGCCAATTTTTCGCCGCCAGCTAACTGCATGCGGCGCTATCAGCTCGCCCAATTCGCGCGTCTTAGCTGGCCCGTACTAGCATTTCGCCGCACTTTAGTTAACAATCCGAACCCTCGCGTGCCCAAGCCCTGCGCTGGGCGCCATTCCTTTTTGATGAGATGTTGATGTTATGGGTTTGCCGCGCCGCCTGATTACCCCCCTGAGTCGTTTACTCGCAATTGCCCTCGCTGGCCATCTGGCTGGCGCACACGCCGCCACTTATCCGCTGCCGGCGCCCAGCAGCCGCTTGATTGGGCAATTAGAAGATTATTGGGTGCAGCCTAACGAGCACTTGGAGCTGATTGGCAAACACACCCAAACCGGCTTATTAGCGCTGCTTGAGGCCAACCCCGGAGTGGATCCTTATTTGCCAACACCTGGCACACTGCTGACGCTGCCAACCCAAATGTTGCTGCCCGATGTGCCGCGCGAAGGCATTGTGATTAACTTGCCGGAACTGCGCCTATATTACTTTCCAAAAGATAAGTCTGAAGTCGTGGTGCTGCCGATTGGCATTGGTGATATTGGCCGTGAAACGCCGGAGATGACCAGCACGATTATTGAGAAAAAGCCCAATCCGACCTGGACGCCGGGACCGATGGTGCGCGCCTCTTGGTTGGCGGAAAAAGGCATTAACCTGCCCTCCGTGGTCGCTGCGGGGCCTGATAACCCACTGGGTAAATTTGCCATGCGCTTGGGCTATGGCCAGCGCGATTATTTGATCCACGGCACGAACAAGGATTTTGGTGTGGGGCTGCGCGTGAGCGCCGGCTGCATTCGTCTGCGCCCCGATGATATTGAAGCGCTGTTTAATCAGGTGCCGCTGGGCACCAAAGTCACCGTGATTAACCAACCGATCAAAACCGCGCAAGAGCCTAACGGCCAGCACTGGCTGGAAGTGCATTCACCCTTATCGCGCACAGCCGAAGAGTTAGCCAATGGCGCTATCTTGACCCTAACGCCCGAGGTAAAACGCTTTATTGATCAGCCGGCGGTCGACCGCCAGCGCGTCAATCAAGCCTTGGCGCAAAAAAATGGTTTACCCATCCCGATCAGCGGTTAACTATAGGGGCATAGCACGCTAGCCTAAGATGCCATCAAGCATCGCACTGGCCACCGCTACCGGCTGATGACTCCACCACACAGGCGAAGGTTGATGATGCGACAGATACCGATTTTTTGGCTACTGCTGGCGCTAGCGCTAAGTCCCGCTGCGCTAGCGCGCGACACCTTGTGGATGAAAAATGGCGACCGGTTAAGCGGCGTAATTGATGACATCACCGCCGAGGTCATCCGCATCGAGTTGCCTTACGCGGGGATGCTGGAATTTAAGCGCAGCGATATTAAGCGCTGGCGCCTGCGCCCGCAGGAAAAACCGACCCTGCCCAAGGGCAAAATTGTGCATAAAAAGGCGCCCGACAACGAGGATGAGTGGCTGTGGGCGGGCCATGGCGATTTAAACGTCAAGCTCAAGCAAAATGACCAGCAGAAAAATTACATCAATTTTCAAGGCAAAACCGAGGTGGCCAATCTCAACTGGCGTTACACCTTGGCCAGCGAGTACAACTACGACACCGCCGATGGCGAGACCGACAGCCACGACTACCGCGTCCTGCCAACATTTGACTACTTTTTCAACGATGACTGGTTTGTGCGCACCGCACTGAACTACGAATATGAGATGGTGGATGATAACTACCTGAGTGTGGATTTAGGCGCTGGCCCCGGCTACCGGTTTTGGAGCGACAAACGCCGCCGGCTAGAGCTCATGGCGCAAGCGGGCATGCTGCGCACGTTCTTTCGCCGTGGCGATAACGAGGCTAACCGTTTGTTTGCCGGCACGCGGATCTTTAACTACCCGTTTGCCAGCCTCAGTTGGGACTACCGACAGCCAATTGCGCTGGGCAAAGAGCAGGTCGAGCTGTTTAGCCAAGGCACCTATTTACGCTATTTATCCCAAGCCTCACCGCTGATTGAGCGCAGCCAAGACATCACCGGCGCGGTAGGTCTGCGCTATTACTTTAACGAGCACCTGCGCCTGTCATGGTTTAGCGAGATGGAGTGGAAAGATGGCGTTATCAATCTGCCCGGCTATGACCAACGCTTTAAAGAAACCGAATGGCGCCATTTGCTCACCTTGGGCGCCAGTTTTTAAACGCCATAGTGGCTAAGTTCGAGCAAATTGCCATCAGGATCGCGGCAATAAATAGACTGCATTTTGCCGCCCGCGCCGGTGCGCGTCACTGGGCCTTCAAGAATAGTCACCCCTTGCGCCACTAAATGCGCCTGCACGCGGGCCAGCGGCCAGTGGGTGATCAGGCACAGATCGGCCGAGCCCACGGCCGCGTGGTTGCGCGTCTCTTGGCCTAAGGTGTGCAAATTGATTTTTTGCGCAAACGGCGCTTGGCCAAACAGTAGCCCTTTACGCCCAGCACCAAAGCTTATCGGCGTCATCTGCAGCACGCGCTGATAAAACGCTTGGGCGCGATCAATGTCCGCCACCGTGAGCACAAGATGATCGAGATGGGACAGCATGCGGTCTCCTTGATTAAAAAGTGATGAAACTGGCGCAAAAACACCCGCCGGCGCCGCGCAAGCCGCAGCCAGCGCGGCAAAAACACGCCCAGCGGTTGTAAGGGGCTATCTAAACACAGATAATGGCGACCGTTTCTTTTTGATAGCTGCTTTGTGATGAGTGAATACCTTTTGCTATTAGCCAGCGTGGTGCTGGTCAATAACTTCGTACTGGTCAAATTTTTAGGCCTGTGCCCGTTTATGGGCGTGTCGAGCAAACGCGACACCGCTGCGGGCATGGGCTTGGCTACCACCTTTGTGCTGACGCTAGTTAGCGGCTGCAGCTACTTAGTCGAGCACTATGTGTTGCTGCCACTGGGTATTGGCTATCTGCGTACTTTGGCCTTTATTTTGGTCATAGCCGTGGTGGTGCAGTTCACCGAAATGGTGGTGCGCAAAACCAGCCCCTTGCTTTATCGCCTGCTGGGTATTTTTTTGCCGCTCATCACCACCAACTGCGCGGTGCTTGGCGTCGCGCTGCTGAATATCAATCAGCAGCACAGCTTTATGCAAAGCCTGATCTATGGCCTTGGCGCCGCGCTGGGCTTTGCTTTGGTACTGGTGCTGTTTGCCAGTTTGCGCGAGCGCTTAGCCGCCGCCGATGTACCGGCCCCCTTTCGCGGCATCTCGGTGGCGATGATCACCGCCGGCCTGATGTCACTAGCCTTTATGGGCTTTACTGGACTAATCAAACTCTAAATGACCGCCTTATTGATAGCGATTGGCGCCCTCACCTTGCTGGCGCTGCTGTTTGGGCTGCTGCTGGGCTTTGCCGCCAAGCAATTTGCCGTCACCGAAGATCCCATTGCCGAGCAACTCGACGCGTTGTTGCCACAAACCCAGTGCGGCCAATGCGGCTATCCCGGCTGTAAGCCCTATGCCCAAGCGTTGGCCGACGGCGATAGCATTAATAAATGCGTGCCGGGTGGCGAGGCCACCATGCATAAAATTGCCGATTTATTAGGTGTTGCGCCCCAACCACTGGCCGAAGGCAGCCAAGCTGCCCCAGTGAAGCGTTTAGCATTCATAGATGAAAGCCACTGCATCGGCTGCACTAAATGTATTCAAGCCTGCCCGGTAGACGCCATTATTGGCGCCAGCCGCGCGGTGCACACGGTGCTGAGCGCCGAGTGCACCGGTTGTGAGCTCTGTGTGGCGCCTTGCCCCACAGACTGCATCCGCATGATCACCCCACCGACCACCCTCGATAACTGGACGCGGCGCCAAGGGCTGCTGATCCCGGTAAAGGTCACAGACTAAATGCAAAAACTGCTGGCGCGCATTCAGGCGGGCACGCTGTGGGATTTTCACGGCGGCATTCATCCCAACGACAACAAAACCCAATCCAATAGCGTGCCAGCCATCGCGGCGGGCGTGCCGCCCCAGCTAATTATTCCGCTGCGCCAACATGCCGGTGCGGCGGGCAGTTTGCTGGTGCAAGTGGGCGATAAAGTAAAAAAAGGCCAGCCACTCACGAGCTGCGGCGGCACTGGGCGCATTGTGCCGGTACACGCCTCGACCTCGGGCACCATCAGTGCGATTGATGCCCAGCCCATCGCCCATCCCTCCGGCCTAAGCGAGTTAGCGGTCACGCTGCTGCCCGATGGCGAAGATGCCTGGGGTGAGCGCACGCCGTGCCCTGATTTTACCCAACTTGAGCGCAGCGAATTGCTGGCACGCATTCAGGCGGCGGGCATTGCCGGCTTAGGCGGCGCAGTCTTTCCTACCCATAGCAAGCTCGATGGCCGCGGTCAGCGCAGCGAGATTTTGATCGTTAATGGCTTGGAATGTGAGCCCTACATCACCACCGATGATCGCCTCATGCAGGAGCACGCCCGCGAGATCATGCTCGGCATTCGGGTGCTTAAACATCTACTTAAGCCCAAGCTTTGCTTAATTGGTGTGGAAGATAACAAACCGGCCGCCATCGCGGCGCTGCATAGCGTGATGAGCGAGGGCGATATTCAGCTCAAAGTCGTACCGACTAAATACCCCTCGGGCGGCGCCAAGCAAACCATTGAACTGCTCACCGGTCGCCAAGTGCCCAAAGGTGGGCGCGCGGTGGATATTGGCATCATGGTGCTCAATGTGGCGACCGTGTTTGCCATTAAGCGCGCCATTGTGGATGGTGAGCCGCTGATCGAGCGCCTAGTCACCTTCACCGGTAACAGCTTTGCGCAGCCGCGCAATGCTTGGGTGCGCTTAGGCACGCCGGTGCGCTGGTTGCTGGCGCAACTAGCGCTGCAGCCAGAAGCGGGGCAACGCATTATCATGGGCGGCCCAATGATGGGCATCACACTGGCTCACGCTGGCGTGCCGGTGACCAAAGCCACCAACTGCTTGCTCGCCCCCACCCGCGCCGAACTGCCGCCGGCGCCAGATGAGCAAGCGTGCATTCGCTGCGGCGCTTGCAGCCAAGTCTGTCCTGCCTCCTTACTGCCACAGCAGCTTTATTGGCACTGCCGCGCCGGCGAATACCACCAAGCGCAAGCATTGGATTTAAATGAGTGCATTGAGTGCGGGGCGTGCGCTTGGGTGTGCCCAAGCCACATTCCATTGGTGCAATATTATCAAGTGGCTAAAGACGAGGTGCGGGCGCAAGCCATTGAGGTGCAAAGCGCCGAACGCGCCAAAGCTCGTTTTGCCGCCAAAGAGGCGCGCCTTGCCGACGAAAAACGCGCCCGCGAGGCGCGCCACCAGCAAGCAGCCGCATCGAATGCTCGCCCTGCCGCAGCCAATACCAGCCCAACGGCCAATGCGAGCAACGCCGCCGTGGCCGCGGCCCTAGCACGTATGCAAGCGAAAAAAGCGGCCGCGCCCGTGAGCGCCACTGCGGACGCCCTTGGCGTTGCTAGTGCGCGCCCCGCGGATGTGGTCCCAATCCAAGCGCTGCGCCCCGTGGGCAGCGCGGGCCAGCCACTGCCGGATAACAGCGCCATGATCGCCTTACGCCAAGCGCGCAAAGAAGAAGCCATTGC
>JBOFMA010000080.1:0-19081 GCA_051658125.1 Aeromonas sp.
CATTTTAGCCGAGGTCGATTTTCCGTTAGAGCGGGTGATTTGCCGCTCGCCGCAAACCCTGCTGGCCTTTTTGGCCCAGCGTGGCCACGCGCCTATTGCGGAATTTGCTGCGCTGTAACCAGCTTAGTGCCGTTGTAACTGGCGCTGGCAACCCCCCAGTAACAATAAAGGCGCCGCGGCGCCTTTAGTTTGCATCATGCACAGGTTACGCCGGCAAATAGGCCGCCCAACCATAATCAAATACCCGCGCGCGCTCCCACGGCGCATCAGGGCGGGCTGAGGATAAGCCCGCATAGCTACCCACGTCATCGCACACTATGGCCGACAAGGTGGGCAATTGCTGGGTTTGGCAATAGTGGCGAATGGCCACCAGTTCTGGGCGCAAGGCATCAATGGCGTCAGCAAAACCGGCCAATTGCGCCAGCTTGGAGTAACGCAGCGTGCGGCGCGCCTTGGCCGCGTTGACTAATAAGTTCCATACAGTCGGGTTAGGTTGGGCGTCGGGGGCCTTAGGTGGGGTCATTCCATGCTCCGAGGTTACTAGGTCTAGGCTCTGCGGCGCATGATGGCCAGAGCGTGCCCCCTGCGATTTGATCTAGAACAAACTTATTCTTGTTCGCTGCGGCAAATTGCTCAGGCCACTTATTTTTGCGCGCGCCCCCGCATTTTGCGCGCGAGGTGCTGGCCGCGCTTGGCAACCTGTGTGCGCATGTTGCTCGAAATCGTCATCGCCGCAGCGCGGCCTTACGCTGCGCCCCGCTTGGCTTACAGCGCCCAGCGCTGCAGCTCACGATCATCACTCAGCGCATGCAAGGTCAATACGCCCGCGCTGTAGCGCATAAAACTCGCCGGTTGCTCGCCGCGCGGAAAGGTAATCGAGCCCGGATTGGCCAAGATAAGGCCATCTTGCTGCGTCACGCCTGCCACATGGGTGTGGCCGCTTAAGCACACCGAACCGGCCGGCAGCGCCAAATCACGGGCTTGATAGAGGTGGCCATGGTGCATAAACCAGCGCCGGCCATCGATTAAGGCTTGGTTGTGCGGCGCTAGCACGGGGAAATTGAGCAACATTTGATCGACTTCACTATCGCAATTGCCCCGCACGGCAATGATTTTATCGGCTAATTGATTAAGGCGGCTCGCCACGTCACTCGGCGCGTAGCCAGCCGGCAGCGGATTGCGCGGGCCATGATTGAGCAGATCGCCCAGCAGCAAATACGCATCCGGTTGCCACGCTTCCAGCCAGTGCAGCACCTGCGATAGCGCCGCACTATCACCATGCAGATCAGAAAAAATTGCCAGTTTCATCCGCGCCCTCCTACGGGCTCATGCTAATCGGCCGTGGCGGCCGCCAACTTGCGCTGATAATCGCGCGTCACCAGTGCTAATGCCGCGAGCACCACGTCAGGCGCCAACTGATTAGCTTCTAACAGCGCAATTAAATCCACCGCCAATTGCACCGGCGCGGGCGCATCGGCCAACGGCACGGGCGCGGCACAAGGATTAGTCGAGGGCAAAGCGGGCATGGCGGGCGCTCCAACATAACGGCCACCGCCAGCCTATTGGGGGTGGCCAAGTGAACACGGGGTTAAGGCTGGCGATAGAAGCGATTGAGCTCGTTCATCACTTCAATCATCACGCCCATCTCGGGCGCGGCGTGCTTTAACCGTTTGTAGCTGGCGCGATCACGTAGCTCAAATTCGCCTTGTCGATCAAAAGCGGTAATGGTTTGGCCTTGGTAAATAGCAAAACTTTGCCCGCCGCCCACCAAGCGCCAAGGGCGCTGCGCCTGATCAAACAAGGAGCGACCGCTGGCGTAATCGCGCGCGGGATTGCGCACGCCAAGCAACTCTTTGAGCAAGGTTGGCGCTAAATCGACATGGCTGGTTAACTGGCTCAAGCGGGCCGCCTCGCGCTGTGGCCAGCCGATCACCAAGGGCACCTGCACTTGGTAAGGCGAGAAATTACTGCCACTGCCCCACTGCTGGCGGCCGTTGTCATTAAATTCTTGGCCGTGATTAGCCGTAATCACCACCACGGTATTGTCTTGCTGGCCGCGGCGGCTCAGCTCGGCCGTGACCTCGGCCAGCAACTGATCGACATAAAACACGGCGTTTTTATAGCGATTGTGCACTTTGGTCAGCTGCGCTTTATCGCTCGGTTTGGCTGGATTTAAACTCGCCGCGTCGGGTAAAAACGGGCCGCTAACACCCGCGGGCAAAAAATAGCTGCCGGGGCTATTGAGCTGCACTAGCGCAAACCACGGCCGCGGCCCTTGCCGCGCCGCCAACCACGCTTGCCAGTGCGCTAAACGCTCGCCATCATTTTCGCTTTGGCTCACCACCACTTGATTGCGCAGGCCCGCTAGCAGGCTTTGCCGATAACTGGCCATTTCAGCCGAGGCGCCAAACAGACCAAATTGGTAGTCTTGACGCAGCATCTCATCAAACAGCAGCGGCGGGCGCTCAGCGGCTTGGATCGCGGGAAAATAGTGACTCGGCAGGCCATAAAACAAGCTAAACATCGACGCGTGCGCTTCATTGCTGCCGCTTAAATGCTGGGTGAAATTTAAGTGCTGGTCGGCATAGCGCTGCAAATTAGGCATATTGATATTGTTGAGCATGTCAAAGCGCAGGCCATCAACCACCACCACCAGCAAATTTTTCGGCGCCGACGGCGCGGTCACTTGCAAACTGCGCAGCGGATAAATGAGGCGACTCGCCTCATCGAGCGGCTGGCTTTTCGCCTGTTCGGCGTGTTCGGCCACATCAATCCAGCCATGTTTGGCCAAAAAGCTTTTTGCCGTCATCGGGTAAGAGAGCGGAAAATTGGCGCGCTGCATGGTAATCGGCTGGTAATAAATCGCATCCGCCCAGCTGTTAATCGCGTGGGTCAAGACAAAGCAGGCCAGCAAACCTAAGCCCACTTTATTGCCATATTGATGGCGTTTGCGTTTATTGATCTTGCGCCAGACAAAGGCGGCCAACATCAGTTCAAGCAAAAATAGCGACGGCAGCGCCACAAACAATAAGCTCCAGACGCCACCCTCTTCGGTTTGCGCTTGATCGAGCAGCAACTGCCACACCTTAGCGTTAAGGTGAAACTTAAACAGGCTAAAAACTTGTGTGTCGACCAGCAGCAGCGCTTGGGCCAAGGTGGCGATAATCACCGCCACAAACCGCAGCGGCCGCTCTTTGGGCAGCACAAAAGTCAGCGGAAACAGCGTGATCAAGTAGGTGACAAAACTTAAAAACGCAAAATGGCCGATCCAGCTGATGCCAAGATAGGCCACACCGAGCCACGTGCCGGGCCACGCAATGGCCCCGACATAGCGCGTGGCCACCAGCATGGCCATGAGGATGTTAAAAAACGCAAACCAATGCCCCCAAGTGATGAGACGGGAGACATTATCACGGTAGGGATTGCCGGTTTCGACCATATGCAGCATCTAAGTTAAGTCAATAA
This sequence comes from Aeromonas sp., assembly GCA_051658125.1. Classification (GTDB taxonomy): domain Bacteria; phylum Pseudomonadota; class Gammaproteobacteria; order Enterobacterales; family Aeromonadaceae; genus Aeromonas. The sequence goes on from JBOFMA010000080.1 coordinate 3,466, forward strand.
GATAAGCGCGATTAGTTGCGCTTAGCATTCACCGCCGCGGTCAGGGCCGCGACAAATTTTTCCGTGATAGCGGGGCGCTGGGCGGAGGACAACGAGCTATTGATCACATTGCTGGTGACATGGCCCAGCACCATCAGGCTTAAATCTGCCGGCGCTTTGTGCTTTTCTAGCACGGCGATTAGGTCATTGGTCATAGCGTCAAACTGCTGTTGGCTGTACTTCGATACGATTGGCATAATTGGAGTTCATCTCTGTGCAAAGCGCCTTATAATACTGCACCCTTACGTCTAACTCTATGGCTTTGTGTATGAGTCTGCTAATCGAACAAATCACTATTTGCGCGCTAAAGCCCAATCAAGATGGCTTACCCAGCGTTGATACCCACAGCGCACTAGCGCCCACTGACGCCACTGTGCAAGATTTAATGAGTGAATTGCACCGCATTTATAACGGCAAAGGTGGCAAAGGCTTTGCCTTTTTTGCCCACGAGGCCGACCCGGCCAGCTTGGCCGATGCAAACGCCACCCCAGCGCCCAATAGCGCCGTCCGCGAAGCCTTAACCGCGCTGCTTAAGCAGGAAATAGATTTTGCCCAATTCACTCAAACAGTGACGGCCAACCTCGTCAGCTCACTCACCGCTCATGCCTTAAGCGAGCAAGGTGTGGTGTTGCTGGCGAAATATAACTATGTCGGCGCCGATTATTTAATGCTGGCGCTGCTCGAGGGCAAAAGCAGTATTAGCGTGGATGAACGCTTAGCCTTAACCCAGAGCAATTATTTAGATATCGGCAAATTAAATGTCGTTGCGCGCATTGATTTGACCCAATGGCAAACAGAGACCGATTCGCGCCGCTATATTACCTACAGCCAAGGGCGCATAGGCCGTAAATTAGGCCCATTTTTTATCGACTTATTTGGTGCCAGCGAAGGCATGAATGCCAAGGCGCAAAATAAAGGCCTACTGCAAGCAGTGGATGAATTTTGCGAGCAGCAACAATTGCCCGCGCCCGATCGCTTAGAATATAAAAAACAGGTCGCCGATTATTGCCAAGCGCAAGCCAGCAGCGGCGAGGAAATTGAATTAAAAGCGCTGTGCAGTGAATTGCCTAGCGGCGAGAGCGATTTTTATAGCTTTATTGGCCAAGAATATGCGCTAGAAGAGCGCTTTCCGGCCGATAAAACCACGCTACGCGGGTTAACCAAATTTGTTGGCTCAGGTGGTGGCTTAAATGTGAGCTTTGAGCAAAAACTGCTCAATAGCCGCATTTTTTATGATGCTGCCACTGACACCCTGACCATTCAAGGCGTGCCACCGAACTTAAAAGATCAATTGCTGCGCCACGTGTAACACCCACGATGCCCTGTTAGCCGGCCGTTAGGTCGGCTTTTTTAAGCCGGCTGGCTTCACGGCGGGTTTCCCCGTCAAAAAACGGCAGATTTTATAACTTTTTTTGCGCCTGCCCCTTGAAGCCCGCCTTTGCCTTCCCCATATAGCGAGCATGGCAATACGGGGCAGTAAAAATTTTTTTACCCCGCCCCCTTGAAAGGCAAACGGGTACAACCCATTTAGCCGTCAACACATTAAGGCAGGCCACGCGCCGCCTCGTTTATCAAAAGTCTTTAGAGGAAACCTCAAATGGGTAAAATCATCGGTATTGACTTAGGTACCACTAACTCTTGTGTGGCTATTTTGGATGGTGACACCGCGCGCGTAATCGAAAACGCCGAAGGCGATCGCACCACGCCTTCCATCATCGCCTATGCCGATGATGGCGAAATTCTGGTAGGTCAGCCAGCCAAGCGCCAAGCGATCACCAACCCAAAAAACACCCTGTTTGCCATCAAGCGCCTGATCGGTCGCCGTTTTGAAGACGAAGAAGTGCAGCGCGATCTGAAAATCATGCCGTACGCGATTGCCAAAGCCGACAACGGTGATGCGTGGGTTGATGTGAAGGGCAAAAAAATGGCCCCACCACAGATCTCCGCTGAAGTACTGAAAAAGATGAAAAAGACCGCCGAAGATTACTTGGGCGAGCCTGTGACTGAAGCGGTTATCACCGTACCGGCCTACTTTAACGACGCCCAGCGTCAGGCCACTAAAGACGCGGGCCGTATCGCCGGTTTAGATGTTAAGCGCATTATCAACGAGCCAACTGCGGCTGCGTTTGCGTACGGCGTCAACAAAGTTAAAGGTGAGCGCAAAGTAGCGGTATATGACTTAGGCGGCGGTACCTTCGATATCTCCATCATCGAGATTGATGAAGTAGAAGGCGAAACCACCTTTGAAGTACTGGCAACCAACGGTAACACCCACTTGGGCGGCGAAGACTTTGACAACCGCGTGATCAACTACTTGGTTGACGAGTTCAAGCGTGAGCAAGGCATTGATCTGCGCAACGACCAATTGGCCCTGCAGCGCTTAAAAGATGCCGCAGAAAAAGCCAAAATCGAGCTCTCTTCTGCGCAGCAAACGGACGTGAACCTGCCGTACATCACCGCAGATGCCACCGGTCCTAAGCACATGAACATCAAAGTGACCCGCGCCAAACTCGAAGCGCTGGTTGAAGACATGGTGCACGATTCACTTGAGCCTGTGCGCATGGCGCTGAAAGACTCCGGTCTGGCCGTGGGCGAAATCGACGACGTGATCTTGGTCGGCGGTCAAACCCGTATGCCACTGGTACAAAAAACTGTGGCTGAGTTCTTCGGTAAAGAGCCACGTAAAGACGTGAACCCTGACGAAGCCGTGGCCATGGGCGCGGCTATCCAAGGCGCGGTACTCTCGGGCGAGAAGACCGACGTTCTGCTGCTGGACGTAACCCCACTGTCACTGGGTATCGAAACCATGGGTAGCGTGATGACGGCGCTGATTGAGAAAAACACCACCATCCCGACCAAAAAGTCGCAGGTGTTCTCAACCGCTGAAGACAACCAGTCCGCCGTTACCATCCACGTGCTGCAAGGTGAGCGTAAGCGCGCCAGTGACAACAAGTCGCTGGGCCAGTTCAACTTAGAAGGTATTCGCCCAGCACCACGCGGCCTGCCACAAATTGAAGTGACCTTTGACATTGACGCCAACGGCATCTTGCACGTATCGGCCAAAGACAAAGAGACCAACAAAGAGCAAAAAATCACCATCCAAGCCTCGTCAGGCCTGTCGGATGATGAAATCGAGCGCATGGTACGTGAAGCGGAAGCTAACGCGGCTGAAGATAAAAAATTCGAAGAGCTGGTGCAGGCACGTAACCAAGCTGACGGTCTGGTGCACTCCGTGCGCAAGCAAGTCGCCGATGCCGGTGACGCGCTGCCAAGCGATGAGAAAGCCAAAATCGACGGCGCGTTAAGCGAGCTGGAAGCGGCTATCAAGGGCGATGACAAAGCCGCCATTGAGGCCAAGCAAACCGCACTGATGGAAGCATCACAAAAGCTGATGGAAATTGCTCAAGCCCAGGCGCAAGCCGGTAGCGCGCAGCCAGAACAAGCGCAAGGCAATGCCAAGGCCGATGACGACGTGGTTGATGCCGAGTTTGAAGAAGTGAAAGACGACAAGAAGTAATTCTTACCCCGTCCGGCTGGGCGCCCCGTAGGCGCTCGGCCTGCTTAAGCGAATTTACGGGCGTTGGGCAACCAATGCCCGTTTGCACAATCACGAGAAAACTATGTCAAAGCGCGACTATTACGAAGTGCTTGGGGTATCGAAAGGTGCCGATGAGCGCGAAATCAAAAAGGCCTATAAGCGCCTGGCGATGAAATATCACCCCGATCGCAACCAAGGCGATGCCGGTGCGGAAGAAAAATTTAAAGAAGTTAAAGAAGCCTATGAGATCTTAACCGACGCCAACATGCGCGCCCGTTACGATCAATACGGCCACGCCGGCGTCGATCCAAGCCAAGGCGGTGGTCACGGCGGCCATGGCGATTTTAACGATATCTTCGGCGACATGTTTGGCGATATTTTCGGTGGTCGAGGCGGCGCGCGCCGTGGGCCACAGCGCGGCAGCGACCTGCGCTACAACATGGAACTCTCTTTAGAAGAGGCCGTACGCGGCGTCACCAAAGAGATCAAAATTCCGGCCCAAGTGCACTGTGAAGTGTGTAACGGCTCAGGGGCGAACAAAGGCAGCCAAGCGCAAACCTGTGGCACCTGCCACGGCGCGGGCAAAGTGCAAATGCGCCAAGGTTTTTTTGCCGTCGAGCAGCCGTGCCCACACTGCCAAGGCCGCGGCAAAATCATCAAAGATCCGTGCCGCAAGTGCCACGGCGATGGTCGCTACCAAAAGAGCAAAACCCTGTCAGTTAAAATCCCAGCGGGCGTTGACACCGGCGATCGCATTCGCTTAAGCGGCGAAGGTGAAGCGGGCGAAGCTTCGGCACCGGCGGGCGATCTGTACGTGCAGGTGCATGTGCGTGATCACGAAATTTTCGTGCGCGATGGCAACAACCTGTATTGCGAAGTGCCTATTAGCTTCACCGCCGCCGCGCTCGGTGGCGAGATTGAAGTGCCGACCTTAGATGGCCGCGTTAAGCTGAAAATCAGCGCCGAAACCCAAACCGGCAAGATGTATCGCATGCGCGGCAAAGGCGTTAAATCTGTACGCTCGGGCCAAGTAGGTGATTTGATGTGCAAAGTGGTGGTAGAAACCCCAGTGCGTCTTACCGAGCAACAAAAAGAGTTGCTGCGGCAACTCGATGACACCTTTAGCGGTGCGGCGGCCAAAACCCACAAACCAAAGTCAGAAGGCTTTTTTGAAGGGGTGAAGCGCTTTTTTGACGACTTAACCAGTTAAGCGCGCCACGCACCGGCAGACAAACGCTGTCGCCTGTAACTAAACGCCTGCCCTCGCGCAGGCGTTTAATTTGGCTATCTTGTTGAAACAGTTACAAAATCGCACAGCAATTGCGCAATCATTTACTTCACAGGGTTTTAGAAAGCCATTAAACTTCCCTTCACTTGTATTTCGATAATTCACCCAGGCTCGATCGATTGCCACGCACCCTTAGCTGCAAAGCTGGTTGCCACGGATGCGCAATAATATCGGACCTATTGAGTTCCCTTTGATCCGCTAGCAGGTATTCCCATGTCTGAAGTAATAAGAATGGCCATAGATGATGGCTCAACTAACGTGAAATTAAGTTGGATTGAGAACAAGGTACTCAAAACCATTATCTCACCGAACTCATTTCGCAAAGACTGGAAAAGTTCTGCACTGCGTAAAGATAAGCGGGTGTATAACTACGAAATCGGCAACACCAAATACACCTACGATGCGACCTCGGATAAATCCTTGGCGACCACCCACGTGGAGTATCAGTACGACGATCTTAACCTGCTCGCCGTACACCACGCGTTGCTGCAAACCGGTATAGAGCCGTGTGACGTAGCCATCACCGTGACGCTGCCTATCACCGAGTATTACAAGCCGGATGATTGCCAGCGCAACGATGAAAAAATCGAGAAAAAACGCCGCAACCTGATGCGCGAAATCAGCTTAAACAAAGGTGAGCTGTTTAAAATCGTTAGCGTTGAGGTAATGCCAGAAAGCTTGCCGGCCGCGCTGTCACGCTTAATTGGCTCTGGCTGCAACGAATTTACCCGCACGCTGGTGATCGACTGCGGCGGCACCACCTTAGACATGGGTATTATTGTCGGCGAGTTTGACGATGTATCCGATGTTTATGGCAACAACGAAATTGGCGTGTCGATGGTGACCGATGCCACGCGTAAAGCCTTAGCGGCGGCTGACAGCGATTCGAGCTACTTGGTAGCTAACGAATTTATCAAGCGCCGCCACGATATGGACTTTGTGCGCGAAGTAGTCAATGACGAAGAGCAAATTCCAAAAATCTTGGAAAAAGTTGAAAACAAGATCAACGAGCTCGGCACCCAAGTTGCCCATGAAGCGAAGAAGTTTTCCAAAAACCCTAACCGCATTTACTTAGTCGGCGGCGGCGCGGCGTTGATCTATGACGCGATCAAGCAAGCCTATCCGTCACTAGGCGATAAAGTCGAGCTAATCGAAGATGCGCAATCGGCGCTGGCGCGTGAGATTTGCATGTACGGCACCGAAGAGACCGAGGTCTATCGTGAAGCGCCCGTAATGAAAGAGGTAGACGATGAGTAATCAACTCAAGCGCATGTCGTTTTCCATCTATATGGATCCGGCTGCGCTGGAGTCTGACCGCTATGCGCTCGGCGTGCTGCAAAACTGGTTTGCGCGCGCCAAAAAGATCCAAGGCGATGGCGAAGAATTCGACTTTTCTAAAAGCCGCTTTCATAAAGACATCTACCTTTCGGGCATGTTTATGTATGTGCTATCGCCAAACTTATGTAAGGCGATGGCCAATGCCTTAGGTCCGGAGCAAGTAACCCTGAGCACCCTGCGCCATGTGTTTGGTAGCTGCGGTTTTAGCTTAGGTGATGGCGTCAGCGGCGCGGCGAGCGGCCCCTCGGGCGAGGCGATGGTCGATATGATCGTGGCGCGCTTAGGCCCGCTGCTTAAGCAAGGCGGTGATATCGCCCTGCCAGATAATCTGGCCGATGAACTGGCCCATCGCTTAAGCCCGTTGGTGGCGCAAACTGGCAGTGAAAGCCGTGCGCCGGCGCTGCCCGACGGCTTTGCCGATGAGTTGATGACGCGCTTAAGCCAGCTCGATACCCGCGCCAGCGCACCTATCGACACCGATGCCTTAGCCAGCGCCATTGCCGATAAGCTGCCAGTGCCTGAATCCACGCCGAGTGCCCCTGCGCCCAAAGTGGATATCAGCGGTGAAATTGGCGTGCTGCAATCGCAGCTGTCAAATCTCACCAAACAGCTAGAAGAGCAGACGCGCATCATCCGCGATCAGCATCGTTTGATCCAGCGCTTAGCCGCCGCGCCGCGGCCCGCCGCCAGTGGTGACGGCGCTGGCGCGGAGGCACCAGCCGCAGATCCGGTGATTGAAGATCTGTCGAGCCAAGTGGCCAGCATGCAAAAGATCAAAGCCAAAGGGATTTTCTAATCCCAAGTAGCCCGCGCTAAGCTAAACGACAAAAACTAACACGCCGCCGGCTTTGCCTGCGGCGTTTTTTTAGCGAAACCACGTTAGTCCACAGACGCGGAGCCGCACACCGGACATGCGGCTTGCCGACTTAAATTCAGCTGGCGCACTTGGCCACTGAGGCCATCAATCAGTAGTAAACGCCCTTGGTAGCCTTGGCCAATACCGGTGAGTAATTTAATCGCCTCCAGCGCTTGCCAACTACCGATAATGCCCACCATGGGGGCCATCACCCCCGCTTCAACGCAACTTAACGTGCTTGCACCAAACAGCATGCTCAGGCAGCCGTAGCAGGGCTCGCTTTCTTGCCAAGTAAAACTGGTCAATTGGCCTTCAAAGCGAATGGCCGCGCCACTGACTAGCGGCACGCGCGCGGCGCGGGCGCACAGGTTAATCAAATTGCGCGTGGCCACATTGTCACTGCCATCGAGCACCAGATCGTGCTCGGCTAATAACGCGCCAAGCAGCGCGGCATCCGCGCGCTGATTGACCGCCACCAAGTGGCAATGCGGGTTTAAGGCACGCAGCACCTGCGCGGCCACTTTAACCTTCGGCTGGCCTACATCGCTGTCACGATAGAGCACTTGCCGCTGCAAGTTAGACGGCGCAATGGTGTCAAAATCCACCAGCGTCAACTGGCCGATACCCGCGCTGACTAAATATTGGCTCGCTGCGCAGCCCAACCCACCGGCGCCAATCACCAGCACCCGCGCCGCTTTGAGCCGCTCTTGGCCCGCAAAATCAAACGCTTTAAGCGAGATCTGCCGGTGATAGCGCAGCATTTCGCTATCACTTAGCGCGGCATCCTGCGGTGCAAATTCAGCCCCGCTCACGCCAACACCGCACTAAATAGCTCAACGGTGACCCACTCGCCCACGGCGACCGCGCCGCGTTCACGCTCCAGCACCACGTAGCAATTGGCTTGGGACAGGGAGCTAAACACCGCCGAATCTTGTGAGCCGGTCGTCACCACGTCCAGCCCCTCGGCGCTGTGCCGCGCAATGCCGCGCTGAAAATCAAGCCGTCCCGGCGCTTTTTTAAAGGTGCTAGCCGCACGCGCGCGCAGACGCAGCGGCGCCTGCCAAGTTTCGCCGCCAAGTTTTGCCAACGCAGGGCGCACCAATTGATCAAATGTCACCATGGCCGAGACCGGATTGCCCGGCAGGCCAAAAAACCAAGCGCGGTTTAAACGGCCAAAGGCAAACGGCTTGCCGGGTTTGATGGCTAAGCGCCAAAAGCCCACTTCGCCCAATTGCGCTAACGTCGCTTTGGTAAAATCGGCCTCACCCACCGACACGCCGCCACTGGTGATCAGCGCATCGCACTGACTATCGGCCTGCATAAATGCGGTGCGCAGCGCCGCCGGATCATCTGGAATAATGCCAAAATCCACGCACTCCACGCCCATCCGCTCCAGCATGGCCACCAGCCCATAGCGGTTAGAATCATAAATTTTCCCCGCAGCCAGCGGCTGGCCCACCGCAACCAACTCATCGCCGCTGCTTATCAGCGCCACTTTTAGCCGCCGATGCACCGCCACCTTAGCAATGCCAAGGGATGCTAGCAGCGGCAATTCACGCGCGGTTAAGCGCGTGCCAGCGCGCAGCACCACGCTACCTTGAGCAATATCGCTGCCCGCCGCGCGCACAAATTGGCCCGCGGTGGGCGCAACGCTAAAACGCACGCCCTCTGCCACTACCAGCGCCTCTTCTTGCATGATCACTGCATCCATGCCAACAGGCAGCGGCGCACCAGTCATAATGCGCACGCAGGCACCCGCTGGAATCGGCGCCTCACACGGCGCGCCGGCCAGCGCTTTACCGGCCATGGCAAAGGTGTGCTCGGCGCTAAATTCACTGGCGCGCAGCGCGTAGCCGTCCATCGCCGAGTTAGCAAACGGCGGCACGGCGCACGGCGAAATCACATCTTGCGCCAGCACACGGCCAAGCGCGGCGCGAAGCGCTACCGCTTCGCTTAAACAGACGCAGCTTAAACGCTGCTGCAATTGGCCAAGGGCCGCATCAAGGGGAAGTAACGCGTCAGAGTGCAAAGTCATGGGGCCGCCTTAAACAAATGGATGGGCGCAAAGAGGCGCATTATTACAAACTTCACTGCCCGCTGCAGTGCTTTACACCGACAAAAGCGCGCCAGATCGCCGCTAGCAGCGTTTGTCACTTGGCCGCGTGGCAGCGGCGGTTTACTATGGCGCGCCAACAATTGCCTAATCTATGCCGCCTAGTGCGCGCGACTATTACCCAAGCGATGACCTAACCGGTTGCTGATGCCAAAGAGAGAGTCGATGATTGCCGTGAGTCCAGAAGCCCGCGCTGTGCGCGCCGCCCTCCTTGCCCAAGGATTAGAAACCCCCTTGTGCCCGCAGCCCTTGTCGCCCAGCGTGCAACAAGCGCAAATTGAGCCGCATATGCAGGCAGTATTGCAGATCTTGGGGCTGGACTTAGCCGACGATAGCTTGGCGCAAACCCCCGCCCGCATCGCCAAAATGTATGTACAAGAGCTTTTTAGCGGCCTTGATTATCAGCAGTTTCCCAAAATCACCCTGATCGACAATAAAATGCAGGTCGATGAGATGATCTGCGTGCGCGATATCACCCTCACCAGCACCTGCGAGCACCATTTTATTACCATTGATGGCACAGCGCAGGTGGCCTATATCCCGAAAGATAAGGTGATCGGGCTGTCAAAAATCAATCGCATCGTGCAGTTTTTTGCCCGTCGGCCACAGGTGCAAGAGCGTTTAACCCAACAGATCTTAATTGCGCTGCAAACCTTGCTCGGCACCGACAATGTGGCGGTCAGCCTTGAAGCGACGCACTTTTGCGTTAAAGCCCGCGGCGTGATGGATTCAAGCTCACACACCCGCACCACGGCGCTCGGTGGCGTATTTAAAAGCCAAGCGGCAACCCGCAGCGAGTTTTTAGCCAATATTCGCTAACGCTTGTTCCTTGGCGTAAGCCCTGCAGCAAAAGGCCTCGCATTGCGAGGCCTTAATTTTTAACCGCTAAAAGCTAACGCCGCTTAACCTAAGCCGACGATCTGACCCTCTTCATTAATATCAATGTGCCGATAAGCCGGTTTGGCGCCAAGCCCTGGCATGATCATCACTGGGCCCGCCAGTGCATAGATAAAGCCTGCGCCCGCGCAGAGTTTGAGCTCTTCAATCGGCACTTCAAAATCAGTCGGTACGCCTTTAAGTGACGCATCGTGACTGATCGACAGCGGCGTTTTGGCCATGCACACCGGCAAGTGATCCCAGCCGGCGGCGCTAAAGCGGGCCAATTGCGCGCGCGCTTTATCTGAAAGCTTAATCCCCGCGCCGCCGTAGCCATTAATCACCACCGCGGCTAATTTTTCTTCAATGCTAAATTCGGTTGGGTACAGCAGGCTTACTTGGCTAGGCAGCATACTGGCGCTGACGACCGCTTGCGCCAATTCCGCCGCACCCGCGCCGCCTTGCACAAAGGCATTGGATACCGACACGCCGCACGCACCGCTTTTGCTCGCCTCGCTGATCAGCAGATCTAATTCCGCTTGGGTGTCGCCGGAGAAACGGTTGATGGCCACCACTACCGGAATGCCATATTTGCGCGCGTTTTGAATGTGCCAGGTTAAATTGGCGCAGCCCGCTTGCAAGGTGGGCAAATCTTCGTGCTGCAAACTCTCGGGCAAGGTTTGCCCTGGGCGCACATCGACCAAGCCACTGTTGGCTTTCAGGCCGCGCACGGTCGCCACCAGTACCACACACGACGGCGTTAAACCCGATTGGCGGCTTTTAATGTTAAAAAATTTCTCCAGCCCCATATCCGAGCCAAAGCCGGCCTCGGTCACCACATAATCGGTTAACCCCAGCGCGATGCGATCGGCAATCACCGATGAGTTGCCGTGGGCGATGTTGGCAAAGGGGCCGGCGTGCACCAGCACTGGCGTCTGCTCGGTGGTCTGCATCAAAGTCGGCTCGAGCGCATCTTTTAGCAAAACCGTCATAGCGCCTGCCACTTCCAACTGCTCGGCGGTGATCGGCTCGCCATCGCTGTTTAGAGCCAACTGAATGCGGCCAATGCGCGCGCGCAGATCATGCAAATCGCTGGCTAAGGCCAAGATCGCCATGAGTTCCGATGCCGCCGTGATCACAAAGCGTTCATCACGCACCACACCATCGGCTGGGCCGCCTTGGCCGACGGTCACATGACGCAGCGCCCGATCGTTCATATCCAAAGTGCGCGGCCACAAAATATTACCCGCATCAATGTTTAAGCGCGCAAGGCCGGTCTGCGCCGTGAAGTTTTCACCCAGCTTTTGCTCGTGAAACAGGCGCGCATCAATCGCCGCAGCCGCTAAGTTATGCGCCGCACTAATGGCGTGAATATCGCCGGTCAGATGCAAGTTCATCTCTTCCATCGGCACTACTTGCGCATAACCACCGCCCGCCGCGCCGCCTTTAACGCCAAACACCGGGCCTAAACTTGGCTGGCGAATGGTGGCAATGCTCGGCTTGCCCAAATAGTTAAGCCCCATCGACAGGCCTAACGTCGTTACGGTTTTGCCTTCACCTAACGGCGTGGGGGTAATGGCGCTTACCAGCACCAACTTGCCGCGCTTGGGGTTAGACTGTTTGAGCAAATCTAAGCTCAATTTGCCCTTGTAGTGCCCGCGAGGGCTGATCATCGCGGCAGGAATAGCTAATTTGCGCGCTAATTCACGTAATGTGGTGCGCTGGGATTGGCGGGAGATCTCAATATCGCTAAGCATCCGTACCTCGTCGGTTGGTCTGTGGGGCAAAATTGGCGGCATTTTAGGGGAAGGGCGCCTACAGGCCAAAGAGAAAAACGTTTTCTTGGCCGATTTTTCTGCTCAGGCCGCCGTGGCCCTGCTGACTCCCCCCGCGGCGGCCGCACAATATGCCCATGGGCCAGCGGCGGATTTTTTATTGTCAGTGTGCGCGCTACCTGTGTACACTCCGCGCGATCTCGCGGCGCGCGCGCCGCAACCTGTTGAGCTAAGCGGGGCCTTGGTCCACCGCAAGGCTCGTTACTTTCTCCTATCTGCCAGAACGCTGGATTACCGTCAAACCCACCGCGCAGCGTCTGGTGTGATCGCGGGCAGATGGCGGCCTGCCGCCACGCATGAGTAAGGCAACCCCCATGAACAAATGGTCAAGCAAAGATTCGTTAAAGGTCTACAACGTGCCTTACTGGGGCTCGGGTTTTTTCAATATCAATGCCGCCGGTCACGTGACCGCCGCCCCCGATAAAACGCGCCCAGACCAAAGCGTAGTCATCAGCGACGCGGTGGCCGCGCTGCAGGCGATGGGGCTGTCGACCCCCGTGCTGCTACGCTTTCCTCAGATTTTAAAATCTCGTTTAGACGCGATTTTTAACGCCTTTAATCAAGCGATTGAAAAATCCAACTACCAAGGCGATTACCTCTGCGTTTACCCGATTAAAGTCAACCAGCAGCAGCGCGTGATTGAAACCATTAGCCAATCCTACAGCGATAAGCCGCGCTTAGGCTTAGAGGCGGGCTCCAAGCCGGAACTGCTGGCGGTATTGTCACACCACCATGCCCACGGCTCGGTGATCGTGTGTAATGGCTATAAAGATCGCGAATACATTCGCCACGCGTTGCTTGGGCAGCTGATGGGGCACAAAGTCTATATCGTGATTGAAAAGCCCTCTGAGCTGGAATTGGTGATTGATGAGTCCAAGCGCTTAAACATTCGCCCACTGCTCGGCGTGCGCGCCAAACTCGCCTCCACTGGCTCTGGCATGTGGGAGTCAAGCGGCGGCTCACTGTCTAAATTTGGCTTAAATGCCTCACAAATTTTGGCGCTGGTTGAACGCCTGCGCGGTGAAGAGATGCTCGACTGCTTGCAGCTGCAGCATTTTCACTTGGGCTCACAAATTGCCGATATCCGCGATATTCAAGGCGGCATTCGCGAGTGCGGCCGGTTTTACGCCGAACTGCGCCGCTTAGGTGCGAACATTCAAATCGTGGATGTGGGCGGCGGTTTGGGCGTGGATTACGAAGGCACCCGCTCGCAAAGCCACTGCTCGGCGAACTACAGCTTGTCGGAATACGCCAACAACGTGGTGTGGGGCGTAGGTGATGTGTGCCGCGAGTTTGACTTGCCACACCCGACCTTGATCAGTGAATCCGGCCGCGCGCTGACCGCGCACCACGCCGTGCTAGTGACTAATTTAATTGGTGCTGAAGCCGTTACCATGCACGAATTAAGCGCGCCCAGTGACGATGCGCCGAATGTGCTCAAAACCATGTGGCAAGGCTGGCTGGATCTGCACGGCGAAGACCCGTCGCTGCTTGAGCTCTATCACGACTCGCAAGCCGATTTAGCCGACAGCAACGCGCAATACACCTTAGGCTTGCTCAATTTAGAGCAGCGCGCGTGGGCCGAAATGCTGCACCAAAACACCTGCTACACCATCAAAGGCCTGCTCAACCCAGTGAACCGCAATCACCGCGCGCTGGCCGATGAGTTAAGCGAGCGCTTAGCTGACAAGTGTTTTGCCAACTTCTCGCTGTTCCAGTCGCTGCCGGATGCTTGGGGTATTGGCCAAGTGTTCCCCGTGATGCCGCTGTCTAATTTGCACAAGCCATTGGATCGCCGCGCCATTTTGCTCGATATCACCTGCGATTCTGACGGCCAAGTTGAGCATTACGTCGATGGTTTGGGCGTGGAAAGCACCTTGCCGATGCCCACGTTTAGTGAAGGTGAAACCTGCCATGTGGGCTTTTTCTTAGTCGGTGCCTACCAAGAGATCTTGGGCGATTTGCACAATCTGTTTGGTGACACGCACTGCGCGGAAGTGTGGGTGGACGATGACGGCCAAATGGCGATCAAAAATGTGATGCGTGGCGACAGCGTGGATCAACTGCTGCGCTATGTGAACATTGATCCGGCTGCCATTCGTGCCCGCTATCAAGCCATTGCCGCCAAATTGGCGCCTGAAGCGCGCGATGCGTTGCTAGCCGAATTAGAGCGCGGCTTGCAAGGCTACACCTACCTTGAAGATGAATAAGCCATAGCCTTTGCGGCTAAGCTTGCATTCCCCCTAGCGGCGCTGTCACAGCGCCGCTTTTTTATGCGCGCTTGGCGCCTAACTGCGCTGAAATCTGCGCATTAAGACAATCTTAAGCTAGCGTGTTTAGGCTCTGCGCCGTGGGTCAGTTGGCGGTATTTTTCCGCAGCAAAAAGTAACGCGCCATTACCAATAACTGTTAGCCAATTACCTTTCGGTGTTAATTTGTTGTTGAATGCATTAACACTGCGTTAACCTTGCGCGCGGACATAGGAATTTGTCCGTTGTAGTAAGTCACCGAAGGATGTTTTATGCCGACATTATTAAAACTAAAACCGACCGCATTTATCTTTTCGATGGCGCTGTTTTTCGCCGCACTGCACAATTGGCCAATCTTTAATCATTTTCATACCATCTTAACCCAGCTAGGCCAATTTAAACTCGGCTTTGCCCTCTCAATTCCCCTGTTATTAATTGCTGCGCTCAATGTCGTGTTTATGCCCTTTGCCCTGCGCTGGGTCAGTAAACCCTTTTTCGCCGTGCTGATGCTGCTTAGCGCGCCGCTAAGCTACAGCATGCTGCACTATGGCGTGATCTTTGATAGCGACATGCTGCAAAATATTTTTGAAACCGACTCGAGTGAGGCCGAAGCGTACATTAGCCCAGCGAGTGTGGCCTGGGTGCTCGCGACCGGTGTCTTACCGGCTATTAGTTTATTATTTATTCAAATTGATTATTCTACGCGCTGGTATAAAGAGTGGGCGACCCGCTTGGCTGCCGTGGCGTTAAGTTTATTAGTGATTGCCGCCATCGCTGCACTGTATTACCAAGATTATGTCTCGGTCGTGCGCAATAACCGCAGCTTAAATCGAGAAATCATTCCCACCAGTTTTGTCTATAGCGCTAGCAAATACGCCCTCGCGCAACGGCAAGATCCCCTGCCTTTTACCACCATTGCCAACGATGCTCGCCGCACGATGAGTGACCAACCGACTTTGATGTTTTTTGTGCTCGGTGAAACCGCGCGCGCGCAAAACTTTGCCAGCAATGGCTATGCCAAAGACACCAATCCGTTTACCCAAGCCACCGGTAATGTGCTTTCGTTTCAAGATGTTAGCTCATGTGGCACCGCTACCGCCGTTTCCGTGCCGTGCATGTTTTCACCGCTGACGCGCAAAAACTTTAATAACCAGCAAGCGCGCAACAGTGAAGGCTTATTAGATGTTTTGCAAAAAACCGACGTTAATGTGCTGTGGAAAGAAAATGACGGTGGCTGCAAAGGCGTCTGCGCTCGCGTACCGACGGTCACCATCGATCCGAAACAATTTCCCGCTCACTGCAATAGCCACACCTGTTATGACGAAGTGTTACTGGAAAATTTAAACTTGGATTCAACCTACAAGTGCGACAATGTCCTTTAGTTCTAAAAATACCTGATTAGGTGTTTTTAAATCAAGTCCCTTTCGCGGGCGATTATTTAATATATCCATTACCTTGGCTGTATCCTTATCTTTGATTTGTGA
>JBOFMA010000081.1:0-32114 GCA_051658125.1 Aeromonas sp.
ATACACCGAGGCTAAACCATCGGGCGCGGTCACCTTAAAGCTGCCGAAAAACACTGTTGACTGACTAGGAGCACTCCCCGCCGATTCATCAGCGCCACGGCCTGCCAATAACCCCGCTTCGTAGACCACGCCTTCACCGCCACGTAGTTCAAGATCGCGCAGGGTCACCGGATCATCCACCGGCGTAATCGTCAGCGTTAAAGTAGAGCTGTCCTCCAACTCACCATCGGTGACCACATACTCCACAACCGGCACGGGGCCGTTAAAATCTTTCGCGGGCGTGAAGGTAAATTGACCCTCCGCCTCCAGCCGTAAAGTACCTACGCCAGCGATGGTTAACGTCTGCCCCGCTAACGCGGTTTGACCTTGCCAGGTAAACACTTTCACCACCACGTTTTCCGCGCCTACTGGCCGTACGGCGTTATCCAGCACGTTGCCGAACAGCACGTTATCTTCCTTACCCTGCAGGGCTTCATCGCCATCACTGAGCAGCGCGGGCTCATCTAAGCCCAAGGGCTGAACTTCTTGCTCGGTGCGCTGAAAATCAGACTGGTAGCTAGTATCAAAACCCGCTTGGGCGATGGTGGCCGCGCCAGTGCGCGTGATCACCACAAAACCGCCATTGCCGCTCGCACCTGCGACACCACCAACCCCATTAGCACCGGCCGCCGCCGCGGGCGTGCCACCGGCAGCCGCGGCTTCAAATTGCTGGGTCGGATCCACGCCTTGCAAAATCGATTGTTGTAAAGCGGCAATTTCTGGTGGCAGATCGGCGCCAGGCGCTGCGGCATTTACTGCGGGGGCCGCGGGCGCACCCGTAGCGGGCACATCAGCGCCGCTTTCGGTGGCTGCGGGCTCGGCATTAACTGGGGCTAAATTTAATTGGGCGTCATCGGCGATGTTTAACACCGTGCCCGATGGCAATACATCACCCACTTTCACCGGTAGTGTGGTGCCATCAGGCAGCACGCGCTCGACTTGGCCATTGAGTTGGGTGATCAGCATGCTGCTGGTTAATGTTTGGGTACGCATAGTGTGCTCCTTGCTAAGTCGGCGCTTAAATCTCGTATGGCTTGACTTTAGTCTGCGCGCACGCATTTTCCTTAACATTTAACTAACTTATAACCAGCATCTTTGACCGGATAAATGCAAAAAATCGAAAGGTGGCGAATTTTCGCCAGTGGATCGCAGTAATAGGCTCGGCTTGACCGCCATGGCCAAGGTAAAAGCACCAGCTAACTTGCACCCATAAAAAAACCACGGCGCGAGGCGCCGTGGTTTAAGTCAACCGGGGATCGGTTTTTTAATGAATGGCGTTGTGACTAGGCACTTCGTCACCGATGTTTAATAAGCCCGCGCGCTCGCATTCGACCACGATCTGGTGGGTGGCGGCGATCACGCTGTCCACAAACTGCAAGAACTGCGCTTCGGTAAGCCCCGCTTTAGTTAATACCGTGTGGCCTACCACCAAACGCGGCAAGTTATCATCTACCACATCCAAGAAAATTTTCAGGGCCGGAAAATTCACGTTTAAGCGGCCGATATCCGCCAGCGCGTGAAACAGCATGGCTGGGCGCAGCTCTAATTCAGAAGAGAACATGATCCACTCTTCTTCAATAAAAATGCGGCTCTCTTGCATGCCTTCAACTGACTGCAGCGACACGATATGGATACCGTGGCATTGATCGCACACATAGTGCTCGATACGCGCTTGCTGCAGCCAGCGCATGACCAATTCTGATGTTGGCGTTTTCATTCTTTTTATCTCATACAAGGCGCCGCAGCACGGCGAAAAATTAGATGCGGTTTATTTCACCGCGCGACCGGCGAGGTAGTGCTTACGGCACAGGGCGATGTAGCGATCATTGCCGCCAATTTCCACCTGTTCGCCATCATGCAGCACTTGGCCGATAGCGTTCACCCGCGCGTTCATATGCGCTTTATTACCGCACCAGCAAATACTTTTGAGCTCTTCAAATTTATCGGCCAAGCACAAGAGGTGATAAGAGCCAGGGAACAGATCACCGCGAAAATCGGTTTTTAGGCCGTACGCAATCACCGGGATCTTCTGCTCATCGACGATGTGCGCCAGCTGATACACCTGCTCGCGGGTTAAAAATTGCGCTTCATCGACAATAAACACATCAATCGGCTGCACGGCGTGACGCGCTTTGACCAGCTCATACAGATCACAGCTGTCACTAAACACCTCAACTTTTAGTTCGAGCCCCACCCGCGCACTGATCACGCCCACGCCAAAGCGATCGTCGATGGCGGGCGTCATGGCCAAGGGGTGCATGCCACGCTCAAGATAATTAAAATGGGCCTGGATCAGTTGGGTCGATTTGCCTGAATTCATGGTGGCAAATTTATAGTGCAGTGAAGCCATGGGGGTCCTAATCAAAAAAGTGCAAAAAATAAGGGGCCTAACGGCCCCTGTGCGTAATGTGGCGGCATTATGCCACAGCTGGCTGTAATGCCCGAGCTTTACGCAGATGGTAGCTGGTAAAGAGTACAAACCATGCTGCACTGACGCTAAAGGCCAAGAGGGTTGAGCCCAGCAGACCCAGTGCCAAGTAACCCAACGTGGCACCAAAGGCAACGGCTAAAGCGTATGGCAATTGGGTCATCACATGATCGATGTGGTGGCAACCGGCGCCCGTGGCCGACAAAATGCTGGTGCTTGAAATCGGTGAGCTGTGATCGCCAAACACGGAACCGGCTAACACGGCCGAGAGCATCGGCAACAACAGTTGGATATCACTCGCTGCGGCCATATCACCGGCTAACGGCAACATGATACCGAAGGTGCCCCAACTGGTGCCGGTGGCAAAAGCCATAGCGCAAGAGAGCAAGAACACTACTGCAGGCAGCACGCCAACCGGCAGATTGCCGTTAGCCAATGAGGCCAAATACTTGCCGGTTTCCACATCGCGCACTACAGCGCCAATTGCCCAGGCAAACAGCAAAATGTTAATCGCTGGCAACATAGCCATCACGCCTTGTGGCGCTGCTTTTAACCACACCTTGGCACCGAGGTTTAAGCGCAGCGCAAGCACCACCGAAACCGCAATGCTAACCAAGGCGCCGTAAACCAGTGACGAGCCCACATTGGTGTTTTCAAACGCACCCAGCACACTAAATTCAGTGCCCTTGCCCGCCAGCACTTGCGCGCCAGAATCGAGCATGAAATACACAGTACCCAAAGTAAGGGCAAGAATTGGCAGCACCATATCCATCATGCCGCCATGGCTCTCTTCTGGGGTTTCGATATCTAAACCAATCGGACGGCCTTTGCTTTCATCCCACAATTTGCCTTCCAGCGCCCACTGCTCGTGTTGGCGCATCGGGCCGATATCGAGCTGAAAGGCAATCACCGCCAGCACCATCAATAACGTAAACACGGCATACAAGTTCATCGGGATCATCTCGACAAACGCCGCAATCGGGCTCTGATCCGTTAGGCCATGTGCCGCCATGATGCCGCCTACCAAGGCGATGATATACGCGCCCCACGAAGAAATAGGCATCAATACGCACACCGGTGCGGCGGTCGAATCGAGTAAATAAGCTAACTTAGCACGCGAAATTTGGAAGCGGTCGGTGACCGGACGGCAAATCGCGCCCACGGATAAGCTGTGGAAAAAATCATCAATAAAGAAGGCAAACACCATCAAACCGGTCAGGGCTTTAGCGCCTTGGCGGTTTTTGGCACGGCGCTCAGCCCACTGGGCAAACGCGCGGGTCGCGCCCGAAACGGTCATCAGGCTAATTAAGGCACCGAGCAACAACATAAATAAGATCATGTTGACGTTGTCTTTGTTCGCCGCGCCATCGACCCAAAAAATTTTGAGCACGGTATCAAACAGATACTGCAACGCCAGCATGGGTGCGCCGTGATTGAGCAATAAGCTGCCCGCAAGAATGCCTGCGCCCAACGAGAGCAACACTTGGCGCGTGATCACCGCGAGGGCGACTGCAAGTAACGGGGGGAAGACTGACCACACGGAGTCAGCAAATGAGGTAATTTCCATGATCTCTTTGCACCTATGAATTTCAGGCGGAGATCTACCGAGAGGATAGAAACAAGATCTTGCGAGGGATCGTACTCCTTGCCCCTTCAGGTAGCGCTCCATAGTGAACGACTATGGCAGTCCTGTAGCTATTAACTACAAGCCCAGCGGCACGGCTTGATGACCGAACCACTTCGGCGCTGACTCCTTTCCTTGTGCATCATTGGTCTCACCCTCCGCACAAGTAGTTATAGGCAGCGCGCCTCTACTTAAAGGTTTTCGTTGTCCATTTTATCGCCTGAGGTTTTTATTGCAAGCAATTTGATAAACATGGCATAGAAAAACGTTTTTCTTGCTATTTATTGCATAACATTTCGCTTTTCGCGCATTTATTGGCGCTTATTGCTTTTTGCTGTCCCACTGGCGTCATGTGGCCAATGAGTTAATCAATCGCCAAATATTTGTGCAATTGCACCGATAAGCGCCAATTGCGCGCCAAGCACGTCTGATAGGCTAATGCGGTGGCGTGCGACTTTTGGCTAATCGGTTGCAGCGCCATGACCACTTCTGGCTTTAAACTCGCCGTGGCCAAGCAGGCATCCAAGTCAGCTAACTGGCGCTCGGTGGCCAGCGCGTATTTAATTTCATCGGCTCGCGCTAAGGCCGCCGGCAACACGGTCAGCCCACCACGCATGCCAATTTTTGGCGATACGGTCACCCACGTTGCCGCTGATACCGCCACCGGTGCAGTACCGCTGGTTTCCACCTGCACGAAAAATCCCGCAGCTTCAAGCTCGTGGCACAACGGCTGCAGATCGTAATTGCACGGCTCACCGCCGGTGATGACCACGTGTCGCACGGCCAAGCCTTGCGCCGTGATACGAGCAAGCAGACTTGGCGCGCTAAATCGCGCCCAGTGCGCGGCGCCTTGGCACGGTGCCAGCACGCGGCTGGCGGCCACTTCTAAGGCGGGATCAATCGCCCAGCTGTGCTGGGTATCGCACCAACTGCAGCCGACTTGGCAGCCTTGCAAGCGAATAAAAATCGCCGGCACGCCGGTGAAGTAACCTTCGCCTTGGATTGAGGCAAATACTTCGTTAACTAAATACGCCACCTTGCCCCCTTACCCCCTTACTGCGCGGCGGCTTTCGCCGCTTTGTCGGCTAAATAGTTTGCTAAACCCCGCGCGCGCAAACGACACGCTGGGCACTGGCCGCAGCCTGAGCCAATAATACCCTCATAGCAGGTGAGCGTAGCTTCACGCACTAAATCCAAGGCGCCAAGTTCGTCAGCCAGCGCCCACGTTTGCGCTTTATCTAGCCACATCAAAGGCGTTTCAAAGTGCACGGCATAATCGAGCCCCAAGGCCACGGCATGGTTGAGCGCTTTAACAAATTCATCGCGGCAATCGGGGTAGCCGGAAAAATCAGTTTCACACACGCCCGTGATCACCACTGTGGCGCCAACTTGATAAGCGTACGTTGCGGCCAAGGTTAAAAAGAAAATATTGCGCCCTGGCACAAAGGTGTTAGGCAAGCCGTTCGCTGCCAAGGCACCGCTCACCGCTATACCATCGCGGGTCAATGCCGAGGCGGCTAGTTCGCCAAATAGCGTAACATCCAGTACTTTATGCGCCGTTACGCCCAAGCGCGCTGCCAGTTGCTGCGCCACTGCAATCTCTTGTCGATGGCGCTGCCCATAGTCAAAGGTAATGGCGTGAACTTCATCATACTGCGCCAATGCTTGCAGCAAACAGGTGGTGCTATCTTGCCCACCACTAAACACCACAACCGCTTTACGACTCATCTTGATCCTCTGCATCCATTCGGGCCGTCCGCGCCGCTTGGCCACGGGCCGTAAATTCCAGCCACTGCGCATTAAGCGCGGCAAACGCACTTAGCAGCGGCGTATAGCCGTGGGGATTATTTTCCCACTGACTTAATAAGTGATAACCCGCTTCCAGTGTCGACAGGGCGCGGGCAAACGGCTTTTTGCGAATAGCATATTGCCCCGTGCCGGCGGTTAAACTGACCCGCGGCAAAGCCGCAAGGCGCGGATTAACATGCAACATGCGCAGCGCTTTGCGCCACGTTGCATCGAGCAAAATAAACCCCGTCACCGCGCCAGACGCTTTGACCTCGGCCAACGTTTGCGCCTGCACATCGGGCCACAGCAGCGCGTAACGCTGGCTAGGATCACTTAATAGCCGCCCTAAGCGCTCATCGGCGGTAAAATCTTCGCCCACGCATAAACTCACGCGGCTAAGACTGGCCAGCAGTAAAGCCGCGGTACCTTTGGGGTGCGCCACTTCAAACGGGTGCTGCAAAATAATCAGCGGGGTGGGGTTATCAAGCGGCTCTAGATGAGCGCACAGGCACGCTTTGCGCGCCCGCATGCAGCGTGGGCAGTGGCGCGCCGGAAGTTTTAACTCAGGTAACAAGGTTTATGACGCAGATTGGGCGATGTCATGCGCAATCGCAGCTAGTACTTGGGCGGGTGCAGGCGCTTGCGTGATGGGGCGGCCAATCACCAAATAATCGCTGCCGGCGGCCAGTGCGGCCGAGGGCGTCATGACGCGGCGCTGATCGCCACTTGCGCTGCCGCTGGGACGAATACCCGGGGTGACTAACAGAAAATCTTCGCCTAATTGGGCTTTTAGCTCTCGGGCCTCATTGGCAGAACAGACCACACCATCGAGCCCAGCTTGCTTGGCTAAGCGCGCTAAACGCAGCACCTGCTCGGCTGGCGTGGCATGGATGCCACTTTGCGCCAGATCCGCCTGCTCCATGCTAGTGAGCACTGTGACCGCAATTAACAGCGGCGCCTGCGCGCCCAACGGAGCTAGCGCGGCTTTGGCCGCTTGCAGCATGGCCAATCCGCCACTAGCGTGCACATTGACCATCCACACGCCTAGCTGAGCGCTGGCGGCCACAGCTTTGGCCACAGTGCTCGGAATGTCGTGAAATTTAAGGTCTAAAAATACCTCAAAGCCTTGCGCAACCAGTTGGCGCACAAACGCGGGGCCAAACAGGGTGAACATCTCTTTGCCGACTTTTAAGCGGCACATACTGGGATCAACTTGAGCTACAAACGCCAACGCCGTCTGTTCACAGGCAAAATCTAACGCCACCACTACTTTTGCATCTACCGCCGGTGCTTGCATGGGTTTCCTCTAACGTCCTGTTATGGTCAATTTTGGGGCCTTGGCGGCGCGGCTACTCACCGTCTAGGCCACGGATTGGTTTGATTTTGCCCCACTGACGGCAAGAGGGGCACTGCCAAAACAGCATGTGACTGGCAAAGCCGCACTGGCTGCATTTATGGCTGGCTTTTAATTTGATCTGCTCGCCCACTAATTGCTGCAGCAATTCCAAGCTCTCTTTGGCGCCGCCCGCTTCCGCACTGGCCAACTGCAGCCCCACCAAATGATGAAAGCCTTTCATCGATGGCGAGCGGCGCAACTGCTTTAACACCAGTTGCTGCGCGGCGGCCAAGCCATCACGCGCTTGAATTTGTTTTGCTTGCGCCAGAGTGACGCTGCTGCCGGCTTTTTTCTCCACAAACGGCGCTAAATCAGTGATCAGCGCCGGCAATTGCCCCAAGCGCGCATAGCATGCTTCCAGCAGCGGCATCGCTTCACTAGCAAAATCAATATCTTGCGCAAACACCTGCCATAAGTGGGTCAAGGCCCGCGCATCGTCGCCAGCGGCAATGCCTAAGCGGGCTTGGCGCAAACTGGCCCGCACGCAGGCCGCATCAATGTGCAAAGCGCGGCTTAGTTTTTCTTGTGCTTGCGCGTTGTCGTCGTTTTGCAGCGCTATCTCGGCCTGCTCACAATAAAAATGCGCCATGGCGGTGCTGTAGTCGTGCTGGCCGCCTTTGACCAAGCGCTGCGCCATAACAATCGCCCGATCCCAATCGCGCCATTGCTGATAAATAACGAGCAACTGGGCTAAGGCGGTGAGCTCATAATCGCTGTCGTCACACAATTCGAGCCAAATTTTTTCCGCACGATCGAGTAAACCGGCGGCTAAAAAATCGCGGGCGAGTTCTTGCAGCGCCAGTTGGCGCTGCTCGCGGGTGATATCGCGGGTAATGAGGTTTTGGTGGATCTTGATCGCGCGATCAACTTCGCCGCGCTGGCGAAAAATATTGCCCAAGGAGAGATGGGTTTCGAGGGTGTTGCTGTCCACTTCCAACAGCTGGATAAATAAATCCACCGCTTTATCGGATTCATCGGACAGCAAATAATTCAGACCCGCCACATATTGGCGGGAAAAACGATTGCTTTGATCTTGGGTGTCTTGGCGGACACTCCTGCGCCCCATATACCAGCCGTAACCGGCAGCGATAGGGAGCAGCAGGAAAAGCAGCTCGAGCATGGGCTTATTTCGGTGCCACTACCGGCGCCTCTGGCGTGCGGGTTTGCTCGATTTGACGGGTTTGGCGGCGCACCGTGCGGTGCAGGCGGCGGTTGGCCAGCTTTAGCCGTACATACAAGACGCCAAAAACTAGCCAGCCTAAGATAAAGCCGGCAGCAAAAAACAGGCCGACCAGCATGGCTAAAGAAAATTCGCCTTGTGCAATGAGGTAATTAAATTGCACCAGTTGGGCGTTTTGTGAGCCTAAGCCCAACGCTAAAACAAACACCAGTAGCAGGGGCAGTAAAGCCAACATCCGCTTCATAACAACTCCTCAGGCTGAGCTAATACGCCGACGCCGGCACAATGGGGCGGTCAACGGCAAACATATGGGGGGCGATTATGCGCAAAAAGTGGGGCAGACTCTAGCAGCAATCAAAAAAAGTGCGCCAAACAGCGCGTTTTTCTTATTCAGACCGGTGCGGGCAGCAGCCGTGCGCGCAAAGCGATCTGGTCAGCGCCTTGTATCAGCGCTCTAGCCATTGACCCGTTCGCGCAATGATTTGCCGGGTTTAAAGTGCGGCACATATTTACCTGCTAGCGCGACTTTATCGCCGGTTTTGGGGTTGCGCCCTAAGCGCGGCGCGCGGTAATGCAAACAAAAACTGCCAAAGCCGCGCGCTTCGATGCGCTCGCCCGCTTCAAGGCTGGCGGTCATCAGCTCTAAAATCTCGCGGATGGCTTCATCCACCTCTTTGGCCTGCAATTGCGTGCGCTGGCCGGCGAGTTTTTCAATTAAATCAGATTTCGTCATGGCTTATCTCCCTACGCTCGGTAATGCCTAGCTTTTATAGTCGATGCCCATTCTCAGCGCAAAAAAAAAGGCGGCACGAGGCCGCCTTATTCACGCTTTAAGGATTACTCACCCTTAGCGGCTTTAAATGCTTCAGCCATCGCGTTGCTGAACTGTACTTCGTCTTGCTGGTTCAGGCTGTCGATCGCTACGCGCTCGTCAGCTTCGTCCTTCGCACGTACAGACAGGCTCACGGTGCGGTTCTTACGATCCACGCCCATGAACTTCGCTTCAACTTCTTGGCCAACAGACAGCACCAAAGTCGCGTCTTCTACGCGGTCACGTGAAGCGTCGCCTGCGCGCAGGTAACCTTCTACGCCTTCAGCCAAGGCAATAACAGCGCCTTTAGCGTCAACTTCAGTCACGGTGCCCTTAACGATGGCGCCTTTCTTGTTGTCAGCTAAGTAAGAGTTGAATGGATCTTCTTCGATCTGCTTCACGCCCAGTGAGATGCGCTCGCGCTCTGGATCCACTTGCAGTACAACGGCTTCGATTTCGTCGCCTTTCTTGAATTCACGCACGGCTTCTTCGCCCTGGTTGTTCCAAGAGATGTCTGACAGGTGAACCAGACCGTCGATGCCGCCGTCTAGACCGATGAAGATACCGAAGTCAGTGATTGACTTGATCTTACCTGAAACGCGATCGCCTTTGGCGTGAGTTTCAGCAAACAGCTGCCATGGGTTAGATTTGCACTGCTTCAGACCCAGAGAAATACGACGACGCTCTTCGTCGATTTCCAGCACCATCACGTCAACCACGTCACCTACGTTAACAACTTTAGATGGGTGGATGTTCTTGTTGGTCCAATCCATTTCTGATACGTGTACCAGACCTTCAACGCCTTCTTCGATTTCAACGAAGCAGCCGTAGTCAGTCAGGTTGGTCACGCGGCCAGACAGACGGGTGGTCTCTGGGTAACGCTTAGCGATAGCAACCCATGGATCTTCACCCAGCTGCTTCAGACCCAGTGATACACGGGTACGCTCGCGGTCAAACTTCAGAACCTTAACCGAGATCTCGTCGCCCACGTTTACGATCTCAGAAGGATGCTTAACGCGCTTCCAAGCCATATCGGTGATGTGCAGCAGGCCGTCAACACCGCCCAAGTCTACGAATGCACCGTAGTCGGTCAGGTTCTTAACGATACCCTTAACTTCTTGGCCTTCTTGCAGGTTAGCCAGCAGAGTTTCGCGCTCAGAGGTGCTCTCGGTTTCGATCACAGCACGACGAGAAACTACAACGTTGTTGCGCTTCTGGTCTAACTTGATGACTTTGAATTCGAGTTCTTTGTTTTCCAGGTGAGTGGTGTCACGGATAGGACGCACGTCAACCAGTGAGCCTGGCAGGAAGGCACGGATACCGTTGAGTTCAACGGTGAAACCACCCTTAACCTTGCCATTGATGATACCGATAACGGTAGCTTGCTCTTCGTATGCTTTCTCAAGCTGCAGCCAAGCCTCGTGACGCTTAGCTTTTTCACGGGACAGCTTGGTTTCACCGAAACCATCTTCGATAGAGTCCAGCGCTACGTCAACGGTGTCGCCTACGTTGATTTCCAGCTCGCCCATGGCGTTCTTGAACTCTTCTGCTGGGATAGCAGATTCTGATTTCAGACCGGCATCAACCAGTACGAAACCATTTTCGATAGCAACTACGGTGCCTTTTACGATGGAACCTTGACGGGTTTCAACGGCGTTAAGGGACTCTTCAAAGAGTTGAGCAAAAGATTCGATCATTTGTATATGTCACATGAAACATCCACTTACCATCCGAGGCGAGCGGGGCTGT
This sequence comes from Aeromonas sp., assembly GCA_051658125.1. Lineage (GTDB taxonomy): Bacteria > Pseudomonadota > Gammaproteobacteria > Enterobacterales > Aeromonadaceae > Aeromonas. Next base: position 11,016 of record JBOFMA010000081.1, read on the forward strand.
TTTTAGTTATCTGCGTCATCCATGAAACAGACGTTTGCCAACAAATTAGTTTGCTGGCCCTAGTTTTTGCGCGCAGAAATCAAGCACCGTTGCCAGCACCTGCTCAATGCTCATGGTCGTAGAATCCACCACTAACGCATCTTCAGCGGCTTTTAAAGGCGCCACGGCACGATTACGATCGCGATCGTCACGCTCTTTAATTTCAGCTAAAAGCTGGGCGAAATTAACATCAAAGCCTTTACCTTGCAACTGCTTAAAACGGCGCTGGGCCCGCTCTTCGGCGCTGGCATCTAAGAATATTTTTACTGGGGCGTTGGGAAACACCACCGTGCCCATATCGCGGCCATCAGCAATTAAGCCAGGCGCGGCGGCAAAGGCGCGTTGGCGGCGCAGCAGCGCTTCACGCACGCCGGCAAAGGCGGCAATTTTGCTCGCGGCATTGCCCACGGTTTCAGTGCGGATCTCGCCCGAAACATCTTCACCTTCTAGCATCACTCGCACATCGTGGTTTTGAATCGCAAATTGCACATCTAAGTTGGCAGCCAGTGGCACCAAGGCCGCTTCATCGTCTAGCGCCACATTGTGATGCAGCGCGGCCAAGGACAACACGCGATAGATAGCGCCAGAGTCGAGCAGATGCCAGCCCAGCTTTTCTGCCAGTCGCTGGCACAAGGTGCCTTTACCAGCGCCGCTTGGGCCATCTATGGTCATAATGGGAGCCACGTGGGGCATAGTGTTCTCCTGCAATGGATTGTCCTGCTAAGGATTAAGCGCCGCGAGCTAACGCCCGCGAGGCGAGCAAACGTGGCGGCGAGTATACCCCAACTGCTTGCAAGCTCCATGCTTTGCGTGACAGCCGCGTTGTGGCTTGGCAGACTGAGGAGCGGCCACGGTTTAGCGCATAGCCAGCCAGCCGCTCGCGCGCTAAACTTGCGTTTTTTTTTCCATTTGTGGCCTATTGCGCCAGCGAGGAGCCTTCATGAGCAGTGTTACGCTTATTGCACAATCAAAATTACCCACGCCGTGGGGCATTTTTTCTTTGGTAGGCTTTCAAGAAACGGCCTCCGGCAAGGATCACGCCGCCTTAGTGATGGGCGAGATTGCCGGCAGCACGCCGGTACTGGCGCGTATTCATTCAGAATGCTTAACCGGCGATGCGCTGTTTAGCCTGCGCTGTGATTGCGGCTTTCAGTTGCAAGCCGCATTAGAGAAAATCGCCAAAGAGGGTACAGGCGTGCTGCTGTATGTGCGCCAAGAGGGGCGCGGCATTGGCCTGCTCAACAAAATCAAAGCCTATCATCTGCAAGATCAGGGCGCCGATACCGTGGAGGCTAACTTGGCGTTAGGCTTTGCCGCCGATGGCCGCGATTACACCATTTGCGCCGACATGCTCAGCGCCTTGGGGGTAGAACAAGTGCGCCTGATGACCAATAACCCACGTAAAATGAAAGCCTTAGAGGGTTTTGGCATCCCGGTGGCTGAACGTGTGCCGCTGCAAGAGGGGCGCAACGCGCATAACGAGTTTTATTTAAACACCAAAGCCGACAAACTCGACCATTTGTTAAAATCTTAAGCCCGCAGCGCCGAGGCCAGCAGCACGCTCGATGCGCGCAGTAATGTGGGGATGGCTTGCGCCTCTAATTGCGCCAACAGCCCCGTTTGCCCCACTGCCCGCTCGGCGGGACTAAGCACCTTAACTAACAGCGGGTAGTGCATGCTAAGGGCATGGCGCAGCCAAACGCGGCGCCGATTAACTAACTGCTCTTCGGCCTTGCTGCGCGTATCACGCCGCAAGGCGGCGCGGTGGCACAGATACATCGACTGCCACCAATGCTCAGCCAGCGCCGCCGGCGAGCGCAGCGCTTGCTGCCAGTGCGCCGCCAGCGCGCTTAAACGCTGCAAAACGTGCGCCGAGGCTTGGGGTTGCGCTTGGTAAAACGTGAATTCGGCTTGCGCCCACCTCACGCCCAGCTCACGCCAATAGGCAAACAGCGGCGGCACTTGGCGGATATCATCACTTAGCCACAAGCCACTTAAACAGCGACTTTCTAAGCGCTCGACCAAATGCACGCCGGATTCCAGTAAGCCGTGGGAGTGAAATTCTGCCGCTGGGGTAAAACGCCCCGTGGCGCCAAAATCAAACACCCGCACCTGCTCACCATCATCGAGCAAATTACTGGGACACGGATCCCAGTTAAACCAGCCCCAACGCGCCAAATCGGTGTGCACGGCAAGCATTTGCTGCACATTACGCTCACACAACTGATGCACAGGCACGCCGCGCAGCCAAGGCGAGACCAAAATGCCCGCCTGCAGCGAACCATAGGTGGTGCACACCACATCCGGCAACGCAGTGGGATGCGTGCCACGCAATAGCTCAATTTCGCGCCGGCGCAAAAGTTCGGTTAAAAACGCAAACTGGTAGCGCTTAGCACCGCCTTTGCGCCGCTTAACACACCAGTGATGGCCATCAACTTTAAGGTGAAACACCTCACTGCCGAGCCCCCACGCATAGGTTTGCTGCACGGCACTGTGATCATCGCTTAAGCGGATAAGTTGCGCCAATGGCAGCGGGCAATCCCGCGCGCGGCCAATGTCGATTTCTTGCTGGCTGGCGAGCAATGCGCTTAGTGCTTGCTCTTGCGCCCATAATTTTGCATTCATAGTGCTCTCCCTCTAAAGCCAAATTAGCCAGAGAAAAAATTTCAGCCAGCATCACGCCGCGAGCTTGCCGCCATGGTCACAGATTTTTGGCCAAATTTACGAGCCAGCTCACACATCCCAGCCTTTATCGCCAAGCCTCGCCTGTGCTAGGTATAAACTGCGCATTAGATCTGGCGTGTTTTGGGCAATTTTAAGGAGCTGTGTGGCTTATGCCGTCGTTGTTTAACCGCTTCACCCATCGGTCTGGGCCAGCCCGATCCCCCCGTGGCACGCAATTGTCACCGCAATGGGCCGCGCGCTTGCCTTGGCCGATGCGCGCGCTGCTAAGCGCGCTCACCTTACTGCTGGTCATGACGCTACTGCTGCCGCTGCTACAAACCGGGCTTAATTTCAGCCACTGGTTTGGCGCCAGCGAAGCGGTGGTACTGGGGCCAAAACCGGCGCCGTTTGCCACCCTTGCCCACCACGCCGTGTTATACAAAAGCGATGCCCGCGGCCTGTACGTGACCTTGCGCAGCCACTGGCGCTTGCCCTCGCGGCTCAATGACAGCGACGAGTTTCATTTAGAATTGCTCAATGCCAAGGGCGAGGTGATCCACCTATTTAAGCAGCGCCCGCACGCCAAACAGCGCTGCAAAAAAGATCACTGCCAATTGACGCTGACCACCAGCGTGCGTGCGCCCGATGAGGCTATTTCCAGCCAATATCAACTGCGCATGGCGTGGCTATTGAGCGCGCGGCCAGAGAGTTTGCGCAGCACCTTGCTGCTGCCACCGCTAAAAGAGCATGGCTTTCGTTTGCCCTATTTGTTGGCCACCCTCGCGCTGGTGCTGCTGCTAAGCGCCGGACTGCTGCGTTTGCTATTGCCGCTGCTGCGGCGTAGCTTTTTGTGGCGCATTAACGGCGCGCTATTGCTGGGCAACCTCACCTTTGTGTTGCTGCATGGTTTGATGATTTTTCAATTTAGCGAGTTACTGCTGTGGTCGGGCGTGCGGCCCAGTTACTACTATCTGGCGTGGGGCAGCATGGTGCTCGGTTGGGGCTTGTGCGCCTTAGCGGGGCTCAATTTAGCCATGGGGCTGGTGTTCACCGCGCTAAGCGGCTTGGCCTTGGTGGCGAATTTTATCAAAATTGATATCTACGGCGTGCCGCTTGGCGGTAACGATCTGGGCAATTTAGCCGGCTTGTGGCAAATCTTGTGGGATCAGTATGCGCCTTGGCTAAGCCTTGGCTTGCTGCTGGTTGCGGCGCTCTGCTGGCGCTTTCACTTAGCCCGCTGGCTGGGGCAATTATTGGCCGCGTGCTTGGCTTTTATTGGTCTGTCGATTGTGATGAGCCAAGTGAGCCAAAAGGTGGCTGGGGTCAGCATTCGCTATTTTGATCGCCCCGTGAGTTATCACCGCGAAATCATCCGCCAAGGGCCCAGTTTGTATCTGTTTAATCTGGTCGATGAGTTGTTTGCCCGCGGCAATATTTTGCGCCTGCCGCTGCCGCCACAGCCAACACAGACTGACGCGCTGGCGCCGCTAAAATTACCCGCCCGCCCCGCGGCTGCTAAGCCGCGTTGGGATCGGGTCATCGTGCTGCAATATGAGTCACTGATGCTCAACTGGCTGGGTAAGATCTGCGCGCCGGCGCCAACACTGGATTTGCCCGCCAGCATTAAGCAGTGGCAAGGCGAGATTTACTCTCCCACCACCGGCGGTATGACCGTGCTGGCCGAATTTGAAATGAACACCGGTCTGCCGGCAGGCATTTTGAAAAAAGGCATAGTGCCTTACTACTATCTGGATCAAGAGGTGCCAGGGCTGGCGCAAACAGCGCGCCAGCAAGGTTATCGCACCTTGTTTATGCACCCATATCAGGCGCGCTTTTGGGGGCGCAGTAACGCCATTGGTGCGCTGGGCTACGATAAGGCCGCCTTTTTAGAACAATTCACCGCACTGGAGCACAAAGGTATTTATGTGGCCGATGAGGCGCTGATCCAGCACTTACTCGAGGCCAGCACGCAAACCCGCGCGCCGCTGTTTGCTTATGGCGTGAGCATGCAAAACCATGGCCCGTTTGATAAAGCGCGCTACGATGGCCAGCGTTTGAGCGCCGCCTGCCCCGAGCTGCCCGCCAAAGAGCAGCAGATTTTAGACACCTATTACACCGGCGTGGTCGACGGCTTAACCTCGCTAGAAAAACTGCTCAAAAGTTTGGACGCCAGCGGGCAAAGCTACTTAGTGCTGGCCTTTGGCGATCACCAGCCTTATTTAATGAGCGCGGGTAAAGGCCTGCATGGGCCAGCTCCCGCGCGTGATGCGCTGTATACCATTCCGGTGTTTGCCTTTAGCCGCGCCGATGACCCAACGGATTTTGCCGCCAGCTTTGCCAACGTGCGCCAGTTGTATCAATTTGGCCAAGCCGCCGCGCGCTTGCTGCGGGGGGAAACTACCCCGCAACCTGCTGCGCCGCTGCTGCACCCTGTGCTGGGCACAGAAAAAGGCTTTCGCCTTGACCCGCTGCGCGAACAAATTAGCCAGACCTTTAAAGCCAGCGCCTTGCCCTAAGCCCCAAGTCTGGCCCAAGCCGGTGCAAGCCCCTTGCCCATCGGCGCCGGATCCACAACAATGCGCGCCCAGTTTAGGCTTTCTCACCGCAGCTAAGGCGCTTTATGCACAATTTTACTCTTCATACCCCAACCAAAGTCTTATTTGGTAAAGGCCAAGTGGCGCAGTTGCGCGCCCAGATCCCAAACAACGCCCGCGTGCTGATCACCTACGGTGGCGGCAGCGTGGTGCGCAGCGGCTTGCTGGCGCAAATTCGCCAAACCTTAGCCGATATCACGCTGTTGGAATTTGGTGGCATTGAGCCCAATCCGACCTATGAAACCTTGATGCAAGCCGTAGCGCTGGCGCGTGCTGAGCAGGTGGATTTTCTGCTGGCAGTAGGCGGCGGCTCGGTGCTGGATGGCAGCAAATTTATCGCGGCGGCCGCACGTTATGATCACGCGCCAGACCCTTGGCACATTTTGCAAACAGCCGGTAGTGAAGTGACCTCGGCATTGCCGCTAGGCGCAGTACTGACCTTGCCGGCCACAGGGTCGGAAACCAATGCCGCCGCGGTGGTCAGCCGTGTAAGCCTTGGCGATAAGCGCCACTTTTTTTCACCCCATGTGGTGCCACGCTTTGCCGTGCTTGATCCCGTGCTCACCTACACCTTGCCCGCACGTCAAGTGGCCAATGGCGTGGTCGATGCGTTTGTGCATATCGTCGAGCAATACCTCACCTACCCGGTGGCGGCCAAAGTGCAAGACCGCTTTGCCGAAGGTTTGCTGCTCACTTTGATTGAAGAGGGGCCTATTGCGCTGCAACAACCAGAAAACTATGCGGTGCGTGCCAATATCATGTGGAGTGCCACCTTGGCGCTCAATGGCTTAATTGGCGCCGGTGTGCCACACGATTGGGCTTCACATATGCTTGGCCACCAGCTCACCGCTCTGCACGGGCTGGATCACGCGCAAACCTTGGCCGCGGTGTTGCCGGCGCTGCTGCAAGCTAAACGCCAGCAAAAGCATGCCAAATTAGTCCAGTACGCTGAACGCGTGTGGGGACTGACCGAAGGCAGTGAAGCTGCGCGCATCGATGGCGCCATTGCAGCCACCCGCGCCTTTTTCGAGCAAATGGGCTTGCACACGCGCTTGCGTGATTGCGGCTTAAGCGATCTGGGCATTGATAGCTTGATTGGAAAATTAGGTGAACATGGCTTGGTCGCGCTCGGCGAGCACGGCGACATTGATTTAGTGCAAAGCCAGCAGATCTATCAGGCCGCGTGGTAAGTTAACCGGCCGCTAAAAACGGGGCACAGGCGTGTGGCCATCGCCCCGTTTTCGCTGGGTTTAAGCGGTTGATGCACTAGGCTTTATCGACCGTAGCGGGCGCTGGCCCACCAATATAGCGATACGCCAGCGCGCCTAAAATCCCGCCTAAAATGGGCGCCAGCCAAAACAGCCAAAGCTGGCTCATAGCCCAATCCCCCACAAACACCGCTACTCCCGTACTACGCGCAGGGTTGACCGAGGTATTGGTCACCGGAATGCTAATGAGGTGAATGAGGGTTAAACACAAGCCAATGGCGATTGGCGCAAAGCCGGCAGGCGCGCGCTTATCGGTTGCCCCCATGATGACAAACAAGAAAAACGCAGTGAGTATCACTTCGGTCACCAGCGCCACCGACAAGCTATACCCCACCGGCGAGTGCGCGCCAAAGCCGTTGGCGGCAAAACTGGTGTTTAAATCAAAGCCTGGCTTATGACTGGCGATAAATAGCAGTACGCCACCGGCCGCAATGCCACCTAGCACTTGCGCCACTACATACGGCGCAATCCCCGCGATGGGAAAACGTCCCCCCGCCCACAGGCCAATCGTCACTGCCGGATTAAGATGGCAACCCGAGATATGGCCGATGGCGTAGGCCATGGTTAATACAGTTAAGCCAAACGCCAGCGACACCCCCGCCAAGCCGATACCTAACTCAGGGATGGCGGCGGCCAGCACGGCACTACCGCAGCCCCCCAATACCAACCAAAATGTGCCCATAAATTCAGCGGCATAAGCTTTCATAGCTTCCCCTCTCCTTGGTCGTGGTCCATCCCACTGGAGCACAAGCATAGCAGCCGAAAAATAGCCCGCGCGGGCTTTTGCCGAGCGCGGGCTAAAATCGGCCCCGAAGGATTGATTAGCCTTCCAGCGCCGTGATGGCGATAAATGCCTTATTTATCAAGGATGATAGGCAATCACCGATCCGGTTAAACCGGTTAACTGTCTTACGTTAGCCTGCACGCGCAGCAGTTTTTCTTTGGACACATCTGGGCCAATAAAGACCCGATTAAGCTGGCCCTGCACGGGCGTGCGCGGCACGCTGTGGGCGCTGTAACCGGCGCCGCGCAGTTTAGCCACCAGCGCGGCCACACTCTGCGCATTGCGAAACGCGCCTAATTGCAAAATAAAGCCAGCTTGCGCCGCCCCTACTGTCGCCGGCGCCATAGGTTTAATCACCGGCACGCTAGTCTTGACCGCTGATTTGGCGGGCGTTTTTTCCGCTGGCTTGGCCACCGGCTTGGCCCGCGCCATCGCTGCCACATTGGCAGCCTCCTTCGGTGCCGAGGCAACAGAAGCTTTAACCGTCGCCGCGGGCGCGTCTAATGTTTGCGTTGGCGGCAAGGGCTTAGCTTCCCACGTCTGCGCCGCTGCAGCCTGCTGTGTATTGGCTTGCGCAACATTGGTTTGATGCACAGCGGCTAATTCCGTTGCCACCGAGGCCGCCTGCACCGGTAACATAGGCGCAAGATCAGGCCGCAGCGGCATAGGCGCAAAGGTCGGTTCAGGCGGCACATTTTTCTGGCCATCGAGCAGATCGGGCAAAAAAACCACCAGCAAGGCGACAAAAATCACAGTACCGACTAAACGATGTTGAAATTGAGTAGCCACAAAGCCTCCAAATTAGCCGAGCGTTGTTGTGTGGGTGTGCGCCAACACCTCGCCCACGGTGTGAAAGGAGCCAAACACCATAACGAGATCATGCGGCGCGGCGTCGGCTAACGCCTGCTGATAAGCGCTACTGACCTCTGTAAACCGGTGCGGCGAGGCATTCGGCGCGCAGAGCGCTAAATCGGCGGCTAACTGCGCGCAACTGGCGCCGCGTTCACCGCCTAAATCGGCGAGATACCAAGCGGAAAACAGCGGCGCCACCGCGGCCAGTGTGCCCGCTATATCTTTATCTTTGAGCATGCCCACCACCGCCAAGCGCCGCCCCGTGCCGGGCAGCGCCTGTAAGCGCTGGGCTAAATAGGCCGCCGAGTGCGGGTTATGCGCCACATCCAACCACACCGCCGGCGCAGTTTGCAGGCACTGCATGCGACCGGCCAGTTGCGCTTGTGCCAGCCCCTCGGCCACCGCCGCTTGGCTTAAGGGTAAACCCAGCGCTTCGAGCGCTGCCAACGCGGTTAGCGCATTCATCGCCGGCAAACGGGGTTCGGGTAAATTGCGCCACGTTTGCACAGGGCCAAAGTAATCCCAGCCAGCGGCATGTTTTTTGGCGCGAAAATCACGGCCTACCTGCCAAAGCGAGGCGCCCAAGCGCGCCGCTTCGCTAGCGATGGTGGCCGGCGGCAGCGGTTCACCACTTATCGCCACACAGCCGCGCCGAAACACGCCCGCTTTTTCCACCGCTACAGCTTCTCGGGTATCCCCCAGCCAGTCGGTGTGATCCAAAGCAATCGAGGTGATCACCGCCACATTGGAGGCCACCACGTTAGTGGCATCCAAACGCCCACCTAAGCCAACTTCCAGCAGCAGCACATCCAAGTCACTGCGCGCAAAGCGCCACAACGCAGCCAAGGTGGCAAATTCAAACAAGGTTAACCGTGTCGCGCCCCGCGCAGCTTCCACCGCGCTAAACGCCGCACAGTGGGCTGCCTCGTCGAGTTGCGCGCCATCAATGCGCACCCGCTCGGTAAAGTGCACCAAATGCGGTGACGAATAGACGCCCACACGATAGCCCGCGGCGCGCAGCACGCTTTCAGCCAGTGCGCAGGTGGAGCCTTTGCCGTTGGTGCCGGCCACGGTGATCACGCGGCAAGGTAACTGGGTTAGCCCCAAGGTTGCGGCCACCGCACCGACGCGGGTTAAACCCAAGTCAATGTTAACCGGGTGCAGGCGGGCTAAATAAGAAAGCCAGTCGACCAGCGACCGGCTTTGATTGACGAGCATTAGCTGATTACTCCTGCGGCTCAGTCACCGGCAAATTGAGCAATTTGGCCAGCAAACTGGCTAAGCGATCGCGCATTTGGCGTCGATCAATGATGAGATCTAGCGCGCCTTTTTCCAGCAAAAACTCTGAGCGCTGAAAGCCTTCTGGCAAGGTTTCGCGCACCGTTTGTTCAATCACGCGAGGACCGGCAAAACCGATCAACGCTTTGGGCTCGGCGGCGTTAATATCACCCAGCATTGCCAAGCTAGCCGACACGCCGCCCATGGTCGGGTCCGTCATAACGGAAATATACGGCAGCCCCGCTTTGCTTAAGCGATCAAGCGCGGCACTGGTTTTGGCCATTTGCATCAACGAAAACAGCGCTTCTTGCATGCGCGCGCCACCGGAAGCCGAAAAACAGACTAGGCCGCGGCCCTCTTTTAAGCACTCATCCACCGCGCGCACAAACCGCGCGCCGACCACCGAGGCCATTGATCCGCCCATAAAGGCAAATTCAAACGCGCAGGCGACCACTGGCACACCTTTGATGGTGCCTTTGATAACCACCAGCGCGTCTTTTTCGCCGGTGGCTTTTTGCGCGCTAGCCAGCCGCTCTTTATAGCGTTTGGAGTCTTTAAATTTGAGCACATCGTGCGGCTCTAACTGCTCACCTAACTCGGTGCGCGCTTCGCTATCGAGCAGATGCTCTAAGCGCGCGCGGGCCGTGATACGCATATGGTGATCGCACTTCGGGCACACTTCTAAATTGCGCTCAAGCTCGGCGCGATAGAGCACCTGTTCGCAGGCATCGCACTTGGTCCACACCCCTTCAGGCATGTTATGGCGGCGTGGAGTACTGGTCCCTTTACTCTTGGGAAGGATCTTTTCAAGCCAGCTCATGGCATTCCTTAAATACGTTGTTACCCAACCAAAACCACCGCAGGTAGATAATTTTTACCGTTAGATCAAACACTTAACGGTAAAAAGCTACCTAGGGCGATGGCGAAAGATAAAGATGCGGCATTAAACCACAAAAATTTATGCCCAGTTACAAAAAACTGGTCGTACCCGGTGGCGAATCCGGCAGCCACAAGGGGCCTAAACTGGGGCTCGGCAGCGCAAATTCGTGTGGGTAATCCACATCGACCAGATACAAGCCGCCGGCTTTGGCGGTGGGGCCTGCAAGGGTGCGATCTTTGGCCGCCAGCACCTCGCCAATCCACGCCACCGGTTTTATGCCCTGCCCAACAAACAGCAGTGAACCGGTAATATTGCGCACCATATGGTGCACAAACGCGTTGGCGCGAATATCAATCACCACAAAGTTTTCCTGCCGGCTCACGCACAGGTGCGTCACATTGCGCCATGGCGATTTTGACTGGCAGCCGACGGCGCGAAACGAGGTAAAATCATTTTCCCCTAGCAGCAACTGGCCGGCTTGGTGCATCAAGCCCGCATCGAGCGGCTCATGGTAATGACTTACGCCCGCGCCCAAAATCGCCGGCCGATAAGGGTGGTTATAGATCACATAGCGATAACGCCGCGCGGTGGCGCTAAACCGAGCGTGAAAATCCTCGGGCACCGCTTTAACCCAACGCACCGCGATATCTGGCGGCAGGTTGGAATTGAGCCCCAGCGTCCAAGCCCCCTCGGCGCGCTTAGCGTGGGTGTCAAAATGCACCACTTGGCCAGTGGCATGCACGCCGGCATCGGTGCGCCCCGCGCACTGGATGGTGATGGGTTCATTGGCAATGCGGCTCAGTGCTTTTTCCAACATTTCTTGCACACTGGCCACTTCACGCTGGCGCTGCCAGCCAAAATAACGACTGCCGTCATATTCAATGCCTAACGCAATACGCATTAACTCGGCCTACCTTTACTGCTTAGATGACAATAAAAAACAGGGCAGCCTATGCTGCCCTGCCTATCGAGTGGCGAACGCGCGCGTTAGCCTATTTTTTCTAGCAACTTTTGCGCTTCACCACGCTGGTGATCGTTACCTTCCACCAGCACTTGCTTAAGCAACGCATACGCACTGTCGCGGTCGGAAATTTCCAAGTACCCGCGCGCCAGATCCAGCTTGCTGCCGCAGCCATCGCCTTGGCCACTGATGCCTTGCAAGCTGGCACCGCTTAACACCTCGGCGTAATCGGTAAATGCCATCGGCTCATCGACGCGGACGTCAGCGGCATGGGGGAGCACTGGGGTAAACGCGTAATCGCTGGTATCCACTGGGCTGGCAAATTCAGCGCGCTCAGTAGAGGCGCCGCTAGCAGGTTTTTCCACATTAAACAGCTCGCTCATGCGGCTCGACACGTGCTCAGCATGACTCGGTTCGCTGACCTGCGCCTCGCTGGCGGCGCTAGTGGCCTCTGTCTCCAGCACACTATCTGCAACTGGCACAGATCCGCTGTCAACCGCGTCGCTGTGCGCCTCGCCCATCAGCTCCTCGCTTTGTTGCAGCGCCTGCGCGCTTAACACAATCGGCGCCTCGCTTATTACCTCACTGGCCATATCGCTTGACGCCGGCGCACTTGTTTCTACCGCTGCATCAGCTTCTGCCGCTACGTCAGGGCTGGCCGGCGCCGCTGCGTCAGTGTCTGTCTGCGCGGCGCTCGCAGCTGGCGCGCTGGCCATGCTCGCGGCTGCCGCAACCACAGCGCTAAGACCGGCCGCGGTAGCCTCAGGGGCGACCGGCGCATCACGGCCGGTCGCTTCAGCTAGCGCGGCATCCCACGCGTTGTCCTCTTTTACTGTTACTGTTTCGAGCGTTTGTGGCCGCGTGCGATTACGCAACCAAAAACTCACCAGTGCCAACAGCAGCAGCAGCGGCAGCAAGATCAGCATGGCCACATTTAAAGGGGAAGAGAACAAATCCGAGCGACTGGCTTTGCTAGGCGCGGCGGGCAGAGCGGCAGCGCCCTCTTCACCGCTGGCTTTTAGCTCAGCGAGCTCTTTTTCCAGCGAGCCCTGCTCTTCTACTTGCGTTTTTAAGCTCTCAACTTCTTGGCTTAAATTTTGTACCTGCGATTTTAAGCGCTGGTTAATCTCGGTGACTTGAGTTAACTGCGCATTGGCATCTTCTAACGCCAACGCCATTTCCGTCGCGGGCGCCGCGATGCGCGTGGCCGTGGGCGCGGGCAGCGCGCTGGCGGCCGCATCGCTGTCAACGTCCAACGCAGGATTAGGCGTTACGCTCACCGCAGGTACCGCCGTAGACACGGTCGGCGGGCTCACCGCACTTGGCAGGGGTGCGGCGGCAGTGACTGGCGCTTTAGGAGCGGTGGTGATTGCCACTGTGCTCGTCGCAGTCGACGCTTTATTGGTGCTAGGTTTTGCGCTAGCTGGGCGATATTTGGGCTTTAACGCTTGGCGCCACTCAGCGTTATCGGCTTTAAAGCGCGCCCGCGCCACCGCATCACTCACTACGCTGGCCTCTGCCACCGTGGGCATCACCAGCGAAGCGCCGACCAACAGATGGTTAATATTGCCATCGGCAAAGCTGGCGCGGTTTTTTTCAAAAATCGCTAGCATGGTTTGGTAAACGCTCACCGCCGGTGAAGGGCGGTATTTATTGGCCAAGCTCCACAAGGTATCTGCGGCATGGATCGGGCCATAGCGCGGCGTGCTCACGGTACTGGCCGCGCTACTCGGCGCCAGCAGCGCGGTGGCCGCGCTTGGTTGCGCGGGGCCAGTGAGGCTGACGGCAAAGGGCGCGGCCAAACTCATGTGGCTCACACCGAGGGCCAACAGCGCCACAGTCAGAGGGTTTAATCGAATTTTGCTGCGAAGTTTCATGTTCCTTCCTTCGTCTAACACGGCGCAAGGGCGCAACATAGCGGGCATTAGGCCGCCAGCCACGGCTTGGCATAGGTGCTAACACCATACCAGCCCACCGTTGGGGGTTGTCAACCATAGCGCCACGCGGCGCGCGGCCAATCGGCAGGTAAAGGCGCGGCCTTTGGCGCCCTGCACGGCGCGGTCAAGCGCGCGAGCGCAAGGCGTATTACCAGTAATCGCGCACTAAAATTTCGGCAATTTGCACGCTATTGAGCGCCAAGCCTTTGCGCACGTTATCGGCCATCAGCCACAAATTTAAGCCATACGCGCTGGTAAGATCTTGCCGCACGCGGCCAACGAGCACCTCATCACAGCCCACGGCATCGGCCACTGGGCTTGGGCAAGCCTCATCTGCGCATAAGCGCACGCCCGGCGCGTCGCGCAGCAGCGCTTTAGCCTGTTCAGCGTCCATCGGCTGGGCAAGCTCCACGCTCACCGCCATGCCGTGACCATAAAACACCGGCACGCGCACACAAGTGGCATTGATAGCCAGCTGGCTGTCGGCCAAAATTTTCTGGCTTTCGAGCACCAATGACATCTCTTCGCTGCTGTAGCCTTGCGCATCTAACGCGCCAATTTGCGCAATTAAGTTAAACGCAATTTGCTGGGCGTAGAGTTTAGGCTCCACCGGGCGGCCGTTAAGCAGGTGCGCGGTTTGTCCGGCCAATTCGCTCACGCCCTCGGCGCCAGAGCCGGAAACCGATTGATAAGTGCTAACGTTTAGCGCATTGAGCCCCGCCGCCTGCAGCAAAGGCTGCAGCGCCACCAGCAGTTGCGTGGTGATGCAGTTGGGGCTGGCGACAATATTGCGCTCACGGGCATCGGCCAGTGCGTGGGGATTGACCTCGGCCACCACCAAAGGCACAGATCCATCTAAGCGAAACTGCGCTGAGTTATCGATCACCATGCAGCCCGCTTGCGCCGCTTGGGGCGCCCATTGGCCGGCGATGTCGCTGCCAGCGGCAAAAAAGGCTAAATGCAGTTCATCCCACTGCACGTCATCAAGGGCGGTGAGCGCGACGGATTTACCGTTAAAGCGTATCTGCTCTTCTTCGCTGCCAGTGGTATCCACCACCACCAGTTGCCCCACGGCAAACTCGCGTTGGGCTAAATAGTCCAAAATGGCTTGCCCGGTAGCGCCGGTGGCGCCGATCACGGCAACATTAAACTGCTGGCTCATAAGAACTCCTTAACCAAAATAGGGCCCAAGGGCGCGATAACATGGCACGCCCGTGGCAAAGGGCGCTATTTTAGCGCAATTTTCCCGATTTTTTCAGCCAATGTGTGCTCAATGCGCGCAGAAAGTGGCCGGTACACCGGGCAAATCGCGACAAACGGCTACGCCAGTGCCATAATATGGCCCTTTTTCAGCCTCTTGAGATGCCATGAGCGACGCCGTTTCCCCGTTAAAAGCCCGTTTCCGCGGTTTCTATCCCGTAGTCATTGATGTTGAAACCGCCGGTTTTAATGCCAAAACCGATGCCCTGCTAGAGATTGCCGCCTACACCTTGCAGATGGGTGACGATGGCTGGATAGCCCCTGATCAATGCTTTCACCACCATGTAGTGCCCTTTGAGGGCGCCAACCTTGAGCCCAAGGCGTTGGAATTTACCGGCATAGACCCGTTTAATCCGCTGCGCGGCGCGGTGAGTGAAAAAGAGGCGCTAACGGAAATTTTTAAAGGTATCCGTAAAGGCATGAAAGCCACCGGCTGCCAGCGCGCGATTATCGTGGCGCACAACGCCCACTTTGATCACAGCTTTGTCATGGCCGCCGCCGAGCGCGCCGGCTTAAAGCGCAATCCATTTCACCCGTTCGCCACCTTTGATACCGCCGCGCTCTCAGGGCTGGCGCTGGGGCAAACGGTGCTGGCCAAGGCCTGTATTAGCGCTGGCATTGCGTTTGATAATAAAGAAGCGCACAGCGCGCTGTATGATACCGAGCGCACCACTGATTTGTTTTGCCATATTGTCAACCGCTGGAAAGCGTTGGGCGGCTGGCCACTGGCGGCCGACGAGGTGCCGGCAGCCAGTGATGCGGCCTCAACCGACGCCCCTGCCGCTTAAGGCAAAAAATTTTGCGCGCCGTCACACTTACGCCGCCGCGTGCTTGTGGCATAATGCGCACCTTTTGACCAACCCCACACGTTAAGGGATAAAAGCTTTGTTAAGCAGCAACAACATCACCATGCAATTTGGCGCTAAGCCACTGTTTGAAAACATCAACGTTAAATTTGGTGGCGGTAACCGCTACGGCCTGATCGGCGCCAACGGGTGCGGTAAATCGACCTTTATGAAAATTTTGGGTGGCGATTTAGAGCCATCGGCCGGTAACGTCAGCCTTGATGTCAACGAGCGCATCGGTAAATTGCGCCAAGACCAGTTCGCCTATGAAGAGATGCGCGTACTGGACGTGGTGATGATGGGGCACGTGGAGTTGTGGGCGGCCATTGCCGAGCGCGATGCGATTTATGCCAACTTAGACGCCACCGACGACGATTATATGAAAGCGGCGGAGCTTGAAGGCTTAGTGGCTGAATACGATGGCTACACCGCCGAATCACGCGCTGGTGAATTGCTGCTCGGCGCGGGTATTCCTGTCGAGCAGCACCAAGGGCCGATGAGCGAAATCGCACCAGGTTGGAAGCTGCGGGTGCTGCTGGCGCAAGCGCTGTTTTCCAATCCAGACATTCTGCTGCTCGATGAACCTACCAACAACTTGGATATTAACACCATCCGTTGGTTAGAAGAGGTGCTCAACGCGCGCGAAAGCACCATGATCATCATTTCGCACGACCGTCACTTCTTAAACTCCGTGTGTACCCACATGGCCGATCTGGACTACGGCGAATTGCGCGTGTACCCGGGCAACTACGATGACTACATGCTGGCAGCGACCCAAGCGCGCGAGCGTTTGATCTCTGACAATGCCAAGAAAAAAGCCCAAATTGCCGATCTGCAGTCGTTTGTATCGCGCTTTAGTGCCAACGCCTCTAAGTCGCGCCAAGCCACTTCACGCTTAAAGCAAATCGACAAGATCAAGATTGAAGACGTGAAAGTCTCTAGCCGCCAAAACCCCTTTATCCGCTTTGAGCAGGATAAAAAGCTCTATCGCAACATCCTTGAGATGGACAACGTGAGCAAAGGCTACGGTGACGGCCCGCTATTTAAAGGCCTGAACATGATGCTGGAAGTGGGCGAGAAGATCGCGATTTTGGGTACCAACGGTATCGGTAAGTCGACCCTGATCAAGACCTTAGTCGGCGAGCTCGCGCCCGATACCGGCATCGTCAAGTGGTCAGAAAACGCCAACATCGGTTACTACGCGCAGGATCATGCCGAAGAGTTTGATAGCCCGCTGAACGTGTTTGACTGGATGGCGCAGTGGAAACAAGAAAACGAAGATGAGCAAGCGGTGCGCTCTATCTTAGGTCGCTTGTTGTTCTCGCAAGATGACATCAAAAAGCCGGTTAAAGTGCTCTCGGGCGGTGAAAAAGGCCGCATGTTGTTTGGCAAATTAATGATGCAGCGCCCTAATATCCTGATCATGGATGAGCCGACCAACCACTTGGATATGGAATCAATTGAATCGTTGAACATGGCGCTGGAGATGTATCAAGGCACCTTGCTATTTGTCTCCCACGACCGTGAGTTTGTAAGTTCTTTGGCCACCCGCGTCATCGAACTGACCAGCGAAGGCATTAAAGACTTTGGCGGCAGCTACGAAGATTATCTGCGCAGCCAAGGGGTAGCGTAAGCTGGCCTAGGTCAAGCTAGGCTAAGTTAGGTAAGCCGCCACGCGGTGTAACCTAACTTAAAACCAGCGGTAACCCATGCCTTGCCCTGCCCTGTAAAAATCCGCGCCGCGTGCGCGGATTTTTTTATCTGCCATGTTTTTGCGCTTGGGGAACCGGCCTTGAGCACACGACGCAAGGCCGGCGGGCTAAGAAAAGTTCCCGCGCATTACGCAATCGTTTTTGTTAGACTGCGCCGCATCTTTGGCGATAGGCGCGCACACGATGGTTTGGCTCGATTACACCCTCATTGGCATAATTGCTCTTTCTTCTTTGTTTAGCTTGGCGCGCGGTCTAGTGCGCGAGGCCCTCTCGTTAGTCATCTGGATCAGCGCCTTTATCATCGCCAAACAAAATTATCTCTGGCTTAGCGGCTATTTCACCGCCTTTAATGACCCGAGCCTGCGCAGTGGCGCGGCCATGCTGGCGCTGTTCGTTGCCAGCTTAATTGCCGGCGCACTGGTCAGCGGCATGCTTGGGCAACTGATCAAAAAAACTGGCCTATCGAGTACCGACCGTATGCTCGGCTTGGGCTTTGGCGCGGTGCGCGGCGTGTTATTGTGCGCAGTGCTGCTGTTTGCCGCCGACCAATTTACCCAACTCAACCAAGACCCCACGTGGCAGCAATCTAAATTAGTGCCGCAATTTAAGCCGGCCATCGAATGGCTATTTAAAACCATGCGCACGAATTCAAGCTTTCTTCAATCAACCTAAGTTACATGAGGTAACAACACGATGTGTGGTATCGTCGGAATTGTAGGCACCACCCCGGTCAATCAAGCGCTGTATGACGCCTTAACGGTGTTACAACACAGAGGGCAAGATGCCGCAGGGATTGCGACCATTGATCAAGGCAACTTTCGCCAACGCAAAGCCAATGGCCTCGTGCGCGATGTCTTTGAAAGCAAACACATGCAGCGTTTGCAGGGCAATATTGGCATCGGCCATGTGCGCTACCCCACCGCGGGCAGCAGCAGCGCCGCCGAAGCCCAACCGTTTTATGTCAACTCGCCTTGGGGCATTGTGCTAGCGCACAACGGTAATCTTACCAACGCGCAAACCCTCAAAGCCAAGCAGTTCCAACTCGCCCGCCGCCACATCAACACCACCTCTGATTCTGAAGTCCTGCTTAACGTATTTGCTCATCAGCTCGATGGCTGCGACCAACTCGCTTTAACCCCTGCCGATATCTTTACTGCCGTACGCCAAACGCATGCGCATATCCAAGGCGCTTACGCCGTGGTGGCGCTGATCTTAGGCCACGGCTTGGTGGGCTTTCGCGACCCTAACGGTATTAGGCCGTTGCTATTGGGCAAACGTTTCGATGAGCAAGGCCGCGCCGAGTACATGCTCGCCTCCGAAAGCGTCGCGCTCGATGCGCTGGGCTTTAGCACCGAGCGTGACGTCGCGCCGGGCGAAGCGATTTACATCACCGAACAAGGCCAATTGCACAGCGCGCAATGCTGCGCACAGGCCCAGCTCACCCCGTGCATTTTTGAATACGTCTATTTTGCCCGCCCCGATTCTTGCTTAGATGGCGTATCGGTATATGCCGCGCGCTTAAACATGGGCCGCGCCTTAGGCCACAAGATCCGCCGCCAGTGGCAAGATCTGGATATCGACGTAGTGATCCCGATCCCCGAAACCTCGTGCGATATGGCGCTAGAAATTGCGCAAACGCTAAAAATTCCCTACCGCCAAGGGTTTGTGAAAAACCGCTACATTGGCCGCACCTTTATCATGCCCGGCCAGAGCCTGCGCAAACAGTCGGTACGCCGCAAGCTCAACGCCATCGGCGCCGAATTTAAAGGCAAAAATGTGCTGCTGGTGGATGATTCCATCGTGCGTGGCACCACCTCACAACAGATCATCGACATGGCGCGCGAAGCCGGCGCTAATAAGGTCTATTTCGCCTCAGCGGCGCCAGAAATTCGCTTCCCGAACGTGTATGGCATTGATATGCCCAGCAGCAGCGAACTTATCGCCCACGGCCACGATGTAGACGCCATCTGCCGCTTGATCGGTGCCGATGGCCTGATCTTCCAAGATTTGCCTGACCTGTGCGCGGCGGTAAGCCAGCTTAATCCCGCGTTAACCCGCTTTGAAACCTGCGTGTTCAACGGCCACTACGTCACCGCCGATATTGATGCCAACTACTTAGCTGCGCTTAATGCCGTGCGCAATGACGGCCAAAAAAACCAGCGGGAGGCTGAAAGCCACAACCACTTAGAAATTTTTAACGAAGAGGGATAAACGTTTGCCTGCCCTAGGTAGACCCCTCCCGACCGCCCCTGCATAAAACCCCCTCCCAGCCTCCCCCTTTACAAGGGGGAGGCGAATTGGCCCCGCGCCACTGTTTAGCCCCGAGGCAAAAAGCGGGGCACTATTTAGCCCCTCCCTTACCAAGGGAGGGGTTGGGAGGGTTATACCTTCATTTTCAAGGGGCGGAGTTGGGGAGGGTTGTGCACCGCCATGGCCATGCGCAAACCCGAAGGCTAGCTTTTGATCTCCACCACGCGCACACCCAACGCCCCTTGCGCCAAATCCAGCGTGAGATCTTGCCCCACCGCCACTTGCGTGCTAGCCGTGACCACTGCGCCTTGCGCGGTGCGCGTGATGCTATAGCCGCGGCTTAAGGTCGCCAGCGGACTTAAATTGTGTAAATGCGTGCTGCATAACTGCAATTGATGGCGCCGTGTGGCCAGTACTTGCGCTAGCGCGCGCGGCAAACGCTCGCTTAGCCGCGCCCACTGGCTACGTGCTTGGGTTAAGCGCAGCGCTGGCGAGTGCTGGGCTAGGCGCAGCGCTAACGCCGCCAAGACTTTTTCTTCGCGCTGCTGGCGCAGGCGCAGCGCACCTTGTAAGCGCGCATAGCCCTCATCGAGCTGCTGACGCTGGTGAGCCAATTGCCGCTTGGGATCGGCGGCTTGCAGCCGAGCGAGGCGCTGCTGCAAACGTAAACCGGCCGCTTGCTGCTGCTGGCGCATGCGGTGCCATAAGCGCTGGGCTAATTGCGCCAACGCCGCCTGCCGCGCGCCTTGATCCGGCACCACTAACTCGGCAGCGGCCGATGGCGTGGGCGCGCGCAAATCGGCCACAAAATCAGCGATCGTTACATCTACCTCATGCCCCACGGCACTCACTACCGGCAAGCGGCTGCTGGCAATCGCCTTGGCGAGCACCTCGTCATTAAAGCACCACAAATCTTCCGCCGCGCCGCCGCCCCGACCCAAGATCAGCACATCGACCTCCGCCCGTGCATTGGCCCGCGCCAACGCGGCAATTAACTGCCCGCTGGCCGCCGCACCCTGTACACTGGCCGGATAAATATAAATCGGCAGATCAGGCGCGCGCCGCCCGAGCACATTGAGCATGTCAAACAGTGCCGCACCGCTAGCCGAGGTAATTAAGCCCACCGCCCGCGGCGCTCGCGGCAGCGCGCGCTTGCGCTCTTGCGCAAATAAGCCCTGCGCGGCCAAGCGCCGCTTTAATTCCTCAAAGCGCAGCGCCAGCAACCCTTCCCCAGCCGGCTGCATCTGCTCGACCAACAGCTGATAATCACCCCGCGGCTCATACAGCGATACCCGCGCTTGCACCAGCACCTGCATGCCATCGCTCGGCACAAAACTCACGCGCCGATTTTGGCCTTTGAACATGGCGCAGCGCACCTGCGCGCCCAGATCTTTTAACGAAAAATACCAATGGCCAGAACTCGGCCGCGACAAATTTGAAATCTCTGCACTGAGCCAGACCAGCCCCAGATCCTGCTCGAGCAACATACGCACGGTTTGATTTAAACGCGTCACGGTAAACACCGCCGGCGCCGACTTAAGCGCTGGCGGGGTAAAGCTAGGGGGAAACAAAGACACAGCACGCACTCCTAACGCAGTTTCAAGCCACCGCGCCATGCTATCACCGCATTTACGCCCAGCGTTAGGCTAAAACCCGCGCAGGCGTTGCCGGCTGGCGCCGCGGGTGGATTGGAAGGCGATTGATCCTGAGAAGGGGGGTGCTACGGGGTATATCGCGAAGTACATCGCGAAAAATATCGACGGCCACGGGGTGGG
>JBOFMA010000082.1:0-22235 GCA_051658125.1 Aeromonas sp.
CATCATCACCAATCCAAAATTCAAATAAGTCGCCGAGCACATACAGTGCCTCGGCCTTACGCGCCGGCCCGCGCAAAAACGCCAGTAGCGCTGCGGTTAATTCGGGGCGCGCGGCACAAAGATGCAAGTCGCTAATAAAAAAAGTGGTCATAGCTGTTCGCCAAGCGAAGGAAAGGTGAGAGCCTCCCAAAGGCTAGGGGCTTCAAGTGCTAGTAAGGCCGCATACGGACAGCCGTTAAGGCCCAAAAGTTTCGCCATCGCCGCTTCGCCTTTTAAACCATGCGCGCGCAAGCGCAGCACAGCGGCATAAAATGGCCAGCCAAAACGGGCGAGCAAGCGCGCCATCAGCGTGAGGTGACGCCAACCGTGGCACTGCTCGAGCTTTTGCTCGGTGATGTACAGCTCAAGATAGCAGCGCTGGTTTGGTGTGGTGAGCCAGCCTTCAAGCAGCCACACCGCAGGGATATGCGTATGCTGACGTGTCTGCCCAATGAAGCGGCAATTTGCACCTAACGCCGTTAAGTCTGCAGCCAAATCGGCGGCGCACTGCACCGGAGATGGGTGTTGGCAGAGAATATCAACATCGCTGCTGGCGATATCTATCCCTAAGCACAGGCTGCTGATCAGCGCGACATCTTGGGTGTGTGCGGTTAATTTTGCCCACAGCGGCGTGTGCGTGAGCTGCGCAAATAATTGGCGTTGGCGTACATTGCCTCGTGCCAGATACGCCCACTGGCGCCAATTAGGCGCCGTGGTGAGAGCGGATGGAAAAACTGCGGCCAAGGCCGCAGTATCATCGTAGAGCGAATAGAGCATGTGGCCTGGTCTGCTTAAAGGCTTGCGTTAGGCGACGATGGTCACGTGGCTGACCACGATATCTTCGACCGGCACATCTTGGTGAATGCGACCGTAGTTACCGGTTTTAACCGCTTTGATCTGATTAACCACGTCCATACCGGCGCTAACTTCGGCAAACACGCAATAGCCAAAGCCTTGGTTGGTGGCGGCGGTGAAGTCTAAAAAGTCGTTGTTATTGACGTTGATAAAAAACTGCGCGGTAGCCGAATGGGGAGCACTGGTACGCGCCATGGCCACTGAGCCCACTTTGTTGGATAAGCCGTTGGCCGCTTCATTTTTGATCGGCGCGCGCGTCTCTTTTTCGCTAAAACCGGGCGCGTAGCCACCGCCTTGGATCATAAAGCTGTCAATCACGCGGTGAAATACGGTGTTGTCGTAGTGACCATCGCGGCAATATTGCAAAAAGTTAGCCACGGTTTCTGGCGCTTTTTCCGCGTTTAAGGTCAGGGTGATATCACCCATATTTGTATGTAAGGTAACCATAACAACTCCAAGGCAGGGGCGGGGTCATGCCGCAGAGAGCAAAAATGCCCTGCGACGCAAATTGGTCGCGATCCTAGCCGAAAAGGGCGCCAACGTATAGCACCACGCGCGCGGGGCCAATCTCGGGTGCATGGCTCGAAATCTGCCGCAGCAAACGGTAAGATGCCGCTTTCAAGGCGCAGCGGCGACGTTGGCCTTCTTTTTCCCTCACTTTGCACATTCAGGCGGCGGTTATGCTGAAAATTTACAACACGCTTACGCGACAAAAGGACGAGTTCAAACCCATCACCCCTGGCAAGGTGGGCATGTATGTGTGCGGCGTCACCATTTATGATCACTGCCATATCGGCCATGGCCGCACCTTTGTCGCCTTTGATGTCGTGGCGCGCTACCTGCGTTACGCCGGCTATGAGCTGACCTATGTGCGTAACATCACCGATGTGGATGACAAAATTATCAAGCGTGCCGCTGAGCTGGCCATCAGCTGTGATGGGCTGACTGAGCGGTTAATTGGTGAGATGCACCAAGATTTTGACGCGCTGGCTATGCTACGCCCGGATATTGAGCCGCGCGCCACCGGCCATATTCCCGAGATCATTGCGCTGGTCGAACGGTTGCTGGCCAAAGATCACGCCTATGTTGCCGCCAATGGCGATGTGATGTTTATCGTCGAATCGTGCGCTGATTACGGCAAACTCTCGGGACAAAACTTAGAGCAACTGCAAGCGGGCGCGCGGGTTGATGTGGTGGATGCCAAGCGTAATCCGCTGGATTTTGTGCTGTGGAAAATGTCAAAACCGGGCGAGCCGACTTGGGATAGCCCGTGGGGCGCTGGCCGCCCAGGCTGGCACATTGAGTGCTCGGCGATGAACTCAAAGCATTTGGGTAATCACTTTGATATTCACGGCGGCGGCGCAGATCTGCAATTTCCGCACCATGAAAATGAAATTGCCCAATCGTGCTGCGCGCATGGCGGCGATTATGTCAACACCTGGATGCACAGCGGCATGGTGATGGTGGATAAAGAGAAAATGTCTAAATCATTGGGCAATTTTTTCACCATTCGCGATGTGCTCAGCCACTATGACGCCGAAAGCGTGCGCTATTTCCTGATGTCGGGCCACTATCGCAGCCAATTGAATTACTCGGAAGAGAACCTCAAGCAAGCGCGCGCTGCGCTAGAGCGCATGTACACGGCGCTGCGCGAGCTGCCGGTTGCGCCTGCGGCCGGTGGTGAAGCGCAAGTCGCGCGCTTTGTCGAAGCGATGGACGATGATTTTAATACGCCAGAAGCGTATTCGGCGCTGTTTGATCTGGTGCGTGAAATTAACCGCGTGAAAGGCGATGATAGCGCGCAAGCGGCGGCATTAGGCGCGCGTTTGCGTGAATTGGGCGCGGTGCTGGGCATTTTGCAGCAAGATCCGGCGGCCTTTTTACAAGGCAGCCAAAGCGCCGCGGACGATGTAGCGCAAATTGAGGCGCTGATCTTAGAGCGCAACCAAGCGCGCGCGGATAAAAACTGGCCGGCCGCCGATGCCGCGCGCCAGCGTCTAACCGATTTGGGCATAGTGCTGGAAGATAGCGCCGGTAAAACCACGTGGCGCCGCGCTTAACCGCTAGGTAATAAAAAAAACGCCGCAATTGCGGCGTTTTTTTATGCGGCGGAGTCCTTAGAACGATTTACTAAAGTTCACCAACGGCAAAATGGGCAGGACGCCATTGGCCGCATAGTTCACGAAACCTATCTGCAGGCCGTCTAAACGCTGGGTGGCGTTAACAAAACCCAGCTGGAAGGTGGCGCGCGGCGCGTAGTTAAACGCGGCCACGCTGGCCAGCGAGTTACCTTGGCCAAGGTTGGCAAACGCTAAGTTAATGCCGTTAACGTTGTTAACCAAGTTCACAAACGCCACATTGACGCCGGTGTCATTGCCGTGGTGCCAGTTAAAGGCGTTGATTGCCACACCCTCAAATTGGCCACGCACGCGGCCGGCACCAAAGAACACGCCCAGTTGTAAGCCAGTAAAGCGTTGGGTGTCGGATAAGGCAAAAATAGGCAGGTCGATGCCCTCTACACGGCTGGTTTTGCCATAGATAAATGAACCGCGCACACCTTCAACCTGTTGATCGCTTGGCAGGTTAACGCCTGGCAAAGAGAGTTGTACGGCGGTGCTAGCTTGGGCTGACGATGCACACAAAGCCGCAGCCAACAGAGCAAATGGAGTTAATTTCATCACAAAGTCCTTTAAAAATGCCGATCTTGACGCGCAATAGGCGCGAAGAGGTTACAAGTCGCCGGTGAAGTTACTACAATAGCGGCCATTTTGACACATTGAACCCGAGAGCGTTGCATGGAAACATTTTACTTAGACGGCCACCCTTTTATCGCCTTGTGCGACCTTATCAAGCACCAAGGTTGGAGTGACTGCGGCGGCGCGGCTAAAGCGCTGGTGGCAGAAGGCTTGGTGGCAGTGGATGGCCAAATTGAAACGCGTAAGCGTTGCAAAATTGTTGCCGAGCAAGTGGTCAACTTTAACGGCATGAAAGTGGTCGTGAAAGCCGGTGCGGCCGACTAACTCGCCCAGTAAGGAGTAAGCATGCAGGCTCGTTTTGTGGCGCCTTGCGCCGAGTTACCCGCCGCGCTTGCCGCTGCGTTAACGCCGCTGTTAGGCGCTGATTTTTGCGGGCAGTTGTCCTTGGTGCAGATTACCGCGCTAAAAGCGGCCAGTGGCTTAGATGAGAGCGCGTTGCGCTTAGCGCTGCTACCGCTGGCAGCGGCATATTCGCTGGCGCCGATTTCAAACTTTTTTGTCGGCGCGATTGCGGTGGGCTTAAGCGGCCGCTGGTATTTTGGCGCCAATATGGAGTTTGCTGGGCAAGGCTTAACCCATTGCGTGCATGCCGAGCAGGCAGCTATTTGCCATGCGTGGCAAAGCGGTGAAGTGGGTTTGAGTGACATCACGATTAACTACAGTCCGTGTGGTCACTGTAGGCAATTTATGAATGAGCTCACCACGGCGCGGGCGCTGCGCATTGCTCTACCTGATGAGGTCAATACGCTGGCCGATTATTTGCCCCACGCCTTTGGCCCGACCGATTTGGGCATTACCGCCGCGCTAATGAGTGAGCAAGCCCATCCGCTGGCCGCGAAGGGCAGTGACGATGCCTTGTGGCAAGCTGCACTGGCTGCCGCTACGCAAAGCTACGCACCCTATAGCCACGGCTATGCGGGGGTGGCGTTGGCCTTTGCCGATGGTCGCCATGTGACGGGGCGTTATGCGGAAAATGCTGCGTTTAACCCTAGCCTGCCGCCAATGCAAAGCGCGCTGGTTTATGCCCATTTGCAGGGGTTTGAACTAAGGGCCGTGACTCGCGCTGTGCTGGTGGAAGCACGCAACGCGCCCGTTAGCCAGCGCGATGGCGCGCAAGCCACCTTGCGCACTATCAGTGCGCTGACGTTGGAGTATGCGGCGCGCTAATTAGGCCCGTGCGAGGGCGCGATTTGCGCCAACGCGTAAAAAAACCGTCGGCCGCCCATGTGGCCGACGGTTTTTGAGCAAAAGGCTATGCGCCGCGTGGCCGATTAGCAGCCATTGACGCAGGTAGGGCTGGCATTTTGCCCCAAAATACGCACCAGCAGGGCGCGTGGCTCGCGCAGCACATCAGTACCCACGGCCAGTACTTTGCCATCCATAGTCGCGCTATAGCGGGCGATTACCTCACCAAAGGCATTGCGCTGCAGCGCGACTTCTTGGCCTTTTTTCACCTCATCGCCGATCTGGACAAAAATCTCGGCAAACCCGCCAGTAGTGGCGCGGATCGAGCTCATCGCGTTGCCAATAAAGGTGTTTTGGCTTTTGGCATTGGCACCGATAGGGTCGGAAATCACTTGGTAGTGGCTCAGCACGTTCATCGCACCGGTCAGACCGCGCGCAATCATATCGGCTTGGTATTGGCGCGGCGCGCCCACTTCCACGGTGATCGCCGGAATGCCGACGCTGACAAAAGTGGTCTCCATGCTGCCGGCTTCACCTGGATCTTTTTTGATCTGATCGGCGGGAAACAGCTCGGCCAAGGTTTGGATCTGTGGCTGGCGATAATCGGCATAGATAAACAGCGGGTAAGCGGTGCCAGTTGACTGGGTGTGATAATCCAGCGCGACCTCGACGTTGCCTTTATAAAGTTGGTTCCACAGCAGCCACGCTTGGCGCTCGGCACTGTTGCCCTGCTCCTTGCCTGGATGCACGCGGTTGTAATCAATTAAATCGCCGCCATCGGTGGCTTGATGCCACATGCGCGTGCCGTGCTCAAGGCCCGAGCTATTGGGGCCGAGCACCGCCAGCACGCTGCCTTGCATTTTGGCCGGATCGAGGGTTTCCAGCGCTTTTTGCACAATGCGCATACCGTTGAGTTCATCACCGTGCACGCCGGCTTGTAGTAAGACTTTTTTCCCCGCTTTTGCCCCTTTGGCCACCATCACTGGCACGTAGTGGCGCTGGCCCGTGGCTTTTTCCACGCCGGCAAACAGCAGTTTGTGCTTACCGGTGGGCAGATCGCTGATATCTAACTGACTAATGACCGGCACGCCTTGTAACTTATCCCCGGTGTAAACGGTGGCGGCGTGTGCGTAGTGGCTGCCGAGTAATCCCATCAGGGCGCAAACCAGTGCGTTAGGTGTTCCTTGCATTTGTTCTCCTTGTCATAAAACCCGAGCACAGCGTGCTCAACTGGCTCCACCTTAAGCAGATAAATGCAAAAATACGAGATAAAAATTCATGCGTGCGTGCGATTGCCGACTTTTTAAGCAAACGTTTGTATTTTGCTGCGCCTAGGCGGTGAAAGATAACTGCTGCTGTGGGTCGGTGGGACGAAACTTGCGGGCAAGCCAGTATGCACGCGGCCGCTGCGGGCAAAAAAACGGCCGCATTGGCGGCCGAGTAGAACGTAAGAAGAGATAATTTAGCAGCCGTTGGCGCAAAAGCTGTCGCTGTTTTGCCCCAAGATACGCACCAGCAAGGCTTGTGGCTCGCGCAGCACATCGGTGCCCACGGCCAGTACCTTGCCATCCATGCTGGCGGTGTATTCGGCAATGATCTCGCCAAACGCATTGCGCTGCAGGGCCACTTTTTGGCCTTTTTTCACCCTATCACCCAGCGCAACCAGCACTTCGGCAAAGCCGCCGGTGGTGGCACGAATAGTGGTCACTTGGTTGCCAATGTAGGTGTTATGGCTTTTGGCGGTGGCGCCAAGCGCGCCCTTGACCACGCCATAATGCACCAGCACATTGCGGGTGCCTTCTAAGCCCCGCGTAATCATATCGGCTTGATAGACGCGCGGTGAGCCCACTTCCACGGTGATCGCCGGAATGCCTTGGGCCACAAAGGTACTTTCGGTGCTGCCTAGTTGGCCGGCATCTTTTTTGATCTGATCGGCGGCAAACAACTCGGCTAAGGTTTGGATCTCCGGTTGGCGGTAATCGGCATAGATAAACAGCGGAAAGGCGGTGCCGGTCGATTGGGTATGAAAATCTAGGGCAGCATCCACGTTGCCTCTGTATAAGTTATTCCACAATAGCCACGCCTGGCGCTCGGCACTGTTGCCCTCTTGCTTGCCCGGTTGCACGCGGTTGTAATCCACTAGCTCGCCACCATCGGCGGCCAAATGCCAGTGGCGGCGGCCGTGCTCAATGCCCGAGCGGTTGGGGCCAAGCACCGCCAGCACGCTGCCGTGCATCTGCTTTGGATCGAGCTCATCCATCGCGCGCTGTACAATGCGCATGCCATTAAATTCATCGCCATGGGCGCCGACTTGCAGCAGTACGCGCTTACCTTCGGCGGCGCCTTTGGCCACGATCACCGGCACATAGTGGCGCTGGCCGGTGCCCATTTCCACCCCTTCAAACATGAATTTGTGCTTGCCGGTGGGCAAATCACTGATATCCAAGGTGCGGATCACCGCCACGCCTTGCAGTTTATCTTGGGTATACAGGGTCTGCGCCCAAGCGCTAGTGGTAGTTAACCCACCGAGCAAGGCAAAGGCTACGACCAAAGGTGATAACTTCATGTTGTCCTCGAATGAAAGGCCGTGTTCGGCGTGCGCACGATAGCAAACAACATCCTGCGTTGCAGATAATTGTGCGCCGCGCAAGGGTGTGCGAAAAATTAATCTTGCCAAAGGCTAGGGCGTAGCCAGCGGCTGGGGGTGGGCTGCTTGTTTACTGATGCCGTAATCGCGCAATTTATTGGCAATCGCGGTGTGCGACACGCCTAAGCGCTTGGCCAGTTGGCGGGTTGAGGGATAGAGCGGATATAAATGACGGAGCAGTTGCTGCTCAACGTGTTTGACGGCGTCATCTAAGCTGGTGCACTGGCTGGCATCGAGCGAAGCGGCTGGCTGGCTGCTAGCTGGGGTGAGCGGAGGAAGATCTAGCGCGTCGGCGCCAAGCTCTAGGCCCTCGTGCAAGCTGGCCGCTTGCATCAAGGCGTTGTGCAGTTGGCGCACATTGCCAGGCCAAGGGTAGACCCAAAAAAATTCCCGCAAAGTGCTGTCCATGCGCGGCGCGGGGCGTTGGCATTTGCTCGCAAAATCGGCCAAAAATTGCTCGGCGAGCGGCAAAATATCGGCGCGGCGTTCGCGCAGCGGCGGCACACGCAAATGCAGCACATTTAAGCGATAGGAGAGATCTTTGCGCAGGCGGCCCGCTTGGACAAGCTCGGCTAGCGGCTGCTGACTCGTGCAGATAAAACGCACATCGACGACCACTTCGTTGTCATCACCAACGCGGCGAAACACGCCATCTTCTAGCACGCGCAGCAGCTTGGTTTGTAGATGCGCCGACATCTCCCCAATTTCATCTAGCAATAAGCTGCCACCGGAGGCGAGCTCCAGCAGGCCGCGTTTGGCACTCGGCGCGCTGGTGCCTGGGCCGGCTAAAAACGCGCCTGCGGCGTAGCCAAACAGCTCAGTTTCTGCCACGTTATCTGGCAGTGCGCCGCAATTGAGCGCCATAAACGGTTTATTGGCGCGTGGGCTGGCCGCGTGGCAGGCGCGCGCCAGCCACTCTTTGCCGCTACCGGTTTCGCCTTCAATTAACAGCGGCGCTGTGTGCTGGGCTAATTTAGCGCTGCGACTGAGTAATTCACTCATCGCTGGTGAGTGCGCGCAAAAGCGGGCAAAGGCCGCGGGCAGTTCGGGCGCGGCAGCGCTCAGGCTTAGCTCTTGCAGCGCCGTGACCGCCGGCAATGCGCGCAGCTCGGCGAGCAGCGCGCTTTTTACGCTGGCGCTGGTGGGGGGCGACAGGTGCAGTTGCCAAGCGCCGGTGGCGGTGAGTTGCATGGCGCGTAAATCCAGCGCGGCACGCTCGATATAGCCAAGCAGTGCCTGCGCTAAGGCGATTTTATGAGTTCCCTGCACTTCTAACTGCATGATGCCCCCAGAGCAAATCAATCGTGGATAAACAAAAGCGCGACCATGATACTCGCTTGGCGCCGGTGCGGCGAGTGCGCGCCGGCCAATAGCGTTAAGCTGGGTGCCCTGCACCATCGCCCGTGGCCCTGCGCCCCGCGTACACAGGCGCCTCCGCGTGTTAGGCGGATTTAAATGGCGTAAGCTGCGCAGCTAAGTGGCGCACCAATTGCTGGCGCAGCGCGCTTAACCCCGGGCGTTCTTGCGCGCGCCACGGCAGCGGGCGGCAAGCGTCCATCACCCGCAAGCCCAGCCTTGCGGTCAGTAGCCCTGCGCCAACGCCTTGCGCCGCCCGCGCCGAGAGTTTGGCGGTTAGCTCAGCGCCCATCACATCGGCGCCGATCTCGGTGATAAGTTCGCTGGCGCCGGCATAAACCACATTGGCCAGCACGAGGCGCAAAAGGGCAAGGCGGCTACTAAAGCTTAAATGCACGCCATAAACAGCGGCCACGCCATCAAGCAGGCGCAGATTGCGCCACACCATCAGCAGCATATCCACGCTGGCCAGCGGGCTAATGGCAATCAGCGCCGCGGTTTCGCTGGCCCAGCGCGAAACGCAGGCCAGTGCGGCGGCATCTTGCTCGGCGAGCACGGTGGCGCTGTATAGGCGCAGCACTTCATCATCACTGTGGTGATCGCTCACACGGGTTTGCCACTGGCTTAAAGCGGTGGCATAGGCCGGCGGGCAGGCCAATTGCTGGCAAAAGGTGCGGCCGGCGCCGCTGCACAAGGTTGGATCGTCGCTAAGTTTGGCCGCGCGCTGGCGCAGCGTATCGCGTTGGCGCAACGCTGTTAGCGCGCGGGCTTCGTGCCACAGGCGGCGGCTCACTCCGCCGAGCACGAGGGCGCTGGTGCCTAACCACGCGCCGCCTAACCACGGCGAGCGCGCCCACTGCTCACTGATAAATAGCCCCCACTGGCCGAGCGCAAGCAAACTAACCGCGGCTAAGCCGCTGCGCAGCCACGGCCAGCGCAGGGTTGTGCGGCGGGCATGCGCTGGGTCGGTTGCTGTGGCTAATGGGCGGGCGGTTGGCGGTGTCTCTGTGACGAATGGTGCCTCGGCGGCCACCTGCGCGGTAAAGTTTGCCGCCTCGAACTCGGCACTGGCGCGCAAAGGCATTTGGCTGGGCGCTTCAGGCAGCTCAAATTCAATTTTCTGCTTAAGCGGGGGTAAGGAAGACATTGCAACTCCTTGGTTTAGCGTTATGCCGCGGCCTAGTGCAGATGATCGCCAAGTAAAAACTCCAGTGCGGCATCTAAGCGGATATGCGGCATGGCGGCGTTAGGCGCCATCAGCGCGGGGCGAAACGCCGGAAAGGCAAAGCCATGGGCTGGCCACGCCTCGGTGCTTGGTATATGTGCGGGCACATCACCCGGGAAAACCCGCAGCGGCGCGCCGTGCATATCGGTGCCGCTGAGTGCGGCAAACACCTGACCTTCGCGCGTGGCTTGGCCGACCTCGGTGGCATTGATCGCTGCCAGCGCCATGCATTGGTGCTCGATGCCGGCAAATTGCGCGCTGGCTTGGGCTTGCTCGACCAACTGACGCAGCAAACTGACCAGCGGCCCTTGCTGCTCGGGGGTCACGTGATCGGCTTTGCTCGCCACCATCAGCAATTTGTCGATGCGCGGCGCCAACAAACGTCGCCACCAAGCACTTTGCCCGTAGTGAAAACTTTGCATCAGCTGATCGATGGCCGCTTTTAGGTCGTAAAAACTCGCCGCGCCACGGTTGAGCGGCTGCAGGCAGTCAATCAGCACAATTTGCCGATCAAAGTGGGCGAAATGTTCGCGATAAAAGCCTTGTACCAAATGGCGTTTGTAATGCTCAAAGCGCGCCGCCAAGGTGGTATACAAACTGGTGTCAGGTAGCGCGCTGGCCGGCGCGTCCCACAGCCACGGCACAAAGGCGAGCATGGGCGCGCCGGCATATTCGCCCGGTAGCACAAACCGCCCCGGCTGAATTAAATGCAGTCCGAGATCATCTTTGCACCGGTGAAGATACTGGCTGTAGTGATCGCTCGCTGCACGCACTGCGTTTTCATCAAAGGCATCTGCCGCCTGCCAGCGTTGCGCGCACCATGTTTGGGCCAATTCACGCTGGCGCGGCGTGGCCTGCGCCAGTTGCGCCTGCACTTGCTGACTCCACTGCGCGTAGGTTTGATTGAGCAGCGGCAGATCCAGCAGCCATTCGCCGGGGTAATCCACCAAATCGACATATAAAGTTGCGATGTCGCCAAAGGGCTTTTTGAGCAGCGATTGGGTGCGATAGCGGATCTCAAGGCGCACCTCGGCCACGCCGCGCGTCGGGCTAGGCCATGCCGGCGGCGTGCCGAGCAGCGCGGCTTTGGCCGCGGCATAGGCAAAGGTGGGGATGTGCGGGTTTTGCTGCACCACGCGGCGCACGCCCAAAATGCGTCCTTCGCTGTGCGCTTGCCACAGCGGTAACCGCGCGCCGCGGCCGGCGTACTCTAATTGATTGACTAGCGCGGTGATAAATGCGGTTTTGCCGCTACGCGACAAGCCCGTCACCGCCAAGCGCAAATGGCGGTCGCGGGCCCGATTTAAGGTTTCGCTGGCTTTATCTTGCAGGCGCGTCCACTGGGTGCGCATCGACGCGGGCACATACCGCGGTAATAGATCATCGAACACAAAGTACTCCCAGCGCATAGCAAAGGCGGCCGCTTGTTGGCGGCCTCCAAAAGAACAGGAGGCGCTAGCCTAGCATCTCCTGTCGTGGCTGCCCACGTAGCGTGAGCGCGCGTGCTCACAAGCGGTTAAATTCGCGCGCTAAATGGAACTCGCGCGAGGTGATCACTTGCTCTAATTTAGCCAGCCTTGGCTCAAGGGCGTCAAAACTTGCGCTTAATTCCCGCATGCTTTGCGCCGAGGTTAGCCCGCTTTGCCAGCCACGCTGCTTCATGCGCGGCTCTGCGGCCGGTTCCGGCGCCCGTTTATCGAGTAAAAACCAAGCGGCCAGATAAGCGGTCAAGGTGATAAAGCCGGCAAAAATTAAGCCGCTCACCGCCAGCAGGCGCACCAGCCACACCTCTACGCCCAAATAGTGCGCCACGCCAGCACAGGTGCCGGCCAGTTTGCCGCGCAGCGGATCGCGATACAGTTTGCGTTCACTCATAACCGCCCCCGCCAGCCGGGCACCTCGGCATCTAAGATGGTTTCTAGCGCTTGCACGCGCTGCTTGAGCTGCTCGCCACGCACTAGCAGATCATGCAGTTGTTCGCGCTCACTCTCGGCTAAGCCTGCATCGAGCCGCTGCTTGGCGCGGTAATGCAGGATCAGCCAGATCGGGGCCACGATCACCATAAACACGGTCAGTGGCACCGATAGCATCGTTAACATAGTGCCCATGCTCGCTCCTTAGGCTTGGGGTGGGGTTGGCGCGCTGGGCGCGGCTTTCTCTTGCGCTAATTTGCTTTTCAGCGCTGCCAGCTCGGTGGCAATTTCATCATCAATCGCCAGTTCGGTAAATTGCTGGCTTAAGCTCGGGTCGGTTTTGCCCAAATCGGCGTGCGCCTCCATCTCATCAATACGCCGCTCCATACGGGAAAACTTGCTCATCATCGAGGCGCTATCGCCACGCGCGGTTTGCGTTTGCACATTTAGGCGACTGCTGGCCGCTTGCGCGCGCAGAGCCATGGTTTGCTGCCGCGCGCGCGCATCCTCGAGCTTATTTTCCAGCAACGCAATTTCGCTGCGCAGCTTGTCAATTGACTCATCTAAGCGGCCAAGCTCTTGGCTCAAAGTGGTTAGCAACTGCAGTTGCTTGTTTTTTTCCGCTAGTGCGGCGCGCGCCAGATCTTCGCGATCTTTTTCTAGCGCCAGCACTGCCTTAGCTTGCCAATCGGTCACCACCGCTTGGTGGCGTTCTACTTGCCGCGCCAGCTCTTTTTGACTGGCCAAAAAACGCGCCAGATTCGAGCGCTCTTTGACTAACTCCTCTTCCATCTCTTGGATGATCAGACGCACCATTTTTTGTGGGTCTTCTGCTTTATCCAGTAACGCCGCGATGTTGGCGTTGATGATATCCACTAAGCGGGAAAAAATGACCATGCTAGGCTCCTTAACGGGCAGATAATTCGCAACGGGCGGCATCACGCCGCAGCCGAGGTTAACTCACATTAGCAATTGCAAAGCGCGTGCCAATGGCATGGAAATTTTTATCTGCCTGTTTTTAAAGGCTTTTTTACTTAAGGCACCAAACGCCTTGCGTTGAGGTGGTTAATTTGGCCAACTGGCATGGTAAATTTAACCACGTCTTGGGGTAAATTTAACCGTTTGCCCCAAGGCGCCGGATGCGGCAACCCCAGCGCAGGCCGCGTGATGGATGTAGTCGCGCGCTGTGTGAGTGATGTAGCGTTTAAGGAGAGTGGCATGGCGGTGGTGGATAAAACGGTTTTAATTGGCGACTCCAGCGCGTTTTTAGCCGTGCTCGAGCAAGTGTCGCAACTAGCCAAGCTGCAGCGGCCGGTGCTGATCTTAGGCGAGCGCGGCACGGGCAAAGAGCTCATCGCCCATCGCTTGCACTATTTATCCACTCGCTGGGCGGCGCCGTTTATCAGCTTAAATTGCGCCACCTTGGGCGAAGAGCTGGTGGCCAGCGAGCTATTTGGTCACGAGCAGGGCGCGTTTACCGGTGCGGCCAAGCAGCACGCGGGGCGGTTTGAGCGGGCGGAAGGCGGCAGTTTATTTTTAGATGAAGTGGCTACCTTGCGGCCAATGGTGCAGCAACAACTGCTGCGCGTGATTGAATACGGCGAATTTGAGCGGGTAGGTGGCCGCGCGCCGCTGACTGCCGATGTGCGGCTA
Source organism: Aeromonas sp. (assembly GCA_051658125.1). Lineage (GTDB taxonomy): Bacteria > Pseudomonadota > Gammaproteobacteria > Enterobacterales > Aeromonadaceae > Aeromonas. The sequence goes on from JBOFMA010000082.1 coordinate 13,630, forward strand.
ATTTGTGCCACCCACAGCGACTTAGCCGAGCTGGCCGAGCGCGGTGAGTTTCGCGCCGATCTGCTGGATCGCTTAGCGTTTGATGTGGTGTGGCTGCCGCCGCTGCGGGCGCGGCGCGAGGATATTTTGCCGTTGGCTGAATTTTTTGCGCAAAAAATGGCGGCCGAATTGGGCTGGCCGCTGTTTGCAGGCTTTAGTCCGGCGGCGCAAGCGGCGCTGCTGGCGCACCCGTGGCCGGGCAATGTGCGCGAGTTAAAAAACGTGGTCGAGCGCTCGGTGTATCGGGCGGAACGCGCGCGCGATCAAGGCGCCTGCTTAGAGCACTTGATCTTTAACCCGTTTTTGCCCACCGCGCCGGCGTTAAGTGCGCCCGCCGTATCGGCGCAACTATCAGCACAAATAGCGGCACAAACACTAGCGCAAGCCGCGCCGGTGGCTGTAGAACGCGTGGATTTTAAAGCGGCCATCAGCCAGCTTGAGCAGCAATTAGTGGCTGCTGCGCTGGTGCGCTGCGGTGGTCATCAGCGCCAAGCGGCTGCACAACTTTTGCTCAGTTATGACCAATTTCGCGGCCTGATGCGCAAGTACCCGCTATTAAAAGATACGAATACACACAGTTAAGCGGTAAAATGCCGCTTTTGCGCAATGGTTACAGCGGGAGCATGCCCGCCCTCACGCTTTTATTCAGGTCATACGATGAGACGATTTAACCCCTGGCTGCTGTGCAGCTTGTTGCTGCTCGTGGGCTGTCAGCAGGACGCAGCGCCCGATCAACGCGGGCTTATTTACTGTTCGGAAGGCTCGCCGCTGTCGTTCAATCCCCACATGTCAAACTCAGGCATGACGCTGGATGCGACCGCGCACCCGCTTTATGACCGCTTGCTCGACATCAACCCACATACCCAGCTTATGGAGCCGGCGCTGGCCACTGCGTGGCAGGTCAGTGAGGATCGACGCACCTATCGCCTCACTTTGCGCCGCGATGTGCAATTTCATCACACGGCCTTTTTTACCCCCACGCGGGCATTTAATGCGCACGATGTGGTGTTCACCTTCATGCGCATGCTGGATGAGCAGCACCCGTACCACACGGTGTCGGGCGGCAATTATCCGTTTTTTTACAGCCAAGGCTTAGATGAGCTGATCGAGCGCGTCAGCGCCAACGGCGATAACGAGGTGGTGTTCACCTTGGCGCGGCCAAATAGCGCGTTTATTTCCCTGCTGGCCAGTGATTTTATGGTGATCACCTCTGCTGAATATGGCGCGCAATTATTGGCGCAAAATAAGCCTGCGCAATTAGATAAGCAGCCTATCGGCACGGGGCCATTTTTATTTAAAGAGTATCGCCGCTTAGACTTTATTCGTTATTTGCGCCACGAGAGCTATTGGGGCAGTCGGCCGAAAATTGAACAACTGGTATACGATATTACCCCGCGCTCTTCGCGCCGCTTGGCCAAAATTATGTCGGGCGCCTGTGATGTCATGAGTACGCCGGTTGCCAACCAATTGCCGTTTATTCAAGCGCAGCCACAGCTTAATTTATCGGTGCAATCGGGCATGAATGTGGCTTATTTAGCGTTAAACACCCACCGGCCGCCGTTTAATGATGTGCGCGTGCGCCAAGCGATAGCCAGTGCCATTGATACCAGTCAAATATTAGACGCGGTGTATTTTGAAACCGGCATTGCGGCGCAAAGTTTATTGCCTCCGCAATCTTGGGGCTTTAATCCCAATTTAAAGCCGCGCAAACGCAATATTGCGCACGCCAAGCAGTTGCTAAAAGAAGCCGGCTATGCCGACGGCTTTACCATGGAAGTGCTAGCGCATCCCCATGCGCGCGCGTATAACCCCGATGCCGTTAAAACCGCGCAATTGCTGCGCCGCGATCTGGCCAAAGTCGGCATTAAATTAGATTTGGTGCGTCGCGAGTGGGCAGTGATCCGCCGCCGGGTTAATATCGGAGAATATGACAGTGTGCTCACCGGTTGGATGGCGCAAAATGCCGAGCCGGATAACTTCTTGCGCCAATTATTAAGCTGCGCGGCGATTGATCGCGGTAACAATGTGAGCCGTTGGTGCAGTCCGGCCTTTGACCAATTATTAGATGACGCCTTGGCCACCGAAGAACTCGCGCAGCGTTTGCACAATTATTACGCCGCGCAAGAGTTACTCAGTGAACAGATGCCGGTCATTCCCTTGGCGCATGCGATGCGCACGCAAGTGAAACGGGAAGAGGTGCAAGGCGTGCAAATTTTGCCCTTTATCGGCACCTCATTTCGTCAGTCGTATAAGGAGTAATCATGCTGCTGTTTATTTATCGCCGCTTGGCGTTGTTATTTCTTACCGCGCTGCTGATAAGTTTGCTTATCTATACGGTGAGCTATGACGTGGCGCCGCCCGATAGCGATTTTGCGTGGGGTTATGTGGAATATCTGCAGCGTTTACTGCATGGCGATTTAGGTGTATCTAAAATTTCGGGCAGTTTAGTGCTAGAAGATATTAAGCACTATTTCCCCAGCACCGTGTTGCTCTGCTTAGCCGCATTGGCCGTTGCCCTGCTATTGGGCGTGCCGCTGGCAGTGTTGGCTGCGCTAAACAAAGGCAAACTGATTGATAAATTAATCATGGCGTTTAACTTAATTGGCTACGCCGTGCCAGTGTATTGGCTCAGTTTATTGGGTATTATGTTTTTCTCTTTGCAATTAAATTGGTTGCCGCCGTCTGGGCAGATCAATCTGCTTTATGACATACCAGAAATTAGCGGTGTGGCCTTATTTGACGTGTTATTAAGTGATATTCCGGCCAAAGGGCCGGCGCTACGTGATGCGTTGCATCATTTGCTGATGCCAGTGTTGATCTTGGCCATGGTGCCGATTTCAGAAGTAATCCGGCAAGTGCGCAGCAGCTTAATTGACATCATGAAGCAAAATTATGTGAAGGCCGCGCTTAGTCGAGGTTTATCTAAACGGCACATTATTTGGCGCCATGGCCTGCGTAATGCCCTGCCCGCCGCCTTGCCATTATTGGCACTGCAATTTAGCAGCGTGTTAACTGCCACCATGATTGTGGAAATTGTATTTGAATGGCATGGCATTGGTCGCTGGATTATTGCCACCGTGGCGCTGCAAGATTTTACCGCCTTTAGTGCGGCCACCTTGGTTATTTCCCTGTTTGTGGTGGTGGTCGGGGTCGGCATTGAAATTGCTACAGTGCTGCTCTTTCCAGCGCGGCGCCAACATATTGATGAGCGTGCGTTTTAAGCGCCTAACCGCAGGATTTAACTTAAATGTTAGATAAAAACGATGTTTATCCGGATACTAAGATCCCTTCGGCATTTGAATATACGTGGGCCACGTTTCGGCAAAATACTTTAGCTGTGACCGGTTTATGGGCGCTGGGCTTGCTGATCATGGGCATGCTGTTTGCCGAATGGTTCGCGCCCTATGGCATGGACAAGCAGCATATGCATCACTTGCTGGTGCCGCCATCGTGGGACAGCCAAGGCGATATTGACTTCTTTTTTGGCACCGATGACTTGGGGCGCGACATGCTGTCGCGACTGCTGCTGGGCTCGCGTTTGACCTTGGGCGGTGCCTTAGTCGTCACCCTGTTTGTGGTGGTGGTCGGCGGCGCGTTGGGGCTATTGGCCGGCATGAGTAAGGGCTTAAAATCCAGCGCCTTGCAGCACAGCTTAGATGCGTTGTTGGCTATTCCATCGATGGCCATCGTGGTGTTGCTGGTCTTTTTATTAGGTCCGGGCATGTCAAATTCGTTATATGCCATTGCCTTAGCGTTATTACCGCCCTTTGTGCATGCGGTATTTACCGCTGTACGCGCACAGATGCAAAAGCAATATATTATTGCCAGTCGCTTAGATGGCTCGCCGATGCTGCGCATTTTGCAGTTAGGTTTATTGCCCAATATCAGTGAAACCTTAGTGATGCAAATTACCCGCACCTTATCGGCGGCACTAATTGATATTAGTGCTATTGGTTTTTTAGGTCTTGGTGCCCGCTCACCGCATCCGGAATGGGGCACGATGCTCGGTAGCTCTGGTGATTTAATTTATTTAGCACCATGGACCGTCGCCCTACCCGGCATGGCGATTTTTATCACTATTTTGGCAATAAATTTTGTTGGTGAAGGTTTGCGCCAAGCCTTAAATGAGGGCGTGAACTAATGGCTCTCTTAGATATTCGTAACTTAACCATTGAAATCGACACGCCAGAAGGGCGGGTCAAAGCGGTGGATAAAGTCAGCCTGACAATAAATGAAGGCATGATCTGTGGCTTAGTCGGTGAGTCGGGCTCGGGCAAAAGTTTAATTGCTAAAGTCGTGGTCGGCATTCAAAACGATAACTGGATTGTTAAAGCCGATCGCTTGCGCTTTAATGATCAAGATTTATTGTCTATGTCGCCCAAAGCGCGACGCAAAATCATGGGCAGTGAAATTGCGATTATTTTCCAAGACCCATTAAACTCCCTCGATCCCTCGCAAATTGTTGGCAAACAAATTGAAGCGGCAATCCCACGCCGCGCTTTTGACGGCCGCTTTTGGCAGCGCTTTGGCTGGCGTAAAAAGCGCGCTATTGCTTTGCTGCATAAATTAGGCGTAAAAGATCACCGCAGTGTGATGGGCAGTTATCCGCATCAATTATCCGATGGCATGTGCCAAAAAGTGATGATTGCTATGGCGATTGCTAATTCGCCGCGCTTATTAATTGCTGATGAACCAACCAATGCCATGGGGCCGACCACGCACGCGCAAATCTTGCGTTTGCTCGATAAGCTCAACAAGGTTAATCACACCTCAATTTTAATTATCAGTAATAACATTGCGACCTTGGCTAAATTTAGCGACAAGATCAATGTGATGTATTGCGGGCAGATGATTGAAGTCGGCACCCGTGAGCAGGTATTAAAAACTCCGCATCATCCGTATACCGATGCCTTGATCAAAGCTATTCCTGATTTAAATAAATTGGTGCGGCATAAATCCAAGCTCGATACCTTGCCGGGCGTAATCCCGCCGTTGGCTCAATTGCCGATTGGCTGTCGCTTAGGCCCGCGTTGTCCGTATGCGCAAAAGCAGTGTATTAAAATGCCAAACATGAATAAAGAGAAGGGGCATATTTATAGCTGCCACTTTCCATTAAATCGGGAGGAGGCGAAAAAATGATCAATTTAGCGCAAAACGTGGGCGTTCAATTAAAAGCCGGCGCTTATTTGGCCACTGAATATGAAGAGCCGCCGTTATTACAGGTGCAAAATTTAACTAAAACCTACGTCAATCGCAAAGGGTTATTTATTCGCCGCAGCGTGCAAGCGATTAAACCCCTGTCGTTTGAATTATACCGCGGGCAAACCTTGGCGATTGTCGGCGAGGCGGGCTGCGGCAAAAGTACCCTCGCGCGCATGCTAGCCGGCATGGTTGAACCGAGCGGCGGTGAAATTTTGCTCAGCGGCCAAGTGATGCGTTATGGCGATTACAGCAAACGCAGCAAAGTGCTGCGCATGATCTTTCAAGATCCGGAAACCGCATTAAATCGTTGGATCCGCGTCGGCAAAATATTAGAAATGCCGCTGCTGATTAATACCTCAATGAGTGATAAAGAGCGGGCGGAAAAAGTGGCGCGCACGTTGCAATTAGTTGGCATGCAGCCAGAACACGCGCAAATGTATCCGCATATGTTATCTGCCGGCCAGCAGCAACGGGTGGGGCTTGCGCGCGCTTTAGTGCTCGACCCGTTAATTGTGGTCGGCGATGACTCGCTGTTTAAATTAGACGTTTCAGTGCGCTCGCAATTAATTAATTTGCTGCTCGAATTACAAGAATCTATTGGCTTAAGTTATGTGCTGGCGGCCAATGATATTGGCATTGTTAGCCATATCAGCGACAAAGTGCTCGTGATGCAAGAGGGCGAGGTGGTGGAACGCGGCAAAGCGTTGCAAGTGTTTGCCGACCCACAGCACGCAGTAACGCGCCGATTGGTGGCCGATTACAACAGCGAATACCGCAGCGCCGCCTCGGTATAGGACAAGCGGCTGTAAGTTAGATGCGCCGCTTGCGGCGCGATCTAGCCGGCATGGCGAGGATAAACCGCACAAAAAACAATAAGGGCGCCGATCGGCGCCCTTGGTTTAACCGCATAGCGCGCAGTTCACGCGCCGCGCTCGGCTTAGCTCAACAACAAGCGGTTTACGCGCGCCACAAAGCTGGCCGGATCGTTCAAGCCGCCTTGCTCCGCCAGTTGCGCCTGTTCGTGCAGCAGGGTCATCCACTCGCCAAACAGCGCTTCGTCTTGAATGCTATCGAGCTTTTTCACCAGTGCATGCTCAGGGTTGAGCTCTAAGATGTACTTTTGCTCTGGCACCGGTTGGCCGGCGGCGCGCATCAGTTTCATCATTTGGCTGCTCATGCCGTAGGCGTCGGTCACGATGCATGACGGTGAATCGGTCAAACGATGAGTCACACGTACCTCTTTCACCGCCTCGCCCAAGCTTGCTTTAGCGCGCTCCATCAGGCCGGCGTTGGCTTTTTGCGCCTCTTCTTGCGCCGCTTTGCTCGCTTCGTCTTCCAGCTCGCCTAAATCCAGCTCACCGCGGGTGACAGAAATCAGCTGCTTGCCGTCAAACTCGTTTAAGTGGCTCATCAACCACTCATCCACGCGCTCGGACATCAGCAGCACTTCCACGCCTTTTTTGCGGAAAATTTCCAAGTGTGGGCTGTTTTTCGCCGCAGCAAAGCTATCGGCGGTGATGTAATAGATCTTCTCTTGGCCTTCTTTCATGCGGCCAAGGTAATCGTCCAAGCTCACGCTTTGCGCTTCGCCCTCGCCGCTGGTGCTGGCAAAACGCAGCAACTTGGCGATCTCTTCACGGTTAGCGTGATCTTCGGCCGGACCTTCTTTGAGCACGTTGCCAAATTCTGCCCAGAATTTAGCGTATTTTTCGCTGTCATCTTTGGCCAACTTGTTGAGCATGCTCAGCACGCGCTTTGAGCACGCTTTGCGCAGTGACGCGGTGACCTTGTTGTCTTGCAAAATTTCGCGGCTGACGTTCAGCGGCAAGTCGTTCGAATCAAGCACGCCCTTCACAAAGCGCAGGTAAGTGGGCATGAACTGCTCGGCGTCATCCATGATAAACACGCGCTGCACATACAACTTCAAACCGTGCTTTTGCTCGCGGTTATACAGATCAAACGGCGCGCGGGCTGGGATATACAGCAAGCTGGTGTACTCTTGCGCCCCTTCAACTTTGTTGTGCGCCCACAGCATCGGATCTTCGTAATCGTGCGCAACGTGCTTATAAAACTCTTGGTATTCCGCCTCGGTCACTTCTTTGGCGCTGCGCGTCCACAGTGCGGTGGCGCGGTTCACTTGCTCCCAAGCCGCGGGCTCACCGACAATGGTTTCGCCCTCTTCTTCCCGATCAGGCGTGGCTTCTTTAAACATCTCCACTGGCACGCTGATGTGGTCTGAATACTTACCCACCACCGAACGCAAGCGCCAGTCGTCTAAAAATTCCGCTTCTTCTTCACGCAGATGCAAAATCACATCGGTGCCGCGGCCTTCTTTAGTCACATCGGCGACGGTAAAGGAGCCTTCGCCCATCGATTCCCACATCACGCCTTGCGCTTTGTCGGCACCGGCGGCGCGCGACAGCACAGTTACTTTGTCAGCAACGATAAAGGCCGAATAAAAGCCCACGCCGAACTGGCCGATGAGCTGGGAATCTTTACCCTGATCGCCGGACAAATTTTTGAAAAACTCCGCTGTGCCGGATTTAGCGATGGTGCCCAAATGCTCAATCACCTGATCGCGGCTCATACCGATGCCGTTATCGGAAATGGTCAGGGTACGTTTTTCTTTATCCACCACCAAACGCACACGCAGCGAACCGTCGTTTTCATACAAGCTCGCCTCAGACAGCGCCTTAAAACGCAACTTGTCGGCGGCGTCTGACGCGTTAGAGATCAGCTCACGCAGGAACACTTCTTTATTGGAATAAAGGCTATGCGCCATCAGGCTCAGCAGTTGTTTGACTTCGGTCTGGAAACCATGGGTTTCGGTGTGAACAGTTTGCGTCATGAACCAATCCTCACATAAGAGTTTGTTTTTATTCAAAAAAGCACGCACAGCGTGATAACGCTTAGCAAGATGGGGGAGGAAAAAGGCATTTCAAGGGGCGCCGCGTTTAATCGCTGTTTTTTTTCGTCAAACGGGGTAACGGTCATCTTGCGCGAGTCGATGAAGATAACGATCATTCTGCGCGAGTTGATGAAGATAACGGTCATCCTGCGTGAGCGTAGCGACGTCGCAGGATCCATGCCTTCGGCACAGTGTTTGGCTAGCGTGCGAGTTTGTCTTGTCGCTCTGTCCTCGCTATTGCGGTGAAATGGACCCTGCGACTGCGCGCAGGGTGACAAAGTGGGGTCATCTTGCGCGAGTTGATGAAGATACCGTCATCTTGCGCGAGCGTAGCGACGTCGCAGGATCCATGCCTTCGGCACAGTGTTTGGCTAGCGTGCGAGTTTGTCTTGTCGTTCTGTCCTCGCTATTGCGGTGAAATGGACCCTGCGACTGCGCGCAGGGTGACAAAGTGGGG
>JBOFMA010000083.1:0-39307 GCA_051658125.1 Aeromonas sp.
CGCAGCGCGTCGCGGTCAAGATCGAGTAGGTTGGTTTTCAATTCGCTCATAGTTCGCCTCAGTTAACTGCTACATCCCCACCTAGCGGCGGGTCATTAGGGGCGGCATTGTACAAACTCTGCGCCCACCGCGCTAGCGAAGAAAAAGCGCTTATTTCGCGACTTTATGCCGGTTTTTGCGGCTAACGCACAGGCAACGCACCAAAAAGAGCGTAGCCTGTGCGCCTTGACGCCGTGTCATCCCATGAAACCTACTCTTTGGAGAAGTTATGACTGTCTCTCGCCTGCAATTGCACCCGCAAGGCCCTGAATTTTCCCGTCTGGTAATGGGCTATTGGCGCTTAATGAGCTGGCAAAAAAGTCCGCGTGAGCTGCTCGATTTTATCCACCAGCATTTAGATCTAGGCATCACTACCCTTGATCATGCGGATATTTATGGCGATTACCAATGTGAAGCCGCCTTTGGCGCCGCCATGCACTTAGCGCCTAGCCTGCGCGATAAGCTGGAAATCGTGAGTAAATGCGGCATTGCGCTGACGTCAAACCCGGCGCATGCCTTAAATCACTACAACACCAGTGCGGCGCACATTGTGCAAAGCGCGGAAAATTCCCTGCGCCATCTGCACGTAGACGCGTTAGATCTGCTACTGATCCACCGCCCAGATCCGTTAATGGCGGCCGATGAAGTGGCCAGCACACTCGAGCAACTTGTCGCTGCCGGCAAAGTGAAGCACGTTGGGGTGTCAAACTTCACTCCAGCGCAATTTAACTTGCTGCAAAGCCGCTTAAGCCTGCCGCTGGTGACCAATCAAGTGGAGATCTCGCCACTGGCTCCGCAAGCGACCTTAGATGGCACGCTGGATCTGTGCCAAGAAAAGCGCATCAAGCCGATGGCGTGGTCATGTCTTGGTGGCGGCGCGCTATTTACCGCGCCGGCCTATGCGCCGCTGCGCGCCGAATTAAGCGCCATTGCCGAGGAAATTGGCGCGCAGAGCATCGAACAGGTGGTGTTTGCGTGGGTATTGATGTTGCCAAGCCAGCCGTTGGCCATTATTGGCTCGGGTAACGCACAGCGCATTGCACAAGCGGCAGCGGCCGATAAATTAACGTTAAGCCGCCAGCAGTGGTTTCGTATTCGTAAAGCGGCGCTGGGCTTTGATGTACCGTAAGACTTCCCCCGCCTTGGGTGGGGTCTTAGCGGCCTAAAGCGAAACTCGCCAGCGGCAGCCGGCGTGCCTGCCAGTAATGTTTGCGCCAGTAAACATTAGTAAGTTTTGAGCGCATCACTCCTTTGCGGGTGGAGACGTGAATAAACGCACCATCGCCGGTATACACACCTACATGGTATTGGCTGGCGCCCGTTTTAAAAAACACCAAATCCCCATAGCGCAGCGCATGGCGGGCTATCGGCTCGCCTAATTGCGCCTGCGCTAAGGTGGTGCGGGGCAAGCGCAGGCCGAGCACGTGAGCATAGGCATGCTGGGTAAAGGCCGAGCAATCGAGTCCACTTTGGTTCGTGCCGCCTAAGCGATAGGGCACGCCTTGCCAGCGCTGATAAAACGGCTCAAACGCGCCGTGCCCAGTGGCCGCTACCTGCATACTGGCCGTTGGCGGCGCGCTGGCACAGGCAGCCAGCAGCAGGGGCAATAGCGCTAGCACGGCGCGCATAGCCCACGCGTTAACTCGCATCTCGCGCATGCGCGGCCTCCGCACTGGCCGGCAGTAGCGGCGTAAGCAACTCAGCCAATTTGTAAAAGGTTTGAATGCGCGGCGAACTTTGCCGCCAAACCAAACCAATCTCACGATAAGCTAGCTCACCTGGGAGCGGCTGCGCGCACAGATCGGTACCGGCCAAAATTCCTGCTTTGATCGCCATTTCCGGCAAAAACGTGGTGCCAAGCCCCGCGCTCACCATCTGCACCAAGGTGTGCAAACTGGTGGCGGCAAACGGATTGACTTTACTTTTATCTTGCAAGCGACACGCGCCTACCGCGTGTTCGGTTAAACAGTGCTCGCGTTCGAGCAAAAAAATACTTTGCGCCGGCAAGTCGGTGTAATCAAACGGCGCGGTTAACTTATCTACCTGCGCCTGTGGTAGCACCAGATAAAACGGATCTTGCCCAATCACTTTGACGTGAAAGCTATGGGTATCTACCGGCAGCGCCAGCAGCAGCAGATCTAACTGCCCTTGCTCAAGCTGCGTGAGTAAATTGGCGGTAGTATCTTCGCGCAGCAGCAAATCCAGCTCGGGGTAGTGGGTCTGCGTGCTTTGCACCAGTTGGCTTAATAAAAACGGTGCAATGGTCGGGATACAGCCAAGACGCAGCGTGCCTTGCATCACGCCGCCTTGCGCCGCGCTAAGCTCGACTAAATCGCGCGCATCGCGCAGCAGTTGCTGGGCGCGGCGCACCACATCAAGCCCCAGCGGGGTAAACAGCACGCTTTTATTGTCGCGTTCAACCAGTGTCACGCCCATCAGATCTTCTAGCGTTTGAATACCGGCGCTTAAGGTCGACTGACTGACATGGCAGGCTTTTGCCGCGCGATGAAAATGGGTGTGCTCAGCAAGACTAACGAGATAACTTAACTGCTTGAGGCTAGGCCAACGCACATTCATGGCAATCCTTACAGGTTAACGCTGATAAAAAAAATGGCAGCCTAGGCTGCCATCAAGCCATCCCTTACAGGGTGGCGGCGACTTCATCCGAGATGGAGCCGTTATGGTAAACCTCTTGCACGTCGTCCAGATCTTCAAGCATGTCGATAAGGCGTACCAGCTTTGGCGCGGTCTCCACATCTAACTCAGCTTCAGTCGATGGGATCATGCTCACTTCGGCATTTTCTGGCTTAAAGCCCGCGGCTTCTAAGTTGTCAAACACATTACCAAAGTCATTTGGCTGGGTGTACACCAACAGGGTGCCATCATCTTCGGTCACCACATCATCTGCGCCAGCTTCAAGCGCCGCTTCCATCAGCGCATCTTCATCTGCGCCCACAAAGGTCAAAACGCCTTTTTTGCTAAACAGATAGGCCACAGAGCCGTCAGTGCCCAAGCTGCCGCCGCTTTTGGTAAACGCATGGCGCACACCCGATACGGTGCGATTTCGGTTATCGGTCAAGCACTCGACCATAACCGCAGTACCCGCAGGACCGTAGCCTTCATAGACGATAGTTTCTAACTGCTCGCCATCGGCGCCACCCACACCGCGGGCAATCGCACGGTTGATGGTATCGCGGGTCATGTTATTGGTCAGCGCCGAGGTCACCGCCGCACGCAAACGGGGGTTGTTCGCCGGATCGGGATCGCCAATGCGCGCCGAGGTGGTGATCTCACGAATGAGCTTGGTAAAAATTTTACCGCGCTTGGCGTCTTGCGCCGCTTTGCGGTGTTTGATGTTGGCCCATTTACTGTGACCTGCCATAGGATGTCTCCGTATTGACTTAACTTAACTTCGATTTAACGCTTAAAGCGGCGCGCTGGGGCGCCGCCACTCCAATTTAGGCCTCAGCCGTCGGCGCTTTGGCCACGCTGGCAATGGCCAATTCCGTCAGTTGCGCGGGATTGGCCAGGCTCGGGGCGTCGGTCATTAAACAAGCCGCCGCCGTGGTTTTCGGGAACGCTATCACGTCACGAATGTTATCGGTGCCGGTCAGTAGCATGCTTAAGCGATCTAAGCCAAACGCCAGACCCGCGTGCGGTGGGGTGCCGTATTTTAAGGCGTCTAACAAGAAGCCAAATTTAAGCTGCTGCTCATCGCTGGTGATGCCCAGAATGTCAAACACCGCCGCCTGCATGGCGCCGCTGTGAATGCGCACTGAACCACCGCCCACTTCATAGCCGTTGATAACCATGTCGTACGCGTTGGCATACGCGCCCTGTGGATTGGCTTTAAGCTCATCCGGCGTTAAGCCATTGGGCGCGGTGAATGGATGGTGCATGGCGCTTAAGCCGCCTTCGCCATCTTCTTCAAACATGGGGAAATCCACCACCCACAGCGGCTTCCACACTTTTTCGACTAAGCCTAAATCGCGGCCCACTTTTAAGCGCAGCGCGCCCATGGCATCGCACACTACTTTTTTGCTATCGGCGCCAAAGAACAACAGGTCACCATCCGCGGCGCCAGTGCGCGCCAACATTTCGCGCACGATGGCGTCAGTTAAGAATTTAGCCACCGGCGATTGCACGCCGTCTAAGCCATTGGCTGCGCTGTTAACTTTCATCCACGCCAAACCTTTGGCACCATAAATGCCAACGAACTGGGTGTATTCATCAATTTGCTTACGCGACAGTTGCGCGCCACCGGGCACTTTTAACGCCGCTACGCGGCCTTTGCCGTCATTGGCCGGGCCCTTAAACACGGCAAATTCCACCTCGGTGAGCAGATCGGCCACATCGACCAGCTCCATCGGCAAACGCAGGTCCGGCTTATCAGAGCCAAAACGACGCATCGCCTCGTCAAAGGTCATGATCGGGAAGGCGCCTAAATCGACGTTGAGCACGTGCTGCCACAGCTCGCGGATCATCGCTTCCATCAATTCGCGTACTTGTGGTGCAGTCATAAACGACGTTTCCACGTCGATCTGGGTAAATTCAGGCTGGCGATCCGCGCGCAAGTCTTCATCACGGAAGCATTTTACGATCTGGTAGTAGCGATCAAAGCCAGACATCATCAGCAACTGCTTAAACAGCTGCGGTGATTGCGGCAGAGCGTAAAATTTGCCCTTGTGCACGCGGCTGGGCACCAAGTAATCGCGCGCGCCTTCTGGGGTGGCTTTAGTCAGCATTGGCGTTTCGATGTCTAAAAAGCCGTGCTCGTCCATAAAGCGACGCACAAAGGCGCTGGCTTTGGCGCGGGTTTTCAAATACATCGCCATTTCTGGGCGGCGCAAATCTAAGTAACGGAACTTTAAGCGGCTCTCTTCGCTGTTGACTTGGTTAAAGTCAATCGGCAGTGGCTCTGAGCGGTTGATGATGGTCAACTCATGGCCAAACACTTCAATCGCGCCGGTGCTCATGTCGCTATTACGCATGTTGTCTGGGCGCGCACGCACCACACCGGTCACTTGGATACAAAACTCATTGCGCAGTTCCGAGGCCAGGGCAAACGCGGTTGGCTTATCTGGGTCAAAAAACACCTGCACGATGCCTTCGCGATCCCGCAGATCGATAAAAATCAGACCACCCAAATCGCGGCGGCGATGAACCCAACCGCACAGGGTGATGGTCTGGCCCACATGGGCGTCATTGACCTGACCGCAATAGATAGAGCGCATGAGTTGTTCCTTCCTGTGAATTTATCAAATGGCCTAGAGCCACGCACGAGCGTGCCGCACGCCGAGGTTGCCGGCATAGGGCTAAAAAAGGGGGTCATTATAGGGGCAAAGCGCGCGGGTGGTAAATTGACAAGCTCACATTGGCCGCTGATTTTGCAAGCAAACGGCGCTTAACGTGGAAAATAGTGCCTCAAAAACCGCGCGCCAGCTCAAGCCGCGGCCGAATTTAGCGCCGCCGTGGCCAGATGCCAAGACAATCGCGCAGAATTCCTCTACACTTGCGCCCCAAAATTTCTACTCAAGGGGGGTGATCCGCGCCTGCGGACACCGCCTGATCCAGCCAGTGCCCAAGACCACGGCTTACAGAGGGTCGGTTATGCCGTCAACAGATCAGATTTTTGCAGCCCCCATCGCTCGGTTAGGCGATTTTTGTTTTGATGAGCAAGTCGCGGCGGTGTTTCCCGACATGATCCAGCGCTCGGTGCCGGGCTATAGCAATATTATTGCCGCCATCGGCATGATGGCCGCGCGCTATGCCACCCCCGGCAGCCAATTGTATGATTTAGGCTGCTCGCTAGGCGCGGCCACCCAAGCGATGCGCAAACATGTACGCGCCGAAGGCTGCACGATTACCGCCGTTGATCTGTCCGCGCCGATGATTGAACGCGCGCGCACCCACTTAAATGCCTTTAAGTCCGCCGTGCCGGTGGAGTTAATTGAGGGCGATATTTGCACGACGCCCATTAGCAACGCCTCTGTGGTGGTGCTTAACTTTACCTTGCAGTTTATTGAGCCGGCCCAGCGCCAAGCGCTGCTTGAGCGCATTTACGCCGGCCTAAACCCAGGCGGTATTTTGATCTTAAGTGAGAAATTTCGCTTTGATGATGCGCCGGTCAATGATCTGCTGATTGATTTGCACCTCGATTTCAAACGCGCCAATGGCTATAGCGAGTTAGAGATTAGCCAAAAACGCACGGCGCTAGAAAACGTGATGCGCACCGACACGCTCGCCTGCCACCGCGCGCGCTTAAGCGCCGCCGGTTTTAGCCACCATGAATTGTGGTTTCAGTGCTTTAATTTTGGTTCGCTGATCGCCATCAAAGCGCCAAGCGAGGCCCACCCATGCTAGATTTTGCCAACTTTTATCAGCGCATTGCCAAAACGCGCTTAAGCCATTGGCTGCACACCTTGCCGGCGCAGCTGCACGCGTGGCAGCATGCCAACGCTCATGGCGATTTCCCGCGCTGGCAGCGCGCGTTAAATAAATTGCCCACCTTGCCGACCAGCGAAATCGATTTTGTGCACGGCGTGCGCGTCACCAGCCCCGCGCTTTTGCCTATCGGTGAGCAAAAAAAGGTCGAAAATTTGCTGCGTCAGTTTATGCCGTGGCGCAAAGGGCCATTTTCGCTGCATGGCATTGAGATTGACACCGAATGGCGCTCGGATTGGAAGTGGGATCGGGTGCTGCCGCACATTTCACCACTCAACGATCGTTACATTTTGGACGTAGGCTGTGGCAGCGGCTATCACCTGTGGCGCATGGTCGGCGCCGGCGCCAAGCTGGCGGTTGGCATTGATCCCAGCGCCCTGTTTTTGTGCCAATTTGAGGCGGTGCGCCACTTTGCCAATAGCGATCAGCGCGCGCATCTGTTGCCGCTTGGCATTGAAGAGTTGCCCAATTTACGCGCCTTTGACACGGTGTTTTCCATGGGCGTGCTCTATCACCGCAAATCGCCCATCGAGCATATTGAGCAGTTACGCAATCAATTGGTTGATGAGGGCGAATTAGTGCTAGAAACCTTAGTGATCGAAGGCGGCGTCAACGACGTGCTGATGCCAACCGATCGCTATGGCAAGATGCGTAACGTCTGGTTTATTCCCTCAAGTGCTGCGCTCAAACTCTGGGTCGAGCGTGCGGGCTTTTGTGATGTGCGCATTGTCGATGAAAATATAACCCACACCGACGAGCAGCGTCGCACCGACTGGATGGTGAGTGAATCGCTGGCCGATTACCTTGATCCAAGCGATCCAAGCTTAACGATTGAAGGTTATCCGGCGCCAAAACGCGCGGTGCTCATTGCCCGCAAAGCCAAAGACTAGCCGAAGACGGCTGCGGCCGTTACACTGCACCCATTGTTGGACGCTCTAAGCTAAGTGACTCATATGAAAAGTAAATTCCCCGCTTTATCTCTGTTAAGTGCTGTTTTGACGACCGGTTGCGCCCAGTTGGCCCCGCCGCCACCTGCGCTGCCACCAGCATTAACCTTGAGCGAATTGCGCAGCGAACTGGCAGGGCAAGAGAGCCAATGGCAACAGGTTGAGCAGCACTTGCAGCAACAAAACAAAGAGCAGCAAGCCGCCCTCAAGCGCCTGCAAGATAACCTCACCAACGTCAACGGGACGTTAGCCAAGATGCAAAGCAAATTAAATGAGCGCCCAGTGGCCGCGCCAAAAGCCGCATCGGTCGCGGTGGAAAAGCTGCAACCCACCACGCAAAGCCTCGCTATTGACGGCAAAATGCTGGTTGGCGAAGCCGAATGGCTGTGGGTGGATGTGGCCAACGATGCCTTCCAAGCGCGGGTTGATACTGGTGCCACCACCTCGTCAATTAGCGCGCAAGGGATCACCATTTTTGAGCGTAACGGCAAAAACTGGGTGCGCTTTTTTATGAGTCATAAAGACCTTAACGAGCAGATCCAAATTGAAGCGCCACTCGTGCGCCATGTGCGCGTGCGCCAAGCCTCCGCAGAAGATCTTGATCGTCGCCCTGTGGTGCGCTTAGCCGTGCGTATGGGCGAGATGACTGAAAAAGCCGAATTTACCTTAAAAGATCGCAGCGACATGACCTATCCGGTGCTGCTGGGCCGCGAGTTTTTAAAAGATATCGCCGTGGTGGATGTGGCGCGTGAATACATTCAGCCCAAGCCAAAATTAAAGGAGAGCAAATAACTTATGGTCTCTCGTAAGCCGTTTTATCTATTGGTCGCCCTGCTGTTTATCGTCGGTTTGGGCATGACCATTTATCATCATGTGGCGCTGGATGTGCCATTTACCCCAGGCGAGAAGCGCCAAATTTGGTCAATTGAGGCCAAATTAGAGTTTGAAGCCAATAACGAACCGGTGATGGCCTCGCTGGCCATTCCTGGCACCCAGCCCGGCTTTACCCTGCTTAACGAAACCGCAGCCAGCCCAGGCTACGGTCTAGCCTTTGTTGGTAAGCAAGGCGCCGGCCGCGCCGAGTGGTCGATCCGCCAAGCCAGCGGGCGCCAAGAGCTCTATTACCGCGCCGAGATGATGGCCGATGATCACGCCAAGCCCAATGCGCTTTCCAGCGCGCCGGTGCTGGAAAAGCAGATCGAAAGTGAGCCATTTGCCACCGCGATTGCGCAAATATTAGATCGGGCCAAAGAGCGCTCGGCCGATAGCTACACCTTGACCCGCGAAATCATCAAAGAGATGGGCCGCCAAGAGCAAAACGCAGAATTGCTCAAAAACCACAAGCGCCGCTCCCAGCTGATCGCCGAAATGCTGCATCATGCGGACGTGCCGGCGCGGGTAGTGCATGCGTTAACGCTGGAAGATGGTCGCCGCCGCCAAGAGTTGGTGGATTATCTACAAGTGTTTAACAGCCCCACCGAGTACCAGTTGTTTAACCCCAGCACCGGCGAGCAAGGCCAACCGGAAAACCTGCTGCTGTGGGAATACAATTCCGGTGCGCTGCTGGATGTGACCGGCGGATTTAATTCCAAAGTCAGCTTCTCGATGATCGAGCAAGAGCAACCGGTGAATGTGGCACTGGCGCAAAAATTTGCCCAAAGCGACAAACTCGATTTTTCAATTCACAGCCTGCCGCTAGAAGAGCAAGCGCTGTTTAAAGGCTTGCTGCTGATCCCAATTGGCGTACTGATGGTGGTGTTTTTGCGCGTCATCGTCGGTATTAAAACCTCCGGCACCTTTATGCCGGTGCTGATCGCGGTGGCCTTTATCCAAACCTCGCTGGTCACCGGTTTGGTGGGTTTCTTGCTGATTGTGGGCGTGGGTCTGGTGATCCGCTCTTATCTGTCGCGCTTAAACCTGCTGTTGGTGGCGCGAATTTCGGCGATCATCATCATGGTGATCTCGATGATCGGCATCTTCTCGGCCTTTGCCTTTAAATTGGGCTTAACCGATGGCATGAAGATCACCTTCTTCCCCATGATCATCCTCTCGTGGACCATCGAGCGCATGTCAATTTTGTGGGAAGAAGAGGGGCCAAAAGAGGTCGTTCGCCAAGGCGGCGGTTCGTTGCTGGTGTCCGTGATTGCTTATCTGGCGATGGATAACGAGCTTATCCGCCACCTGACCTTTAACTTCTTAGGTCTGCAATTGGTGCTGATGGCCACTGTGCTGGTGATGGGTAACTACACCGGCTATAAGCTCAGCGAATTGAAGCGCTTTAAGCCCCTGCTTGATGAAATCGAAGCTGAGGGCGCACCTGGCAAGGGTAAGGACAAATAAATGGCGTTTTGGGATAAATACACCACCCCATGGCGTCTGGCGGACGCGGGCATTTTAGGCATGAATAAACGTAACCACTCCTATATCAGCCGCTATAACCCGCGCCACCTCTACCCGTTGGTGGACGACAAATTACAGACCAAACGCATTGCGCTCGATGCCGGTGTCACGGTGCCGGAGCTTATCGGCACCATCCGTGAGCAGCACGACGTGGAACGCATTACCGCACTGGTCAAAGATTGGCCGGGCTTTTGTATCAAACCGGCGCGCGGCTCCGGTGGCAAAGGTATCTTGGTTATTTTACGCCAAGAAGAGGGGCTGTTTTATAAGCCCAACGGCAGCGGCTGTAATGGCCAAGACCTTGAGCGCCATGTGTCCAATATTTTGGCCGGCCTCTATTCGCTCGGCGGCAAGCCGGACGTGGCGTTAATTGAAGGCTTGATTAACTTTGATGACGTGTTTGATGGCTACTCGTTTGAGGGTGTGCCCGATTCACGCGTGATCATTTTTAAAGGCTTTCCAGTCATGGCGATGATGCGCCTGTCGACCGCCGCCTCTGACGGCAAGGCCAACTTGCACCAAGGCGCAGTGGGCGTGGGGTTGTGCTTGCGCACCGGCCGCGCGCTGCGCGCCGTGCAATTTGGCGCGCCCATTCGCCATCACCCCGATACCGGCTTAGATCTGTATGAGTTGAAAGTGCCACACTGGGATACGCTGCTGACTTTGGCTGCCTCGTGTTATGAGATGTCGGGCTTGGGCTATATCGGCACCGATATGGTGCTCGATAAGTTCCGCGGCCCGATGTTGCTTGAACTGAACGCCCGCCCAGGCCTCGCGATTCAAATTGCCAACGGCAAAGGCTTGGTGCCCAATCTCAAAACCATTGAAGATTTGGGCGCAGTGAAGATGAGCGTGGCGCAGCGCGTGGCGTTTTCTAAGCAGCACTTTGGTGTGTTTGACGACGAATAACTAGTCAGCACACTTTTTATTGGCCACAAAAAAGCCGCTCACATGAGCGGCTTTTTGTATGCCCTATCTATACGCGGGCGTTATTTATGCGCAGGGGCAAGTTCACCCTTGGCCACGGCGTGCTTGATAAACACCGCTGCCAGCGCGCACAGCGCCAAGGCCATGGGGTAAAAGCTCATGCTCACCACATACAGCGGCGATAGGGCAAAAATCGAGCCCAGCAGCAGCGCCTGCGCGCCCCACGGGATCAGGCCCTGCACCACGCAGGAAAAAATATCCAGTAGCGATGCCGCGCGCCGCGGCGTGACGCCATGTTGTTCGGCTAACTCCCGCGCCACTTTGCTGGCTACAATAATCGCGACCGTGTTGTTGGCGGTGCACACGTTGGTCACGCTGACCACACCGGCAATGCCCAATTCTGCCGCTTTCTCATTTTGCTCACCACTGTGGCGCTGGCTAAAGCGGGCGATCAACGCACTGATCCGCTCACTTAACCAAACCAAGCCCCCTTGGCGCTCCATCAACGCACCTAAGCCACCAATAAACATCGACAGCAAAAAGATCTCCTGCATAGCGGTGAAACCGGCATAAATGTCTTTGCTCCATTGCCCCAAGGCATAGCCCGAGAACGCGCCAACGCCGCCTGCAGCCAAAATGCCCAAGCTGAGCACCACAAACACATTCACCCCCGCCAGCGCCAAAGCTAAGATCAGCACATAGGGCAGCACTTTTAGCAGCGCAATTTCGCCACCGGCCGCAGGAGCTTGGCCACTGGTGCCTAAAACAAAATACAGTACCATCACCGCCAGCGCTGCGGGCGCGGCAATGCGCACGTTTTCGCGAAATTTATCTTTCATCTCACAGCCTTGGCTGCGGGTGGCGGCAATCGTGGTATCGGAAATAATCGACAAATTATCGCCAAACATAGCACCCGATAAGATGGTGCCAGCCATCAGCACTGGATTGATGCTGGCCGCTTGCGCCACGCCTAACGCCACCGGCGCCACCGCGCCAATCGTGCCCATTGAGGTACCCATGGCAGTGGCAATAAAGGCGGAGATCAAAAACAGCCCCGGCAACAAAAACCAACTGGGGATCAGCGATAAGCCGAGCGCCACGGTGGCATCTACACCGCCGGTGGCTTTGGCCACGCTGGCAAACGCGCCCGCAAGCAAATAGATCATGCACATCGCTATGATGTTGCTTTGGCCCACGCCTTTAAAAAAGGTCTCAAAATTTTTGCTTAAGCCCTCAGTGCCCATCAGTAAGGCGAGCATGATCGCGGGGATCGCCGCCACCGGTGCCGGCAGTTGATAAAAGGCAAAATCCACCCCTTGCAGCGTAAGCCAGGTGCCGGTACCGATAAACAGGGTTAAAAAAACCAACAGCGGCAACAGCGCCTTGGGATTGGAGGGGGGAGTGGTCATGGTATCCTCGAGCAATAAACCGCGCCGCTAGTGAGCTAGCGAGCATTTGAAAATGGGGCACACAGTAGTGTGATCCGCCGCCTAGGTCAAGATAGACGTCCAGATGGATATAATAAGGGCGCAGTTTGGGCGCCCGGATAAAACTAAGGGCGACCTGCGTCGCCCTTAACTTAACTAACTTAGATGCAGTGCATGCTTAGCTAATAACCACCTGCTCGGCGCTATGGGCGGCGGCAATGTGGCCAATCTGCCACGCGGTTTCGCCGTGCGCGGCGAGCAAGGTCAGCGCACTATCGACTTCGCTGGCAGGCAGCGCAATCACCATACCCACACCGCAGTTAAAAGTGCGATACATCTCATGGCGCGTCACATTGCCCGTGGTCTGCAGCCAATTAAACACCGCCGGCCACTGCCAACTTTGCTCATTGATGCACGCTTGCGTGCCTGCTGGCAGCACACGGGGAATGTTCTCCCAAAAACCGCCGCCGGTGATATGGCACAACGCGTGCACATTACAGGCCTCAAGCAGTGCTAACACCGATTTGACGTAAATGCGCGTCGGCGCTAACAGCGCTTTGGCGAGCGTAGTCTCCCCGAGTGGTTGGTTCACATCCGCTTGGCTAACTTCAATAATTTTGCGGATCAGCGAAAAACCATTGGCATGGGGGCCACTGGCTGCCAGCGCAATCAGCGCATCGCCCGCGGCGACTTGGCTGCCATCAATAATTTGGCTTTTTTCCACCACACCGACACAAAAGCCGGCCAGATCGTAATCTTCGCCTTCGTACATGCCGGGCATTTCTGCCGTTTCACCGCCAATCAGCGCGCAACCGGCCTGCACGCAGCCTTCACCAATGCTGCTTACGACCGTTGCGGCCGTGTCAACATCGAGCTTGCCGGTGGCGTAATAGTCCAAGAAAAACAAGGGCTCGGCGCCTTGCACAATCAAATCGTTAGCACACATTGCCACCAAATCAATGCCCACGCCTTCGTGCTGGCGCAAATCAATGGCTAAGCGCAACTTGGTGCCCACCCCATCGGTGCCAGACACCAGCACTGGCTCTTTATAGCCAGCCGGAATTTGACACAAGGCGCCAAAACCGCCTAAGCCGCCCATCACTTCAGGGCGGCGGGTGCGCTTAGACACCCCTTTGATCCGCTCAACCAGTGCATTGCCTGCATCAATATCGACGCCCGCATCCTTGTAGCTCAATGAGGTGTTCATGATCACGCCTACTCCCGTCCTGATAGCCATGGTGAAAATTTTCGGCAGCAGTCTACCAGTGCCAGTAAAAAACCCGAAGCGAAATCGTTTGCGCAATGCTTTGCGCAAAAAAAATGCCGAACCACCACGACATCGGGTATGATTGCGCGTTTTTTTGGTGCGCCCGAAGGAGAAGAAGATGAAAGTGGTTGAAGTAAGACACCCATTGGTCAAGCACAAGATTGGCTTGATGCGTGAAGGTGACATCAGTACCAAGCGTTTTCGTGAACTGGCTAAGGAAGTGGGCAGCCTGTTAACTTACGAAGCGACCTCCGATTTTAAAACCGAGCGGGTCGTAATCGAGGGTTGGAATGGCCCAGTGGAAGTTGACCAAATCAAAGGCAAAAAAGTCACTGTGGTGCCTATTTTGCGTGCCGGCCTTGGCATGATGGATGGGGTGCTCGAGCACATGCCGTCGGCCCGCGTCAGCGTGGTGGGGGTGTATCGGGATGAAGAGACCCTGCAACCGGTCTCTTATTTTGAAAAAATCGTCAGCAACATCGAAGAGCGTTTAGCACTGGTCGTTGATCCGATGCTCGCCACCGGTGGCTCGATGATTGCCACTATCGATCTGCTGAAGAAAAAAGGCTGCCACGCGATTAAAGTGCTGGTACTGGTCGCCGCGCCAGAAGGCTTAAAAGCGCTCGAAGCCGCGCACCCTGATGTGGAAGTGTATTGCGCGTCGATCGATCTGGGCTTAAATGAAAAAGGCTATATCATCCCAGGCCTTGGCGATGCCGGTGACAAGATTTTTGGCACCAAATAAACACTGATCGGTGTTGGCAGGCGTGGACAACAACAACGCGCCTGCGCTACTGGCCTAAGTGGCCGCTTGCGCCCGCCTTGCTGCGGGCGTTATTTTTATCTTGCATGCCTTATTTGCATTGGCGCTATTTAGCGCTATTTTAATGCCCTTTTTTTCGCGCGGCGGCAGACCTTGCGTCCCCAGCGTGGTCAATGTGATGGTGCTCGCGCACAGGAGATGCCATGTTCAAGCCTCTACTATTACTTTTATTACTTTGCGCCTTAGCGCCTTTACCCCTGCTGGCCGTAGCCGTGCCCGATCTTTATCAAGGCCAGGCACCACTGACGCAGGATGTCACCAGCAGCCAGCGCCAAGCCTTAAGTGATGTATTGCGTAAAGTGTCCACGCGGCGCGATATCCTCACGCAGCCAGCGGCGGTAAAAGCCCTAGAAGCACCGGCTAAACTGCTGCGCGCCAGCCAATATCAAACGCGCGCGCAAGGCAAATGGTTACACGCCGATTTTACCCCCGCCGCTATTCACGCAGTGTTGCAGCAAAGCGATCTGGCCGTGCTTGGCAGCAACCGCCCAAGCACACTAGTTTGGCTGGCCGATGACAGCGCGCTACTTAGCGAGCAAGATGGCACTTGGGCCGCGCCACTGCGCGAGGCGGCCAACTGCCTTGGCTTGCCGCTGCTCTTACCGCTCATGGATTTAAACGATGCGATGGCCGTCAATGCCACCGATGTGCGCGGCGGTTTTCTTGAACCACTGCTGCTAGCCAGTCGCCGCTATAGCGCCGAGCTTATCGTACTTGCCACCGCGCAAGGCCAAGCGCCAACGTTCACGTTAGCTTGGTCAGCTTATCAGCCCAGCGCACAGGGCAGTGCCACGCGCATTTTTACCGGCCAAGCCCAAGGCGATGCGACTGCGATAGCCCAGCGCCTTACCGATCAATTAGCCGCTTGGCAGGTACAGGCATATGGCGCCAAAGCCACGGGCGCGGCGCCGAGCGAGCAAAAAGTCGTCATCGAAGGCGTGGCGGATATGAGCCAGATGGTGGCCGTGCAGCAACTCTTTAGAGGCTTAAGCAACGTCAGTGCGGTAAAAATTGGCGCGCTGCAAGGCGATCGGGTGGACTTTACACTCAGTTTGCAAGGCGATGCCCGTGAGCTAACCCGCCTGTTACAAGTCGAAAGCCGCTTAGTGGCGCAAAGTGGCGATAACGCCAGCGTATTGTATTACCGCTGGCAGCCGCGCTAACGCGCTGAATTTGCCCCTTACCCCATACTGCCCGCCCTTGGCGGGCAGTTCTCTAATCACCGGGCCAGTGCTAAACTGGCGACCAGAATTTTCAGCCCAAGCGCGCGATTATTGAAGCAACCAGCCCAACTCTCTTTAGCCATGCAACTGCCTGATGATGAAACCTTTGGCAGTTTTTATCCTGGCAACAACGCCCATTTAATCACGGCCTTAAAAAACGCCGCGATTGGCCAAGGTGCGCCCTTTATTTACGTCTGGGGTGCGCACGGCGCGGGCTGCTCCCATCTATTGCACGCTGCCTGCGCTGAGGTTAACGCCCGCGATGAAGCGGCGGCCTATCTGTGCTTTTCCCACCTTGCCCAACTTGAGCCGAGGATTTTAGACGGGCTGGAAAGCTTTGCGCTGGTGTGCATTGACAGCGTAGATGCCATTGCGGGGCAAAGCCGATGGGAGCAAGCGCTATTTGATTTTTATAATCGCTGGCAAGAAAAAGGCCACGGCAGCTTAGTGGTCGCCGGCTGTAGCGCGCCGCGAAAATTGGGTTTAACGCTGCCCGATCTGGCGTCACGGCTCGATTGGGGAGTGACGTTTCATCTTGATGAACTCGACGATGAGGGCAAACTCAGCGCTTTGCAGCTGCGCGCAGCCCTGCGCGGCTTTTCCCTGCCCACCGATGTCGGGCGCTTTTTGCTAAACCGCCTATCGCGCGATATGCGCACTTTGCTGGCAACCTTAAATGCGCTCGATAACGCCTCGTTTCATGCCAAGCGCAAACTGACCATTCCTTTTGTTAAGGAAACGCTCAAGCTCTAGTGGGCGCATGCGCGGTTAACTGCGTACATTCGGCCCTAAAAAGATGACGCGCATCACGAATTGACGACCATTTGGTAAGATTAATAAATAATTAGGACAAATAGTTTGCGTAATCGATAAACCTCCGTATAATCGGCCCCAGCTTGAAAGGGCGATGATTATGTCAATGAAGACGATGTTTTACATCTTTTCCTGTTGCTCATAAGTAAATCCCGTTTTTTGAGCTTAATCCGCTGAAAAGCATAAGTAATTATTTTGAATACAGGTTTATAGATATGTCTAACATGATCACCGGTACCGTTAAGTTTTTCAACGAAACCAAAGGCTTTGGTTTCATCCAGCAAGAAAACGGCCCGGACGTTTTCGTACACTTCAGCGCTATTCAGGGTGCCGGTTTCCGCACTTTGGCTGAAGGTCAGCGCGTTCAGTTCACTGTTACCCAGGGTCAGAAAGGTCCTCAAGCAGAGAACGTAACTGCTCTGTAATCACAGCAGAATTTAAAAAAGCCGCGTTACGCAAGTAACGCGGCTTTTTGTTTATGGGCCTTTTTTAGCAGCGCGCATATTGCACCGATAATTCGGCGATGACGCTGCCGAAAAAAGACCTATAAAAAAGAGAGCCTGCGGCTCTCTTGGTTTTACGCTCACTTTTATCAAAAAGATTATTTGCCCGGCTTTAACGCCACCAGCAAATGCTGCAAGTGTTCAACCAATGTCATGCCAAACGGGGTTAAATAACCACCATCGGTTGCGCTAATAATGCCTTGTTCAAACAGCGTTTGCGCCGCTTGACGCAACTCATCGCTCATATCGCTGCGCAATTTAATGCCAACAGTTAAATTTGCCGGATCAAAACAGGCCAAAACTTTCAACTGATCCGTGAAGTGATTTGATACTTGTTGCATAGCAATCATGGGCGTGTCCTTTTACTGCGTCTGATTTCAACCCAAGCTACCATTGCCATACAGAAAAATATGCGCGCTGCGTCATAGTTTGATGGCCCGCCGGCAATACAAACAAATTTTTGCCGCCGCCCGCCCGTGCGCTGTGCTACTATCGCCTCACTTTTTTTGCCCCCTACGGGCTTATTTAGGCGCTGCTGATGACAAATGTAACGCTGGTCGCACTGCTCCACCGCCATGTGACTACCTTCCCTTGCTATACGCAAACGCCATTAAATCAACTGCTTAGCTCGCATACCGGCGCCGTTTGGCTGCCGCCGCTAACCAGCCACGATGTCACGGCGCTGCACGCAGTGCCCACTGCCGCCCGCCTGCACACATTGCCGACACTCGCGATGGCCACGAGCCAGTTTCCACAAGGCGACAGCACTGATGCGGGCCTGGCCGCTTTAGCCAGTTATGATGCTGAGCTGCTTGATAATTTGGCCCAATTTTGGCTCACGCCGAGCAAAATAAACCACCCGATCAGTGACAGTTTATTTGAACTGCGCCACCAAATGGCCGACGAAGCGCACCAAGGCACGTTGACTAGCACGTGGGAGAAGCAATTAACCCAGCGCGGCGAGCTGATTTTAGCGGCCGCCAAACAAGGCGCGCATCAACTCTGCTTTATTGAAATTGAAGCCATTTATTGGCTGCGCCACTATTTGGCCGAGCAACTGAGTGGGCAAACTGCCATTACGCTGCACGCTCCCGATGTTTAATCCCGAAAGGTGAATGTTATGTACGAATTAGGCGATACCGAGCGCAATGCCGCGCTCTCATTAAATGCGGATTACCGTTTTGATCACTTCATCAGTAAGGTGGTTGAGCACGAAACCTTGTATGTGCTGACCGATGAGCACGGCGTGATGATGCTCACCACCGAAGATGAAGATTGCATTCCCGTGTGGCCCCATCCGGATTACGCCAAAGCCTGGGCACAAGGTGAGTGGGAAAACTGCAGCCCACAATCGATCACGCTGAAGGTGTGGTTAGAGCGTTGGGTCGATGGCATGGCTGAAGATGAGCTGTGTGTCGCCGTGTTCCCGACCCCCGATCAAGAAGGCATTGTGATGGAGCCGGCCGATGTGGCCGAGGCAATTGCGACCAAGCAAGCCAAGCGCTAGCGCGGGCAGCCAGACGGTATCAAAAAACAGGCAGCGTTGGCTGCCTGTTTTTATTTACGGAGTAATGCGGCAGGCAGGCGGGCGGCCGGCAGTTTTTCTACTCGTACTTGCGACGCGTGCGAGGCTTAAGCGCCGGTGAGTTTTTCACGAAAGACAAAAAATACTGCGCCCAAAATGCATAAACCAGCCCACAGATAGTCCCACTTCAACTCTTCTTTTAGATAAAAAATTGAAAATGGCACAAATACTGTCAGCGTAATCACCTCTTGCAAAATTTTCAGCTGCCCCACACTTAACACGGTATGCCCAATGCGATTAGCCGGCACCTGCAGCAGATATTCAAATAAAGCGATGCCCCAACTCACCAGCGCAGCGATGATCCACGGCTTGTGGTGCATGCTTTTTAAATGGGCGTACCAAGCAAAGGTCATAAACACATTGCTGCACAGCAATAAGCCAATACTGGCCATCAGCGGATTCATTGGCCGCACTCCCGTCACCTGTAGGCAAAAACGCGCAGCATACGTTAATTTATCAACCTTTTTAACTGCACTTACGCGGTGCTGGCACGCCGTGCTTTGCTTACTTCATGGGTAATGGCTGCCCACACACATCAGCTTGCATCACGCCGGCGGGTAACGTGTGAAGTAAATAGCTGGCAAGATCAGCGCACGATGGCACTGGATCACTAAAATGCGCGACAAATGCACATTCAATATCCGCGCACCGCAACTAAGGTCCCGCTTCGGTCACCGGCGTCTTTGCGCATGGTCCTATTTATTACACATTTGCTAAACTGGCCATCTCCCGCCACAGTCCCGCGACACCGCAAAAGCGAGCTCGGGCGATTTTTCAGCTTAGGATGTTATGTTATTACCTTTAATGGCGCGACAAGCGCGCCGCGATCGCGCGCTGCTACTGGCGCTGATGCTATTGAGCTTAAGTTTGTGCCTTATCGCCCTACTTTGGGGCGAAACGTGGCTTTTACCTTGGCACAGTGCCTTGGCCGCCGATATTTTTTGGCAATTGCGCCTGCCTCGCGCGCTGCTGGCGCTGCTGGTCGGTGCCGCGCTGGCCGGCGGCGGCGCGACCTTGCAAGTACTACTGCAAAATCCGCTGGCCGAGCCCAGTCTGCTGGGGGTATCCAGTGGGGCCGGGTTACTCGCAATGCTTACATTGACCCTTAGCCGCCAAGGCGCGCTGGGATCGTCGCAAGCCACGCCGTGGTTAGTCGCGCTGGCGGCCTTTACTGGGGCCATGGCGGTCAGCGGCCTGCTGCTATGGCTGGCCCGTCGCCACGGCGCTTGGCAAGGGCGCTTGCTACTACTAGGCGTAGCCATTGGCCTGCTAACCCAAGCGGCGATGACGTGGCTATTTTATTGGGCGGAAGATGGTGCACTGCGCGAATACATGTTTTGGCTGATGGGCAGCCTTGCTCAAGCCAGTAGCCACGTCATGGGCCAAGACCAAGCGCCTTGGTTGGCGCTGTGGGCGCTTGTGGCCGGCGTGCTCGTTTGGCTCAGTCGCCAAGGCCCGCTGCTCGCCCAATTGCATTTAGGTGAGTTGCATGCCGAGCTAATCGGCGTCGCGGTGGCGCCGGCGCGGCGCCGGTTACTGCTAGCCGTGTGTCTGCTGACCGGCGCGGTGGTGGCGCTGTGCGGGGTGATTGGTTTTATCGGTTTGCTGGTGCCGCATTTATTGCGCTTACTCGGGGTTAGCGCCCAACGCTTGCTGCCATTGTCGCTGCTTGGCGGCAGTGCGCTGCTGCTGCTGGCCGATTTGCTAGCGCGCCATTGCCTGACCAGCGGTGAACTGCCACTGGGTGTGGTGACCGCCAGTGTGGGCGCGCCTATGTTAATTTGGCTACTGATGAGAGCGCCGCATGCTAACTGATCCGCTACTTTGCACCCAGCAACTGCATATTCCGCAACGCTTAGCGCCCACTACCTTGGCATGGTCGCGCGAGCTGTGCATTGCGCTAGTCGGCGCCAATGGCAGCGGCAAATCAACGCTATTAAGTGCGCTAGCCGGTGTCGCGGGCGCAGCGGCGCGCCAACAGGTGACCTTAGCGGGAAACTCGCTAGCCACTATCAGCGCGGCGACCTTGGCACTGCAGCGGGCAATGTTGCCGCAGCGCCAAGTAGCGCCGCTGGCGATGCCCGTGTTTGAAGTGCTGCGTTTAACGCCGAGTGCACTAGCCGCCTCGCCAGAGCAACTAAGCGCTGCAGTTGCCACACTTAGCGAGCCACTCGGCTTAGCGCCTTTACTGGCGCGCAACTTTGCCACCCTCTCCGGTGGCGAGCAGCAGCGCGTGCTGATTGCCCGCACCTTGCTGCAGTTGTGGCCAAGCCTAAATCCTCACGGCCAAGTGTTACTACTCGATGAGCCCTTAGCCGCACTCGATTGGCCCCATCAAATGGCGCTGTTAGCGCTATTAACCGAGCTCAAACAGCGCTACGGCTGGCTGATTGTGGTAGCGATCCATGAGGTCAACTGCGCCCTACAGTGGGCCGATCAGGTGGTGGGCATGAAGGCAGGAGAGATTGTACATGTGGGGCCGCCGGCAAGCTTTACCGCCGCGCATATTGAGCAGCTCTTTGGCCTTACTACTACGCAAGTAGAAGCAGGCGGACGGCACTGGTTTATGCCCAGCGCCGCGGACGAACAACGGCTTGGTGCGAGGAATTAATTAAGATTAAGCGCAAGGCGCTGCGCCGCTGCCTCGGCTAAATGGGCGAGTAGCGTTTCTGTATCAGCCCACGATAGGCAAGCATCGGTGATGCTTTGCCCAAAGCAGGCCGCCGCGCTATTAACCACTTCTTGGCGCCCTTCGACTAAAAAGCTTTCGGCCATCACCCCAGCAATGGCCTGCTGGCCGCGCTTAATTTGATCGCAAATATCGGCCGCCACGCTTAACTGGCGGCGATGATCTTTCATGCTATTGCCATGACTAAAATCCACCACCAAGCGCTTAGGTAGGCCCACCTGCGCTAATCCCTCGCACGCCTGCGCTACACTAGCGCTGTCGTAATTGGGACGATGGCCACCGCGCAAAATAACATGGCCATACGGGTTACCACTGGTGCGATAAATGGTCATGCGCCCTTCTTTATTTGGGGAATAAAAAATATGACTATGGCGGGCGGCGAGCACCGCTTCCATCGCGATGCGCGTGTTGCCATCGGTGCCATTTTTAAAGCCCACAGGGCACGACAGCGCCGAGGCCATTTCACGGTGCACTTGCGATTCGGTGGTGCGCGCGCCAATCGCGCCCCAGGTAATCAAATCGCTTAAATATTGCCCCGTGACCATATCTAAAAATTCAGTGGCGGTGGGCATGCCTAAGGCATTGATATCCAGCAGCAGTTGCCGCGCCAAGGTGAGACCACCATTAACATCAAAACTACCGTCTAAGTGCGGGTCATTAATCAAACCTTTCCAGCCAACAATGGTGCGCGGCTTTTCAAAATACGCGCGCATGACCACGCACAAACTGTCGCGATAACGCTCGCGCAGCGCCTGCAAGCGGCGCGCGTACTCTAAGCCGGCGGCCGGATCGTGAATCGAGCAGGGGCCAACGATGACCAATAAGCGCCCATCTTGCCCCGCTAAAATCGCTTCAACCTCACGGCGTGCCTGCAAAATATGCGTAGCGACCGCCGCGCTTACGGGGATCGCGCGGCCTAGCTCATCAGCCGTTAACAAGGCAGCAATCGGTTGGGTGCGCAATTCGTCGGTGTGGATGGACATACAGCAAGAATCTCAACTTGGGCTAAGGCGCGGGGGCCAATGCGGGCAAGGCGCTAAAATAAAGCAAAATCGCCCCGATTGAAACCTTCCGGCCATTTGTTACTATCGCAGGCCCAATTTACCAGCAAAAGAGGATGTTTTGTGGCCAAACCAGGAGCTACTGGCTTAACCCGCGTACTGCACGCCACCGGTTACAGCATGAAAGGATTACGCGCAGCGTGGATAAATGAAGCGGCATTTCGCCAAGAATTACTGCTGATTGTGGCGCTGACGCCGCTTGCGTTTTATGTCGGTAACAGCTTGCTAGAAATTTTGCTCCTGCTCGCCATCAGCTGGTTAGTGGTGATCGTTGAAGTGCTTAATTCGGCGATTGAAGCGGTGGTTGATCGCATTGGCCCTGAACACCACGCTCTGTCCGGCCGCGCCAAAGATTTGGGCTCAGCGGCGGTGTTTCTCTGTTTATGCCTAACCGGTTTGGTCTGGGGCGCGCTGCTTGGGCGCAATTGTTTGGGGCTGTGGTAGGCGAAAGGCGCGCACCACATGCAGCTAATGCCAGCCGCTGGCATCGCCCATGCACTGATAGTTAGGCGAGCTGATGGCCGAGCGCACTAAATAGTGCTAGCGCACGGGCGCTAAACTAACGCAACGCGGCCACAGTTCACCTGTGGCCGCGTTGCGTTTATTAATGCTTGAATAAGGCTTTGGCGCTTAACGCTGCGCGACGCCGGCCGGTGTGCCCACTAACACCACATCGGCGCCGCGGGCGGCAAACAAGCCGTTCGTCACCACGCCCACAATAGCGTTAAGCTGGGTTTCCAAGGTTTTGGCATCATCAATGCGCCAATCGTGCACATCTAAAATATGGTTGCCGTTATCGGTCACTACCCCTTCACGCCACACAGGCCGGCCACCGAGCGCCGCAATTTGCCGCGCAACATGGGCGCGCGCCATCGGGATCACCTCTACCGGCACCGGAAATGCGCCGAGCTGCGCCACGGTTTTGGTGTTATCGATGATGCAGACAAAACGTTCGGCCACCGCGGCCACAATTTTTTCCCGCGTCAGCGCAGCGCCACCACCTTTAATCATATCGCCGTGCAAATTGATTTCATCCGCGCCATCGACATACACGCCCAGCGTGCTGACCTCGTTTAGATCAAAGACCTTAATGCCATGATTTTGTAGGCGCAACGTGGAGGCTTCTGAGCTAGACACCGCCCCTTGAATACGATCTTTTATCGTCGCTAGCGCATCAATAAAGTGATTCACCGTTGAGCCTGTGCCAACGCCGACCAACGTATTGGGGGTCACAAACTCGAGGGCGGCCCAACCGGCGGCCTTTTTCATTTCATCTTGTGTCACGCGCTGCTCCTAGGTGGTGGTACTGCTTGCCATAACGGCGATAAACGAGGCCATAACGCGCCGGGCCTGTGGCGGCGCGCGGTAGTATACCTTGTGGCAACTGGCATAGAGCAATCGTTTTTCTTGCGCCTAACGTCAGTCTTTGGCGATTTATTGCCAAGATGGGGCAAATAGATGGCGTATTTTGGGGTAATTTTGCCAAGATCCCGCCAAACTCGCCCTTTCACCTAGCCAGCGCCGGTGTAAGTGACTAAAATCGCGCCCCTTATTTCTTGGTTTACATTGAGTTTATCTATGCACTCTATGGTTGAGCAGCTGGTGTATATCAGCGATCTTTTCGGCACAGCGGTATTTGCCTTTTCTGGCGTACTGGTGGCGGGGCGGTTGCGCATGGATGCGTTTGGTGTGCTGGTGCTCGCGGCTGTCACGGCCGTCGGCGGCGGCACGATCCGCGATATGATCCTCGGCGCTACGCCGGTGTTTTGGGTCAACGACCCGCTCTATATTTGGGTGATTATCGCCACCGCCATTATCGGTATGTGGCTGGCTAAACTGCCGGCGCGGATGCCCAATTACTTACTGCCCGTCGCCGATGCCTTTGGCTTGGCGCTATTTACCGTGATCGGCGCGCAAAAAGCCCTCGCCTTTGGCGCCGCCCCCGTGATTGCCGTGCTGATGGGCACCATGACCGGCGTGGCCGGCGGCATGATCCGCGATGTGCTCGCGCGCGAAGTGCCGATGGTGCTGCAAAAAGAGATCTACGCGACCGCCTGCATTTTAGGCGGTGTGCTCTACACCTGGGCTTTGAGTCTAGAGGTCGATACCTTGATCGCCATGCTGATCAGCATGCTCGGCGTGTTCGGCCTGCGCGTAGCCGCTATTTACTGGCATTTATCGCTGCCCACGTTTGTTTTGCCACCGCAAGACTAATCAGCGGCCGCCAAATGCCAGCGACGTTTACATTATTTGCGTTCACATATTAAGGAGAATGGGATGGGTCAGCCAATCGCAGTAGCCATTATGGGCTGCCAAGGCCGCATGGGTCGCGTATTACTAGAAGCACTACACACACAGCAGCAAAGTCATCAGCAAGGCAACGCGCCCAGCGGTCAGATGCCGCTGGTGCTTGGCGCGGCCTTAGTGCGCAAAGGCTCGCCCTTAGTCGGCCTTGATGTGGGCGAAGTAAACGGCTTTGGCACTTGGGGCGTGCAGATCAGCGACGATCTGGCCGCGGTCACCAAGCAATTTGATCTGCTGATTGACTTTACCTGCCCTGAGACCACTTTGCACAACTTAGGCATAGTGCGCACCCACGGCAAAGCGATGGTGATTGGCACCACCGGTTTTGACGCCGCCGGCAAAACGCAAATTTTGGCCGCCAGTGCCACCACGCCAATTGTGAGCGCGGCTAACTACTCAGTTGGCGTGAACTTGATGCTGAGTTTGTTGGCGCGAGCCACCGAGATCATGGGTGAAGAGTGCGATGTTGAGATCATCGAAAGCCATCATCGCATGAAAGTCGATGCGCCCTCTGGCACCGCCATTGCGATGGGCGAAGCCGTAGCCACCGCCCGCGGCCGCCGCTTAAAAGATGTAGCCATACTTGATCGCTGCCGTAAGACCGGCGCGCGCCGTGAAGGCAGCATCGGTTTTGCCAGCATTCGCGCCGCCGATATCGTAGGTGAACACACCGTTATGTTTGCCGATGCCGGCGAGCGGTTAGAGTTCACCCACAAAGCCACCAACCGCTTAACCTTCGCCCAAGGGGCACTACGAGCAGCGCGTTGGTTAAGCGTGCAAAGTGCGGGCCTGTATAACATGCAGCATGTGCTTAATGATGAATTAGCCGCGCCAAGCAGCCGTCGCCGCTGCAACTAACGCAAGCGATGCGCCTAGCAACGCCGTGACGCTTGTCACGGCGTTTTTTTTCACCTAATAGCAGGCCGCCTCGCCGTTAAGCTCCCCTTTCATGTTAAGCAATTGAATTTAAATGCTTTTTTATGCAGCTCGGCCTTACCTCTTGGCCTTTGCCTCGGGCTTAATCTTATCTAAAACCCAATGACCAAGCACGTCGAGCGCATAAATATGCAAGCAAAACGTTTTCTTGTAGGCGACCAATGCAAAAGATGCTTGAGGCGCCGCCGGTTTTGCGTAGAATGCGCGCAATTTGTCAAAAATCCGCGGCAAATAAGGACAAATAAACCGGTAGCTAAGACGTAAAATTTGCTAAATCAACAACGGGAGGTTGTTTTGAGTTACACCGCATTACTCGTGCTGGAAGATGGTTCGACGTTTAAGGGCACCAGCATTGGTGCGCAAGGATGTCAGGTCGGCGAAGTCGTTTTTAATACTTCGATGACCGGCTATCAAGAAATCCTCACCGACCCATCCTATTGTAAACAGTTAGTCACGCTCACTTATCCCCATATTGGCAATACCGGTATTACCCGCGAAGATGAAGAATCAACCCAAGTCCACGCCCAAGGCTTGATCGTCCGCGACCTCCCCGCTACTTATTCCAATTTTCGCGCCAGCCAATCGCTAAGCGACTACCTCAAAGCCCACCAGATTGTGGCCATCAGCGACATAGACACCCGTAAGCTCACGCGCATTTTGCGCCAGACCGGCGCCCAAGCCGGCTGCTTAATGGCCCTTGATCCGCAGTTAACCCTCGATGAGCAAGTCGCCCACGCCTTAGCCCAAGCGCGCGCCTTTGCCGGTTTAAATGGCATGGATCTGGCCAAGGCAGTGTCCGTGACCGAAACGTATGAGTGGAGCGAAGGCAGCTGGCAACTCGGCCAAGGCCACGCGGCGCCAAGTCGCGATACGCTGCCCTATCACGTGGTGGCGTATGACTTTGGCATCAAGCGCAACATTTTGCGCCTGCTGGTCGACCAAGGCTGCCGTGTTACCGTGGTGCCGGCGCAAACGCCAGCCAGTGAGGTCTTGGCCCTACAACCTGATGGTGTGTTCTTGTCCAACGGCCCCGGCGATCCGGCGCCTTGCACCTACGCTATCGCGGCGATCAAAACCTTGCTGGCGGCGCGCATGCCGCTGTTTGGTATCTGTCTTGGCCACCAGCTGCTGGCACTGGCCTTGGGCGCAAAAACCGAAAAAATGAAATTTGGCCACCACGGCGCCAACCACCCAGTCAAGCGCTTGCACAATAATACCGTGATGATCACCGCCCAAAACCACGGTTTTGCCGTCGATGCCGCCACCCTCCCCGCTGGCGTACAAGCCACCCACGTGTCGCTGTTTGATGGCTCTTTGCAAGGCATCAGCTGCACCAACGCCCCCGCATTTAGCTTTCAAGGCCACCCGGAAGCGAGCCCCGGCCCGCACGATTGCAGCGAACTGTTTGCGCAATTTATCGAACTTATCAAACGTCACCGCGCATAAAAGGAGCTTAAAAAATGCCAAAACGTACCGACCTTACCAGCATTTTGATCCTTGGCGCCGGCCCGATTGTGATTGGCCAAGCGTGTGAATTTGACTACTCAGGTGCGCAGGCGTGCAAAGCGCTGCGCGAAGAGGGCTACCGCGTTATCTTGGTGAACTCCAATCCTGCCACTATCATGACCGACCCGAACATGGCCGATGCCACCTACATCGAGCCAATTACTTGGCAAGTGGTGCGCGAAATCATTAAAACAGAGCGTCCTTCGGCCATTTTGCCCACCATGGGCGGGCAAACCGCGCTCAACTGCGCGCTGGAATTAGAAAAGCACGGCGTGCTGGCGGAATTTAACGTCGAGATGATTGGCGCTACCGCGGATGCCATTGATAAGGCCGAAGATCGCTCGCGCTTTGATAAAGCCATGCGCGCCATTGGCCTTGCTTGCCCGCGCGCCGGCATTGCCCACACGATGGATGAAGCGTGGGCCGTACAGCGTGACGTCGGCTTTCCGTGCATTATTCGGCCGTCATTTACCATGGGCGGCTCGGGTGGCGGCATTGCCTATAACACCGAAGAGTTTGTCGAGATCTGTGAGCGCGGCTTAGATCTGTCGCCCACCAGCGAGTTATTGATTGATGAATCGCTGATTGGCTGGAAAGAGTACGAAATGGAGGTGGTGCGGGACAAACATGACAACTGCATCATCGTCTGCGCGATTGAAAACTTTGATCCAATGGGCATTCATACCGGCGATTCCATCACGGTGGCGCCAGCGCAAACCCTGACCGACAAAGAGTACCAGTTGATGCGCAACGCCTCGATGGCAGTGCTGCGGGAAATTGGCGTCGAAACCGGCGGCTCTAACGTGCAATTTGGCATTAACCCCAAAGATGGCCGCATGGTGATTATCGAGATGAACCCGCGGGTGTCACGCTCAAGCGCCTTGGCCTCCAAGGCTACCGGCTTTCCTATCGCTAAGATCGCGGCCAAATTGGCCGTAGGTTACACCTTAGACGAACTGTCAAACGACATCACCGGCGGCTTAACCCCTGCGTCATTTGAGCCCGCGCTCGATTACGTCGTAACCAAAATCCCCCGCTTTAACTTTGAAAAATTTGCCGGCGCTAACGATCGCTTAACCACGCAAATGAAATCCGTCGGCGAAGTGATGGCCATCGGCCGCACCTTCCAAGAGTCGCTGCACAAAGCGCTGCGCAGCTTAGAAACTGGCAAAACCGGCTTTGATCCGATGGTGGATTTAAACGCCACCGACGCCTTAACTCGCATTCGCCACGAGTTGCAAGACGCCGGCTGCGATCGGATTTTTTATGTTGCCGATGCCTTTCGCGCCGGTTTATCGCTCGAGGGCATCTTTCGCTTAACCAAAATCGATCCGTGGTTTTTGGCGCAAATTGAAGAGATCGTGCGCTTAGAAGAGCAATTAAGCGAGGCAGGTGTGGCCGGCTTAAACGCCGATTTTCTGCGCCAGTTAAAGCGTAAAGGCTTTGCTGATGCGCGCCTGGCGCGCATTTTGGGCATCAGCGAAAGTGAAGTGCGCAAAGCGCGCGTGCGCCACGCGATTTTCCCAGTGTATAAGCGGGTGGATACCTGCGCGGCCGAATTTGCCACCAACACCGCGTATATGTATTCAAGCTATGACGAAGAGTGTGAAGCCGCGCCCAGCAGCCGCGACAAGATCATGGTGCTTGGCGGCGGGCCAAACCGCATCGGCCAAGGCATTGAGTTTGATTACTGCTGCGTGCACGCCGCGCTAGCACTGCGTGAAGATGGCTATGAAACCATCATGGTCAACTGCAACCCCGAGACCGTCTCCACCGATTACGACACCTCGGATCGCCTCTATTTTGAGCCAGTCACGTTAGAAGATGTGTTAGAGATCGTGCGCATTGAACAGCCTAAAGGCGTGATCGTGCAATACGGCGGGCAAACGCCGTTAAAGCTGGCGCGGGAATTAGAGGCCAACGGCGTGCCGATTATCGGCACCAGTCCCGATGCTATTGATCGCGCCGAAGATCGCGAACGCTTTCAAAGCGCGGTCGAGCGCTTGGGCTTAAAGCAGCCGGAAAACGGCACGGTCACTGCGTTAGAGCAAGCGGTGGTCACGGCTGCGCGCATTGGCTATCCGTTAGTGGTGCGCCCATCCTACGTGCTCGGCGGCCGCGCCATGGAAATCGTGTATGACGAAAGCGACTTGCGCCGCTACTTTGCTGAGGCGGTCAGCGTATCGAATGAATCACCGGTGCTGCTCGATCGCTTCTTAGATAACGCCATTGAAGTGGATGTCGATGCGATTTGCGACGGCACCGAGGTGGTGATCGGCGGCATCATGGAGCATATCGAAGAGGCCGGCATTCACTCCGGCGATTCCGGCTGCTCGCTGCCACCCTATTCGTTAAGCGCTGAGCTGCAAGATGAAATGCGCGCGCAAGTGCGCAAATTGGCGCTAGAACTGGGCGTAATTGGCCTAATGAACGTGCAATTTGCCATCAAAGCCGGCGAAATTTACTTAATTGAAGTCAACCCGCGCGCCGCGCGCACCGTGCCATTTGTGTCTAAAGCGACCGGCGCGCCGCTGGCGAAAATTGCCGCGCGGGTGATGGCTGGGCAATCGCTGCAGCAGCAAGGCTTTACAAAGGAAATTATTCCGCCGTATTACAGCGTCAAAGAAGTGGTGTTGCCGTTTGCTAAATTCCCCGGCGTTGACCCGCTGCTGGGCCCAGAAATGCGCTCCACCGGTGAAGTGATGGGCGTAGGTGAGACCTTTGCTCAGGCCTATGCCAAGGGGCAACTAGGGGCTAGCCATGCCGTACCTAAGCAAGGGCGAGCGCTTTTGTCGGTGCGTGGTAGTGACAAAGCCCGCGCTGTGCGACTGGCGCAGCAACTGCTGGCCCAAGGCTATGAACTCGATGCCACCCACGGCACCGCGGTGGCGCTCGGCGAAGCGGGCATTAACCCGCGCTTAGTCAATAAAGTGCACGAAGGGCGCCCGCATATTTTGGATCGGATCAAAAACGGTGAATACAGCTACATTGTTAACACCGCCGAAGGCCGCCAAGCGATCAGCGATTCCAAGCAACTGCGCCGCGCCGCGCTGCAGCACAAGGTGGCGTATACCACCACGCTTAACGCCGCTTTTGCTACCTGCCAAGCCATGAGCCAAGCGGCAGTCGGTGAAGTTTACGCCGTGCAAGCGCTGCATGAGCAACTCACCTTGGCTTAAGCGCGCCATCGCCATACCGCCGGCAGTTAACATCGCCTGCTGACACAATCCGCCTTCGGGCGGATTTTTTTAGCCAAGCCGATTTTTATCCAAGCAACTAGCTCGCTTCGTTTTTGCCGGCCACGGAACGCGGTTACTTAACACGTTCATTTAACAAAGCAAATTTGCTAGGGTAGCCCTTTTGAAGGCAAGGAGTTGCAATGTCGCAGCCACCAATTTGGCGCAAAGCCACCGATTTAGCCGCCATGAATGCTCACAGCGCCAACACAGCGCTGGCACAATTAGGCATTGTCTTTAGCGCCGTGGGCGATGATTGGCTCGAAGCCACTATGCCGGTCGATAGCCGCACCCACCAGCCGTATGGTTTTTTACACGGCGGCGCCTCGGCGCTGCTCGCTGAAAGCGTTGGCTCGATGGCGGCCAATTTAGCCGTCGATGATGCGCATGTGTGCATGGGACTAGAGATCAACGCCAACCACCTGCGCGCCAAGCGTGAGGGGCGGGTGACTGCCCGCGCCAGTGCCGTGCATCTAGGTGCCAGCACCTCGGTGTGGCAGATTGATCTGCGTGATGAAGCTGGTGCGCTGATTTGTACCAGTCGCCTGACCATGGCCGTGCGCCGCGCCCATTAAAGCCGCACCGCCCTTTACTTACCTATTTTACACAAGGTACATGCCGTGCTACTGCCACATGCGTCCCCGCTTAGCGTGCTATTTGCCGCGCCCTTATCTGCTTTGGTATCCGCGCCGCACCTCGCGCGCCGCTTAACCCATTTCGCGCCGCAGTTGCTGCGTTGGCCCATGGGCTTGGTGCCTGAAGCGCTGCAACACAAGCCCCTTGCTGCGCTGCTTAACCGCGTATTTAGCCAAGCGATTAGCGAAGGCGATTTAGATTTTCTAATCGACCACTGGCTAAAAATTGAGCTGCGCGATATAGGCCACAGCCTGCTGATTAGCTTGGTCAATCAGCAGCTATGCTTGGCGCCAAGCCCAAACGCGCCCAAGGCCGATGTGGTGTTTAGCGGTGAGGTGAACGACTTTATTTTGATTGCCGCGCGCAAAGAAGACCCCGACGCGCTGTTTTTTCAGCGTCGGCTGCTTATCACCGGCGACACCGAGCTTGGCCTTGAGCTAAAAAACTTGCTCGATAGCTTGGATTTAAGCGCTTTACCTAGCCTACTGCGCTATCCACTGCTCGATGCGGCGCATCTAGTTGCGCTGGGTCGCCGCGCGCCTGAACCCGATACGGGCGCAACCGCCCCACGAAGTTAGCGCCAAGGCGCCGAGCCTGTTAAGATAACCGCCTTTTTCTTTTGGCTTTCAGCCCTTGAGTACGAGCGCCCTATGTTGCAGCAGATCCGCATTGTTTTAGTAAGCACCTCCCACACCGGCAACATGGGGTCTGCCGCGCGCGCCATGAAAACCATGGGCCTGAGCGAATTGGTGTTAGTCGCGCCCAAAGAATTACCCGATGGCAATGCTAATGCCCTCGCCGCCGGCGCTAGCGATATTTTGGCCAACGCGCGCGTGGTGGCTAGCTTAGATGAAGCGATCAGCGATTGCGCACTGGTGATTGGCACCAGCGCCCGCTCCCGTACGTTAAGCTGGCCGATGCTCACTCCCCGTGAAGCCGGCGCACTGGCAATAGCGCACGCGCCTCGCGCGCCCGTGGCGCTAGTATTTGGCCGCGAGCGCACCGGCTTAACCAACGAAGAGTTGCAAAAGTGCCACTACCATGTGGCTATTCCGGCCAATCCTGAGTACAGCTCACTAAATTTAGCCATGGCCGTGCAAACCTTAAGCTACGAAGTGCGCACGCACTATTTAGCTGCACTGGAAGCTAACGGCCAACTCGCGCCTGATGCCGAGCCAAGCAACGAGTACCCTAGCAGCGCGCAGCTAGAAGGCTTTTATCGCCATTTAGAAGAAACGTTGCTAAGCACCGGCTTTATTAGCCAAGCGCACCCAGGCCAAGTGATGAATAAATTGCGCCGCCTGTTTAACCGCGCGCGGCCAGAAAGCGTTGAGCTAAATATTTTGCGCGGCATCTTAACCTCGGTGCAAAAAACCCCGCGCTAGAGCCGCCGCGTGGTACTTGACCAAATTAGTCGGGTATGTGAAACTGCGCGCCAACGTATTGTTTTTAAAGCGCAAAGGCCATGAGACTCACCTCCAAAGGACGTTATGCTGTCACCGCACTGCTCGATGTTACGCTGCATAGCGCACACGGACCGGTGCCGCTCGCCGATATTTCCGCGCGCCAAGGCATCTCGTTATCCTACTTAGAGCAGTTATTTGCCCGCTTGCGCAAGCAAGGTTTGGTCACCAGCGTACGCGGCCCAGGCGGCGGTTATCGCTTAGGTAAAACGCCCGCGCAGATCTCGGTCGCCGCGGTCATCAATGCAGTGGATGAAGTGATCGATACCACCAAATGCCATGGCCATGGCGGCTGCCAAGCGGGGAGCATCTGCTTAACCCACACCTTGTGGCGCGATTTAGGTGAACATATCTCAAGCTTTTTAGACGAAGTGAATTTTGCCACGCTGGCGGCGCAAGTGAGCGGCAGTTGCAGTGATGAGGCGCTGGCGCCTTTAGCAACGCACCTCGATAGCGCCCTGCGCATCCGTACCGCGCCCTGATCGCGGCCAAGCACGATTACGGCGCCTTAGCGCCACACTGTTAAATTTTGCGTTTATTTTTACCCGCCCAGTGGTCGGGACTGCTCGGAGTTGCTATGAAGCTGCCTATTTATTTAGATTATTCCGCCACCTGCCCCGTCGACCCGCGCGTGGCTGAAAAAATGCTGCAGTGCCTGACTATGGACGGCCTGTTTGGCAATCCGGCCTCGCGCTCACACCGCTTTGGCTGGCAAGCCGAAGAGGCGGTGGATCTGGCCCGCGAGCATATCGCCGAGTTAATTAACGCCGATCCACGCGAAATCGTCTTTACCTCTGGCGCCACCGAAGCCAATAACTTGGCGATTAAAGGCGTGGCGCATTTTTATGCCAGCAAAGGCAAGCACATCATCACCTCAAAAACCGAGCACAAAGCGGTGCTCGACACCTGTCGCCAATTAGAGCGCGAAGGCTTTGAAGTGACCTATTTAGCGCCGATGCCCAACGGCCTGTTTACCTTAGAGCAGCTCGAAGCGGCCATGCGCCCTGACACCATTTTGGTCAGCCTGATGCACGCCAATAACGAAATTGGCGTGGTGCAAGACATTGCCGCCCTAGGCGCGCTGTGCCGTAGCCGCAAAATTTTGCTGCACGTCGATGCGGTGCAAAGCGTGGGCAAAATCGAGGTAGATGTAGAAGCCCTGCAGGTGGATTTACTCTCGCTCTCGGCGCACAAAATTTACGGCCCCAAAGGCATCGGTGCTTTGTATGTGCGTCGTAAGCCTCGCGTACGTTTAGAAGCGCAAATGCACGGCGGTGGTCATGAGCGCGGCATGCGTTCCGGCACCTTAGCTACCCACCAGATCGTGGGCCTCGGTGAAGCCTGTCGCTTGGCCAAATTAGAGATGCAAAGCGAAAATGCGCGCATTTTAACGCTGCGCCAGCGCTTATGGAATGGCGTTAAAGCCATTGAAGCTGTCTATATCAATGGCGACTTAGACGCGCGCGTACCGGGTAACTTGAACGTGAGCTTTGCCTATGTGGAAGGTGAGTCCTTGATCATGGCGCTAAAAGATTTGGCCGTGTCATCGGGTTCGGCCTGCACCTCGGCCAGTTTAGAGCCATCCTATGTGCTGCGCGCGTTAGGTCTTAACGATGAGCTGGCGCACAGTTCGATCCGCTTTAGCATCGGCCGCTTTACCACTGAAGCTGAAATAGATTACGCCATTAACCTCATCCAAGGTGCCATTGGCCGCCTGCGCGATATGTCGCCGCTGTGGGAAATGTACCAAGATGGCGTAGATTTAAACAGCGTCGCGTGGGCGCACCACTAAGCGCAGCAGCGCACTGATTTATTTACTTTGTTGATCCGGCGTTTACGCTGGCAGGAGCAGTAACATGGCATACAGCGAAAAGGTCATCGACCACTACGAAAATCCGCGCAACGTGGGCGGCTTTGATAAAAACGATCCCGATGTCGCCACCGGCATGGTCGGCGCACCGGCGTGCGGCGATGTGATGAAGTTACAGCTGAAAATCAACGAGCAAGGCGTGATTGAAGATGCCAAGTTCAAGACCTACGGCTGTGGTTCGGCCATTGCCTCAAGCTCACTTGTCACCGAATGGGTCAAAGGCAAAACCTTAGATGAGGCCGCGGCGATTAA
Organism: Aeromonas sp.; assembly: GCA_051658125.1. Classification (GTDB taxonomy): domain Bacteria; phylum Pseudomonadota; class Gammaproteobacteria; order Enterobacterales; family Aeromonadaceae; genus Aeromonas. The sequence continues at coordinate 34,352 of JBOFMA010000083.1, forward strand.
AAACACCGAAATTGCGCAAGAATTAGCGCTACCGCCGGTGAAAATTCACTGCTCCATCTTGGCTGAAGATGCCATCAAAGCCGCCATCGCGGATTACAAACAGAAAAAAGGGCTTTAAGGATTTCCCGCTATGGCAATTACCATGACCGATGCCGCTGCGGCGCGCGTATCTTCTTTTTTAGCTAACCGCGGCAAAGGTGTTGGCCTGCGGCTGGGGGTGAAAACCACTGGCTGCTCGGGACTGGCCTATGTGCTCGAGTTTGTCGATGAGTTCAGTGAAGGCGATCAGGTGTTTGAGCAAAAAGGCGTCACTATCATTGTCGATAGTAAAAGCCTGCCGCACTTAGATGGCACTGAGCTTGATTTCGTCAAAGAGGGCTTAAACGAAGGCTTTAAATTCACCAACCCGAACTCAAAAGGCGAGTGCGGCTGCGGCGAGAGCTTTAATGTCTAATCTTGCCCGCGACCACTTCGCCCTGTTTGGCTTACCGGCGCAATTTGCCCTCGATGTGGCGGCCTTAGCCGTCACTTATCGCGCGCTGCAAAGCCAGTGTCACCCCGACCGTTTTGCCCACGCCAGCACCAGCGAACAGCTCGCCGCCAGCCAACTGGCCGCCCAGATCAACGACGGCTACCACACCTTAAAAGCGCCGGTAAGCCGCGCCGACTATCTGCTCAGCTTGCGTGGCTTTGACTTAGCGCATGAAACGCAAACATTGCAAGATAACGCGTTTTTAATCCAGCAAATGACCTGGCGTGAAGCGCTCAGCGAATGCGACGCAGACGCCGCTTGCCAAGCGCTGCGCGTAGAAGTGAGCCACAGTCACCAGTGCCTGCTGGCGCAATTAGCAACACAACTGGCGGCAGAGGACAATGACGCGGCAGCGGTCAGTGTGCGCAAATTAAAATTTATCGAAAAACTACTGGTTGAAATCGAGCGCGTTGAAGACGCCCTGTTTGACGCCTAATTTTTAGCGAAAAAGCGAGAAGCCACGCCTCATGGCCCTACTGCAAATTGCCGAACCTGGCCAAAGCGCCGCCCCTCACCAGCATAAACGCGCGGTGGGTATTGACCTTGGCACCACCAACTCCCTCGTCGCGGCCGTGCGCAGCGGCCAAGCCACCACCTTGCCCGATGTTACGGGCGCCCGTTTACTGCCCTCGGTTGTGCACTATGGCGCAGCGGGCTTGCGCGTGGGCGCGGCGGCCAAAGCAGATGCCGCGCGCGATCCGCACAACACTATCGTGTCGGTCAAACGCCTGCTCGGCCGTGCGTTAGCAGAACTGCGCCAAGCGCCCTCACCCTATCAGTTTGCCGCAAGCGATCCGGTCGCCATTCTTACCGCGCGAGGCGCGGTAAGTCCGGTGCAAGTCTCCAGCGAGATCTTAAAAGTGCTCGCGGCCCGCGGCGCTGAAGCCTTAGGCGGTGAGCTCGATGGCGTAGTCATCACCGTGCCGGCCTATTTTGACGATGCCAAGCGCCAAAGCACCAAAGATGCGGCGCGCTTAGCTGGCTTGCATGTGCTGCGTTTACTCAACGAGCCAACGGCGGCGGCGATTGCCTACGGCCTTGATTCCGGGCAAGAAGGGGTGATCGCGGTTTACGATTTGGGCGGCGGCACCTTTGATATTTCGATTTTGCGCCTGCACCGCGGCGTGTTTGAAGTACTGGCCACCGGCGGCGATGCCGCGCTCGGCGGCGATGATTTTGACGCCCTACTGGCAGAGTGGATCCAGCGTCAAGCGGCTATCAGCGCGCCCGATGCCCACCAGCAGCGCGCACTGCTTGATTTAGCCACCGAGGTAAAACATACGCTGTCGCAACAAACCAGCGCCCAGATCACCTTCGGCACTTGGCAAGGCACCCTTTCGCGCGCCGAGTTTAACGCGCTGATGGCGCCACTGGTCAAACGCACATTGCAGGCGTGCCGCCGCGCGCTGCGCGATGCCAGTTTAAGCGCCGACGAGGTATTAGAAGTGGTGATGGTTGGCGGCTCCACCCGCGTGCCGTTAGTGCGCGAAGAGGTCGGCGCCTTTTTTGGCCGCTCGCCGCTCACCAGCATCAACCCCGATGAAGTGGTCGCCATTGGTGCGGCCATTCAGGCGGATATTTTGGTCGGCAATAAGCCCGATGGCGAGATGCTGCTACTCGATGTCACGCCACTGTCATTGGGTTTAGAAACCATGGGCGGCTTGGCGGAAAAAGTTATCCCGCGCAACACCACCTTGCCGGTGGCGCGCGCGCAAGAGTTCACCACCTTTAAAGATGGCCAAACCGCCATGCTGATCCATGTGGTGCAAGGCGAGCGGGAATTAGTCGCCGATTGCCGCTCACTGGCGCGCTTTACCCTCACCGGTATACCACCGATGGCGGCAGGCGCGGCGCATATTCGCGTTACGTTTGCGGTGGATGCTGATGGCCTGCTGTCGGTCAGCGCGCTGGAAAAATCCTCTGGCGTGCAGGCGCACATCGAAGTGAAACCCTCGTACGGCTTAGCCGAAGAGGAAATATTGTCGATGCTTAGCGCTTCGTTTACCCATGCAAAAGCCGATATGGCCGCGCGCATGCTAGCCGAGCAGCACGTTGAAGCTAAGCGGGTGATTGAAAGCTTAAGCGCAGCGCTTGCCGCAGATGGCCAAGCGCTGTTAAATCCGGCCGAGCGCGCCACCCTTGAGCAAACGCTGCAAGCACTGCAAGGCTGCGCTCAAGGCAGCGATCTTGACGTCATTAAGGCCGCGATTAGCGCCTGTGATAATGCCAGCCAAGAATTTGCCGCGCGACGCATGGACGCCTCCATACGCCAAGTATTAACCGGTCAAACCATCGATAAGGTGTGATATGCCAAAACTGATCATTTTGCCGCACGCAGAACTCTGCCCTGAGGGGGTTGCGATTGACGGCGAAAGCGGCGAAAGTCTGCTGGATGTGGCGCTGCGCGCTGGTGTGGAAATTGAGCACGCGTGTGAAAAATCCTGCGCCTGCACCACCTGCCACTGCGTGGTGCGTGAAGGCTTTGACTCCCTCGAGCCCAGCGATGAGCTCGAAGATGACATGCTCGATAAAGCCTGGGGCCTAGAGCCCGAATCACGTTTGAGCTGCCAAGCCAAGCTAGCGGATGAAGACGTGGTGATTGAGATCCCCAAATACACGCTTAATCTGGCCTCAGAGCGCCATTAAGCCTTATCTAGGTCGCCCCCTCGGGCGGCCTTTTTTATGTGCGCCAGTCGCGCCGCCAAGCGGCCGTTTTCTGGCCACGTACCTTCGCTTAACAAGGAGTACTTATGAGCCCATGGATGAAAGTTGAATTGAGCCACGAGCCGGCCGCCGCCCACTGGGGCGCAGGCGCCAGTGTGAGTTTTACCGCCCAAGCGGCGCGTATTCACCTGCCAGCCGCAGGCAGCCCGGTAATGGATCTGCTGCGCGCTATCAGCCGCGCCGCACGCCGCTTAGAGGCATCGGGCATTAAGCAGGTCAAACTCAGCGGTGCAGGCTGGGATGTGGAGCGTCGCTTTGCCTTTGCCCAAGGCTTTTACGCCGCCAAAGGCGAACGCCAGCTTGATATGGGTGAGCAATCGGCCACCGAGCAAGCCGCGCTCAGTGCACTGTTGACTGCCATCGATTGGGTACGCGACGTGACCAACGCCAGCGCGGAAGAAATTTATCCCGCCAGCCTAGCCGCCAAGGCCGGTGATTTTCTCAGCTCCATAGCCCAACAGCAGCAAATGCCGGTGAGCGTGCGCAGCCTAGCCGGTGAGGCGCTACGCGACGCCGGCCTGATGGGTTTGTGGTCGGTGGGCCGTGGCAGCGCGCGCGAACCTGTGCTGCTGGAAGTGGATATCAACCCAAGTGGCGATGCGGCTGCGCCCGTAGCGGCCTGTTTAGTCGGCAAAGGCATCACCTTTGATTCCGGCGGTTACTCGATGAAATCCTCCGATGGCATGTTACCGATGAAATCGGACATGGGCGGCGCGGCCATGCTCACCGGTGCACTGGGCTTAGCCTTGCTGCGCGGCGATATTACGCAGCGGGTAAAACTGTTTTTATGCTGCGCAGAAAATTTAGTCTCCGGCAATGCATTTAAATTGGGCGATATCATCACCTACCCCAATGGCGTGAGTGTGGAGATCTTAAACACCGATGCCGAAGGGCGTTTGGTGTTGGCCGATGGCTTACTGCTGGCTAGCCAAGCCAAGCCCACCCACCTGCTTGATGCGGCAACCCTCACCGGCGCGGCTAAAATGGCGCTGGGACGCGATTACAACGCCGTATTGGCCTTAGATGAAACCGCCAGCGCGCGCGTGCTAGCTGCCGCTAAACAGGAATGCGAGCAAGCCTGGCCACTGCCATTAGAAAGCTGGCACGCGGGCCTATTGACCTCTGCTTTTGCCGATCTGGGCAATGTGGCCAGCAGTGAAGGCAGTGCGGGCGCCAGCACCGCCGCGGCGTTTTTGTCGCGTTTTGTGCCCAATAACGGCAAAAACTGGGTGCATTTGGACTTAGCCGCGACCTATCAAAAATCGGGCAATGACCTGTGGGCGACCGGTGCCAAAGGCCACGGTGTACGCACGCTGGCGCAGTGGCTCAAACAGGTCGCCGGCTAACCCTCACTTTTCTTAATAAACAGGTCAGAGACGCGCCGCATCTGGCCTGCATACACGCCATCACCACGGTGCCATCACTGCCTCCCCCGTTTATTTCCTTACCCACGTCACGTATTTGCCCACTGCCCCCTAGCCAAAGCCCGCCGGATAAGGCAGGTTTAAACCAGCTTTTGCCCGCGGGCGACGTTGCCCGTGCCTTTTCCCAGCAAGGAGTTGCTATGCCCATTGAGCGCACATTTTCCATGATTAAACCCGATGCCGTCGCTGCCGGCCTAATTGGCGATATTTACCAGCGCATCGAGCGTGCCGGTCTTACCATCGTCGGCGCTAAATTGCTGCAGCTAAGCCCCGAAC
>JBOFMA010000084.1:0-6446 GCA_051658125.1 Aeromonas sp.
AAAGTCGCGCACTGGACGCTAGATGGCTTAGGCACACGGGCGAAATTGGTTAAACAAGAGCGCATCGTGGATAACGCGCTCGATCCGTACGCTTTGACCAAAGATATGTTCTTGCAACATACCCAAGCCAAAGTGGGCGGCACGTCACCTGCCGAGCCCGAGGTGGATCTCGATGCCTACGAGGCGGAGTTAAACCAGTAACCTATTGGCTAGCATGCGGTAAATAAAACAGGCGCCTTAGGCGCCTGTTTTTATGCGGATTTGCATTTAGCGTAGGTCAGATGAGCGCGCAGCGCGTGATCTGGCCTAATCGCCACTTAGGCGGCGAAGTTTTTGGCCACAAAGTCCCAATTGACCAGCGCCCAAAAGCCTTCCATGTATTTTGGTCGTAGGTTGCGATAATCGATGTAATAGGCATGCTCCCACAAATCCACGGTGAGCAGCGGCGTGCTGCCGGCTTCGGTCAGCGGACAAGCGGCGTTCGAGGTATTCACAATCGCCAAGCTGCCGTCGGCCTTTTTCACCAGCCAGGTCCAGCTCGAACCAAAGTTACCAATCGCCGATTTAGTGAACGCCTCTTTAAACGCGGCAAAGGAGCCAAAATTGGCCACAATGGCGTCGGCAACAGCGCCGTTAGGCTCGCCGCCGGCATTCGGTGCCAAGCAGTGCCAATAAAAGCTATGGTTCCACACTTGCGCGGCGTTATTAAATAGGCCACCGGTCGCGGTTTTTACGATCTCTTCTAAGCTTTTGCCTTCAAATTCGGTGCCTGGGACCAAATTGTTCAAATTCACCACATAGGTGTTGTGGTGCTTGCCGTGGTGAAATTCGAGGGTCTCTTGCGAGATGTGCGGCTCTAACGCATTGAGTGCAAAGGGCAGTGCAGGCAGTTCAAACGCCATGGAAAGGTTCCTTTTTCTAAATAGAAAGTTAAGCCAGCATAACAACGCTAAGCCTTTTTTTAACAAAAAAATTATTCACGCGCAGCCAAATGGCACCGTTGACGCGATTTTAGCAGTAACTAGTAAAAGCAAACAACCCAGCTTGCGCGCCATGATCGAGATCAAGATCACGCTGCAAATAACTGATTTTTAGGATCTTTTTCTTTAGATGTAAATTTAAGTAAGGTTTGTTGCGCTCAGCAATTGTGCGTAAGATGGCGACCGTTTGGCACTGTGTGCCTTTTATCTTGGGGAGGATGTATGGAAACGATTGAAAAGATTAAACAGCAATTAGCCGCTAACCCTATTTTGCTGTACATGAAAGGCTCGCCTAAATTGCCCAGCTGCGGCTTTTCCGCGCAAGCGGCGCAAGCCTTAGCCAGTTGTAGTGAGCCCTTTGCCTATGTGGATATTTTGCAACACCCCGATATTCGCGCCGAATTACCCGCCTTTGCCAACTGGCCGACCTTCCCACAATTGTGGGTAGAAGGCGAACTCATCGGCGGCTGCGACATCATGCTTGAAATGGCCCGCTCCGGTGAATTGCAAAGCCTGATTAAGGCTGCCGCAGCTAAGCATAAGTCTGCAGAGTAAGTTAGCGGTGCCTCTGCACTGTATGTAGGTCAGATGAGCAGCGGCAGCGCGTCATCTGACGTAACCTCGTATTTGTGCAAGATGACGCACGTTGCCGCTACCCTGATCAATAAGATACGCAATCGCTATCGCGCAAAAAAAACGTGCCCATGCAAACACATGGGCACGTTCTGTAGGTCCGCATCCTAGATCAGATTAGCGCGCAACTCGCTTGCCAGATTACGCCGCCGTGCGGCTAATCTGACCTATGGCCGCCACACTTGCCGTGTGCGGCCATGTGACCGATGCACTTAACGCCAGCTAACTAGCCAATCCGCTCTAAGCGCGCGTAATAAAAGCCATCAAAGCCGGTCGCCGCAGGGCTTACGGTGTGATCAGTGACTAAGCGCCAGTGCGCATTAGCGGCCAAAAACTTGTCCACTTGCTGGCGGTTCTCGCATGGCAGAATTGAGCAGGTGGCATACACCATCAAGCCACCGACTTTGACCATCTGGCTATAGCGCTGCAAAATCTCTGCCTGCAAATCCATCAATACCGGTAAACGCTCGGCGGTATCGCGCCACTTGGCATCGGGATTGCGCTTGAGCACACCAAGACCGGAGCAAGGCACATCTAACAGCAAGCGATCGGCGCTCTCTTTTAAGCGCTTCACCGTTTTGCTGCTGGTGATTTCACGGGTTTCCACGTTATACGCCCCAGCGCGGCGGGCGCGCTGCTTTAAGTTTTCTAGCTTCCACGCTTCCACATCCATCGCCAGCAAGCGGCCCTTGCCCGCCATCATCGCCGCCAAATGCAGGGTTTTACCGCCCGCCCCGGCGCAGGCATCGATCACGCGCATGCCGGGACGCACGTCCAGCGCCACGGCAATGTGTTGTGAACCGGCATCTTGCTGTTCAAACCAGCCGTTATTAAATGCCTCGGTGCGAAACAGGGCGGCATCTGAGGTTACTTCCAAGGCGCTGTCTACGTCCTTAACCACTTGGGTATGCACAGCCTCTTTTTTCAGTGCTTTTTGCAACTCTTCGCGTGTGCACTTTAAGTTATTTACCCGCAAGTAGCGCTTTGGCTGGGCGGTAAAAGCGGCGCGTTCGGCCGGCCAAGCGTCCGCTAACTGCTCGCTGCCCAATTTTTCCAGCCAAGTGGGGCAACCATCGAGTAAGGCAGGATTTTTCTTGGCTTCTTGCAGACGGCGGCGAAACGCCTCTTCATTAAAGCGATTTAGGCTTGGGTGGTTAGGCTGCATCACCTTATGAAACGCATGCCAACTGTGCAGCAAGGGCCAGACGTTTTTCTCTGCTTGGCGCACCTGAATGCCGCTTAAAAAACAATACAGGCTTAAGCGGCGCAATAAATCGCCGGTGACCAGAGTGATCCGTGCCAGATCGGCGGGGGCGAGTTCCAGACCAGAAAATTGCCGCGCATAGGCGCGATCGAGCGGCGCGCCTTGGCCAAGCACCTCATCTAAAATGGCGGCAATCAAATCAGCAAAACGGGGAGGGAGCGGAGATTTCAGCATGGAATACCTTAACTTAGGGGAGGAGCCTGCAGGGCGGGCGACAAAATTGTTCGCATCATAGGCGGCAAGCCCGAGCGGCGCAATGCTCAGACGTAAGCATTACGGTTGATCTCGTCACCCTGCGCGCAGTCGCAGGGTCCATGGCGTCAGGAATATTTTGGTGCCGACATGCCGCCGGCAACAGGCAGCGCTGTTAAGCGTTATGGCTGATGGCATAGACCCTGCGACTCGTTACCCTCGCGCAGGCTGACAAAAGGTTTTGGCTCGCAGAGGCAGGTATTGGCGAAATGCTCCGCTCACGGTTGATTTCGTCACCCTGCGCGCAGTCGCAGGGTCCATAGCGTCACGAATATTTTGGTGCCGACATGCCGCCGGCAACAGGCAGCGCTGTTAAGCGTTATGGCTGATGGCATGGATCCTGCGACTCGTTACCCTCGCGCAGGCTGACAAAAGGTTGCGATTCGCTGAGGCAGGTATTGGCGAAATGCTCCGCTCACGGTTGATCTCGTCACCCTGCGCGCAGTCGCAGGGTCCATAGCGCCACGAATATTTTGGTGCCGACATGCCGCCGGCAACAGGCTGCGCTGTTAAGCGTTATGGCTGATGGCATGGATCCTGCGACTCGCTACCCTCGCGCAGGCTGACAAAAGGTTTTGGCTCGCAGAGGACGGCCGCTTTTTGCTACACTGCCGCTTTTTCCGCCCTGCGGCGCGTTTAAGGCCTCACTATGCGCATTATCTTAGGCATCGATCCGGGTTCACGGCTCACCGGTTACGGCGTGATAAAAATCGAGCACAACCGCGCGCTGTATTTGGGTTCGGGCTGTATCCGCACCGATGGCGGTGAACTACCCGGCCGCTTAAAACAGGTATATGACGGGGTGAGTGAAATCATTCGCCAATTTGCCCCGACCGAATTTGCCATTGAACGGGTGTTTATGGCCAACAATGCCGATTCGGCATTAAAGCTTGGTCAAGCGCGCGGTAGTGCGATTGTCGCGGCGGTTAACCAGCATTTGCCGGTGAGTGAATATTCCGCTACCCAGATAAAACAAGCGGTGGTCGGTACCGGCGGCGCCGCCAAAGCGCAAGTGCAGCACATGGTCACCCAGTTATTAAAACTTTCTGCGACACCGCAAGCCGATGCGGCAGATGCCTTGGCCGTCGCTTTGTGTCATTTACACACCCAGCAGAGTCTGATTAAGCTCGCTGGCCAAGCACACAGTCGCGCCCGTGGCCGTTATCGTTAGATTGGCTGGCAATAAATTTACGCGCGGTCGCAAAAATCAGCCTAGTGACTTATTTTTGCTCACTTAGGATAGGATTAGCTGAAAAATTGCTGGCCGCTCGTGATCGGTTGCATTAATATAGCCCGCCTTGTGCCGCCTTGTGCCGCCTTGTGCCGCCTTGTTTTGCGAATGTTTTTTCTGTAGCAATGCGCCTACGGCGCATCAATCTCAGTGGCCATTAGCGCCACCACAATTGGGTTAAAAGCAGCAAACTAGGGGCTGTAACTTAGTGGCGGTAGCGTATTTAAACGCGCTACCGCATGCGGTTCCCTCTTAGCGACTCCCTTCATTTACACAGGAATGCTTGCATGAAGATCTTAGTGACCGGCGGCGCCGGCTTTATTGGCTCAGCGGTAGTGCGTCATATATTGCGTGACACCACGGACAGCGTCATTAACCTCGACAAGCTCACCTATGCCGGTAACTTAGAATCGTTAGCTGAAGTTGCGCACAGTCCGCGTTATAGCTTTGTGCAGGCCGACATTTGCGACCGCGCCGCGTTAGATGCTGTGTTTGCTGCCCATCAACCAGATGCAGTGATGCATTTAGCCGCCGAAAGCCACGTTGATCGCTCGATTTCTGGGCCGATGGATTTTATCCAAACCAACATTATCGGCACCTATCAACTGCTCGAAGCCGCTCGCGCCTATTGGACCGGTTTAAACGATACGCGTAAAGCCGCGTTTCGTTTCCATCATATCTCTACCGATGAGGTGTATGGCGACCTGCCGCATCCGGATGAAGTGGCTGCCGGTGCATCTCTGCCGCTGTTTACCGAAGACACCGCTTACGCCCCGAGTAGCCCGTATTCTGCCTCGAAAGCCTCAAGCGACCATTTGGTGCGCGCGTGGCGGCGCACTTACGGCCTGCCAACGCTGGTCACCAATTGCTCGAACAACTATGGCCCCTATCACTTCCCAGAAAAGCTGATCCCGCTGGTGATCCTCAATGCTTTGGCCGGTAAAGCGCTGCCGATTTACGGCAAGGGCGATCAAATTCGCGACTGGCTGTATGTAGAAGATCACGCCCGCGCCCTGTATCAAGTGGTGACGCAAGGCGACCTCGGCCAGACCTACAACATCGGCGGCCACAATGAAAAGCAAAATTTAGAGGTGGTGCACACCATCTGCGATCTGCTGGATGAATTGGTACCCAAAGCGACCTCTTATCGCGACCAGATCACCTATGTGAATGATCGCCCCGGCCATGATCGCCGCTATGCCATTGATGCCAGCAAAATGAGCGCAGAACTTAACTGGCAGCCACAAGAAACCTTTGAATCGGGCATTCGCAAAACCGTTGAATGGTATTTAGCCAATCAGGCGTGGGTGCACAATGTGCAAAGCGGCGCTTATCAACAGTGGATCGGCCAGCAGTACGGTGCCTAAACAGCCTCGTTAGTAGCAACCTTGAGTGAACACTGCGTATGCACATTTTATTGTTTGGTAAAAACGGCCAGGTCGGCTGGGAACTGCAACGCGCCTTAGCCCCGCTGGGCCGCGTGACGGCGCTCGATTATGACGCCACCGATTATTGCGGCGATTTTTCTAATCCCGCCGGTGTTGCCGCCACCGTGCGCGCCTTGCGCCCGGATATTATCGTCAATGCCGCGGCGCACACCGCGGTGGATAAAGCACAAAGTGAGCCAGAACTGGCGCAAACCTTAAATGCAACCAGCGTGGCGGCGATCGCCGCAGTCGCGCAGCAACTTGGCGCTTGGCTGATCCATTACTCCACCGATTACGTGTTTGATGGTTCGGGCGAGCAGCCATGGCAAGAAAGCGATGCCACTGCGCCGCTCAATGTTTATGGCCAGACCAAATTAGCCGGTGAACAGGCCGCCGCGCAATGCACCAAGCACCTGATCTTGCGTACCAGTTGGGTGTATGCCGCGCGCGGGAATAATTTTGCTAAAACCATGCTGCGTTTAGGCCAAGAGCGTAGCGAGATGTCGATTATCAATGACCAATTTGGCGCGCCAACCGGTGCGGAATTACTCGCCGATTGCACTGCCCACGCTATTCGCGTGGCGTTACAGCAGCCCGACGTCGCCGGCCTGTATCATTTGATTGCCTCCGGCACCACCACCTGGTTTGAGTATGCCGCG
>JBOFMA010000085.1:0-5715 GCA_051658125.1 Aeromonas sp.
GTGGAATGCGGATTTGCAGAAAACGGGGATGTGGTCGGCGCGCTCAATGTATTAAGGGCGGGACACGCCCGGTTAGCCTGTGAAGTGAGCGGTGCAATAATGCCGGTAGCAGCAGGAATCCACCGAGGTGAGTTGGGCGCTTGCGCCTAGCCAAGGTAGGGATCCTCGGCCTTTAGGCCGAGGAGGATGTCAAGAACTCACCGCCGATAATAAGGTCTCCAATGCTCGCTAGTTCCCTCAACTCGGGATCCTTTTAAGCCTAGATCTTCATCACCTTTCGTCTGCGGCTAGTTTGGGCAGACTGATTCCATTCATCACGTTGATTACTTTCTTTGCCCTCTTTGCCGGCTTCCCACATACCTTTAAAAAACTCAGCATCATTTTTTTTATCTAATGCCAGCAATGGGGTGACTAAACGCGCGAAATAGACCTTTTTATTCACGCTGGCCGCATCATCTAACGGTGAATTCGATTTACGCAGTTGCTGCTTTAGTTGCTCAATTTTTACCGTATTATCTGCATACCAATGCTCAATTTTCACATGGGCAGGTTTTAACGGCACGCTGCGTAACAAGGTTTCAAACGCCGACTGTTTCTTCTTGCGGGGATCAATCGCATCAATTTGCTCAATCAACGCCGCATCATCCATACGGCCACAGCGCCCTAACACACGGGAAAAGCTAGTCAACTTGTGATCAGCTACACCGGTAAACAGTCGCCGCACATCAAGCAATGATTTGCCCGCTGCTAACCGGCAAGCGGCCAGGATGAGTTCAATTGACTCGCTGTTGCGAGCGAACCAGGTTTCAGGCTTCGTGCGCCCCATGGGAAAACGTAAGGCTTGTAATGCCTCCCCTGCAGGATGGGACTGGCGTTTTTTACGCACCGGCACATCTAAAATAATCTGGTTGGGTACCGGCATCTGCTCTGTGGCATGGGCATCACCAATACAGTGTGATTTAAAAGTGATCACCGTGGTTAGGGTTAAACGCTCGGTACTGCTTTTAGCCTTAACATTTTTAAATTCAATGTCAGCCTCAACCAATCCTGTACGCATGAGTTCATTTAGCGCGTTAGACAAGAGCGTGCGATCATTCTCATTGTAGCGGCCTGATTCACGCGGATGAATTTCACGTAATAGTTCACCGGCGGTAATCGGTCGTATATTCAGATAAATTCGCCGCGCGAGTAATTTACCTGGGCGCACGGACAACCACAGTGCCAATAATCGGGCCATTTGCGAACTAAGTCGGATCAGCGCGGTGCGATTGAGTGGCACTAGCTTGTTGGTGTTTAAATACAACGTGCGCAACTCAGGAGTGGGCGAGATCAAAATGCTGCCATCTGGCTCCAAGCGCAATGTGCCGACGATGTTGGCAATCATGATGGAACGCTTGCGCCCAGTATCATTAGCATCATTGAGCGTAGGGAAAAACAGCAAGGCAACACTTTTTAACCGCGCCAATGACTCAACTAACTTTTTATCTAGCAGGTAACTTGAGGGCGTCATGCTCTCTTTGATCGGTGCGAAAAAATCGTCCAACGACATTTTTATCGGCGTAGTAATTGCTTGCTCAAACTTACTTTTCGTTAGGCGTCCCAACCAATGCGTAATACAGATATACGCAGCCAAATCCATCTGCGTATTGAGCGTTGGGCCTTTTAGTGACATATAAGCATGGCCAGTCTCAAGCGGTGTTGATAGTTGGTAGACGCGTCGCTCATCGAGCGCCGGCGGCTGCTTACCTTTAGGTAACACACGAAACATGCCTGTTTTTAACGGCATATCGAGGTGTAAATCGATATTTTCTGGTGGCGGATTACGATGCGGGTATAACGAGCGCGGTTCTCTGTCATATTGAACCAAGTGATCATCGTGAGGGATAACTACCGGTGCAGTCACGGCCGAAGTCGGTTCTATGTCTAGCTCGGCATCCGCATCCATCTCCTCGAATTCCACGGTTTCAGGCTCAGGCTTCATACGCTCCGATGGCGCGGTAGTTTTCTTCGAGGCTTTCGGTGCAAGTGGCACATTTTCAGCGGTTGCTTTATCCGCAACATCGTCCATTAACAGTGGCATTTGCTCAAGAGCCGGCCAGATGATATCCAATGCTTGTTCGATCTTTTGCTCTGGTGAATTGGTCATAATTCCCAGCAGCATACTCACGGCAATTTTGTTAATTTTTGGTAACAAAAGTGGCGCCATCACCTTAATTAGGCTGCTGGCGACCCCTTGTTTAGCCAAAAAACGTTGTGCGATCGCTTGCGCACACGCTGTTGAATTAATCTGCATTACCACCTCAAGCCGTGAATAACCTGTGCAAAAATGGTGGGTAAGCAGTGCAAAACCCACCACATGGAATCATTTGAGTCTAACTATGGATGTAAGATAGAGCATAATAATACATGACATAACTAATAACCAGACATGACATAGCTAATAGCGATACATGATATAGCAAATAATAATACATGACATGGCTTTTGAAAAAGCATTAAAAATCATGCACTTACACTGCACTCCATCTTTAAAGATCTAAAGATCTAAAGATCAAGAGATCAGAAAGATATAAAACAATTAAGGGCCGAATAAAAATCATCATGCTCGCTTCTCACGATTAAAGCTGATGCAGCCAAATCGACCCCGCTAAAAAGGCCTCTAGAACGGCTTTAATCGCTTTCGAGCCTATGGGGCAACACAAGGTACCCATCAAATAGAGAAATCGCGCTATGGCGATTTTAGAGGCCTTAAAATCGATCCTCCAAAAAAAGAAGATCTAAAATTGGATCCTGACCGAAAAAAAAGATCATTTATTTAACAATCACACCTGCCTTTTCGACGGTAAAACATGCTGCACGAGATTAGATCCAGCCAAAGAAGAGCAAGTTAAAGAAAAAAGTTCCAACATGCAGCTTTTTGGCTTACACTATGTGAAACATGCATGCGGACAGACTTTGAGTATGAGAGATACAAATAATCAGATTACTAAAATTGCCAACAGATCGATGAAAATGTTGTCGGTTTTAACCAAGCAAATCACCAATCAAAAGGCGGAACTTAACGCATTTGAGTACTTTCAGACTTACAGCAAAGCCGCACTGACTAAATTACCGCAGCTGTCTAAAGCTATTGTCGATAAAACCGTGCAAGAGATGGAGAGCCAAAGTTACGTATTTGGTAAACGCCAAGCAGGGAGTGCGAATGTCTACAGCATGACCATGCAAAACATTATCGACATCTACTCTTTTCGGCAGGTACCAAAGTACCGTGATCGACACAATCATGCTTTTGTGATCGGTATTAGCAATTTAAAAGGCGGCGTATCGAAAACTGTCAGTACGGTATCACTAGCCCATGGCCTAAGAACACATCCGCACCTGCTACAAGAAGATTTACGCATACTGGTGATAGATTTAGACCCACAGTCTTCTGCCACTATGTTTCTTTCCCATCAATACGCTATTGGTTCGGTTGAAAATACAGCAGCACAAGCGATGCTACAAAATGTATCGCGTGAAGAGCTATTAGCAGAGTTTATTATCCCTTCCGGCGTTCCTGGTGTGGACGTGATGCCAGCCTCAATAGAAGACGCTTTTATTGCGTCGAGCTGGAATAGCTTGTGCGCTGAACATTTACCAAAACAAAATGTGCATGCCATTTTGCGTGACAATGTGATTAACCGTTTACGCGCGGATTATGATTTTATTTTTGTCGATAGCGGCCCGCATTTAGATGCGTTTTTAGTCAACTCATTGGCTAGTGCGGAACTGCTGATGACCCCGATCCCGCCAGCGCAAGTGGATTTTCATAGCACCTTAAAATACCTCTCTCGCTTACCTGAGTTGCTCACCATGATTGAAGCGTCAGGTTGTGAGATCTCGCTGTTATCTAACCTGGGCTTCATGTCCAAATTGGCGAATAAAAGCGATCACAAGCTATGTCACAGCTTTGCTAAAGAGGTTTTTGGAGGCGATATGTTGGATGCCTCTTTACCGCGTTTAGATGCATTTGAGCGCTGTGGTGAATCCTTTGATACCGTTATTTCAGCTGATCCGGCCAATTATCCTGGTAGTACTGAGGCGCTAAAAAATGCGCGTTTAGCTACAGAAGATTTTGCCAAAGCCGTATTTGATCGCATTGAATTTTTACGAGGTGAGAAGAAATGAGTAAGCGTGTCCCGATTGGTCGCAAATTTAGCAGCGAAATGATCAACATAGAGCCTGTAGATCAAAACAATAGCGACAATAACGCGCATGTATTTACTCTTGCCTCGGATAAGCAAGTGAGCTTCGTACTAGAAGAGATCGCAGCGGACATACTCGCGACCAAAACATTTGTCGATCCGCTGATTAACGGCCGCGATCAGGCCGCTCTTACACCAGAGTCGGTGGCAGATATCACCCGTACCTTGCCGTTACAGCAGTTCTTTCCAGCCATTGGTTGCCGCAGAGCGGATGGCCAAATTGAAATTTTAGATGGCTCACGTCGCCGCGCGGCGGCGTTATATACCCAAAGTGCCCTTAAGATCTTGGTATGTAATGAAGTAATTAGTGCAGAAGATGCTCGCCAGTTAGCGGCAGATATCCAAACTGCCCGAGAGCATAATATCCGTGAAGTTGGCTTGCGGTTAATGGCACTGCGCGACAGTGGTATGAATCAAAAAGAAATTGCGCAAAGCCAAGGCCTATCGGCCGCTAAAGTCACGCGAGCATTACAAGCGGCAACCGTGCCTGCCGAAATGCTTAGCGTCTTTCCTGTGATCGCCGAATTATCACACGCAGACTATAAACAGTTACTCGATATTGTGGCCTTAGTAGAAAAACAAGCTACCACCTTGGCGTCTATTGTGGCGTGCGTACAAAGCATGCGGGCAGATCTGCCAACTCATCTGCCGATGGATCAGGTCAAAGAGAAATTACTGGGCGCTTTTAAGAGTGAAGCAGCGGCATTGATAGCTAAACCGGCACAAGCCAAGGCCATTATTAAACCGCTGTGGGCATTTGATGATAAAAATGCATATGCACGGCGTAAAAGTAAAGACCGAATGGTGAGTTATGAATTTAGCCGCATGCCCAACGAATTAATCGCGGAACTAGATGAGCTTATCGCCTTATCGATTAGTGATTTTTTCCAGCGAACCTAAGTTGTTATGATGCGCAACCGGCGTGCATTTCAGTCTCCAAGGCTAGGATGGCACGGGTTGCGTATTATTAACCCAAAGGCTAAAAATGCACCCGTACAATGCCCCCACTAGCGAGCTGATAGCGCCGCCAGATCACCCCGTTCTTGCCTTACCGTCACCCTATGCTGCTAATTCATTGGCAGCACGCATCGCGCAATTGCCAAAATCGGCCTATATAGCCTACCTTGCTACGCTTTCTGCGGGCAGTTTACCTATCGTGCGCTCAACATTGGGGCGTATTAGCCAATTACTTTACCGCCAATCACCAGAAAGCGCGCCTTGGCACTTGATGACCGCCAATCAATTTCACTTTATGGTGCGCCACTATGAGCTGTGTGGCTTGGCACCCAAGACGTTGCACCGGCATGTCTGCCTAGTGCGATCCGTGCTTAAACAAGCCTTCTTTTTACGCATGATCCCCGACTCGCATGTTGCTGAATACGAAACTATTTTACATCGCCGTGACGTGGTCAAAGGTGCGCAAGGGCGCGGGGTGATCGCTCCGCACCGCAGTCTGACAGATGATGAAATC
>JBOFMA010000086.1:0-6093 GCA_051658125.1 Aeromonas sp.
CTACACCGCGGCCAATCTCGCCGTAGGTCAACTTCGCGCCCCACACCTACTCACCGCGCAGGGCAATGACCGGATCGAGCCGCACGGCGCGCAAAGCGGGCGCCACGCCGGCCAACAGCCCAACCAGTGCACTAAAACAAAGCGCCAGCAGCAAATAACTCAGCGGTAAGGCCAGCGGCAACGCGCCCCAAGCAGTCAGCAGCGCCGCAATCAGCCCCAACAACCCCAAACCCAGCCCGCCGCCGAGCAGCGCCAAGGCCATCGCTTCGAACAAAAACAGCCACAAGATCACGCCACGCTGCGCGCCAATCGCCATCAATAGCCCCACCTCCGGCACCCGCTCTTGCTGGGCAATGCTCATCACACTAAAAATGCCCACCGCGCCGATGGTCAGCGAAATAATGCCCAAACCGCCAATGGCCAGTTTGATCACCGACAAAATTTTATCCAAGCTCGCCAGCATGTCTTGCTGCGAGGTGAGGGTGAAATCTTCTGCGCCGTGACGAGCAATCAGCCGCGCTTTAATCCGTGGCAGCACGCTCGCCTCTTCGGTGGCTGGGGTGTAAATAACATGAATTTCTTGCAAGCCCTCTTCATTAAACAGCGCTTGGGCATGCGCCACCGGCACATAGACCATATCGTCTAAATCCAGCCCCAAAAATTGCCCCTTGCCCGCCAGCACCCCAATCACCCGAAAACGGCGGTCACCGGCGCGGATCATCTGCCCCACCGCATCACCTAGCGGGAAAATCTCCTCTGCGACCTTAGCCCCCAGCACCGCTTGCGCCCGCGGCATGGCGCTGTCATCGGCCGGTAAAAAGCGCCCCGCCGCCAAACTTAAGCGCCAGCCATCAAGGGCATAGGCGCCACTGCCCATCAAGGTGGTGTTACGCGTCAGACCGCCAGCGCGCACCTCGCCTTGACCTTGCAACAGCGGCAATACCGCCTCCACGCCGCTAATTTGCCGCAAGGCATGGGCATCGCTTAAACGCAGCGGCCGGCTACTGGCCAGCAGCCCCGCCGGCCCGCCACCGGTTTCGGTTTTGCCCGGCGTCACGCTGATAAGGCGCGTGCCAAATTGGGCAAAACTCGACTGCATATACACCCGTAAGCCCTCGCCGATGCCGGTGAGCAACGTCACCGAGGCAATGCCAATGGCAATGCCGAGCGCCGACAACAGATTGCGACTGCGCGCCGCCAGCAAAGATCGCGTTAGCCAACTGACTTTATCTATCCACTGCATAGGCTAGTTACCCCAAACCCGCATTGGCGCGTAAACTGGCCACCGCTTCTTGCTTGGCCGCTTGCTGCGCCGGCAGCCAACAAAAAAACAGGCCGGTGCCCAGCGCCGCCACCACGGCCGCCAGCGCCGCCAGCGCCGGTACAGCTAATGGAAATGTCGGCCACAGCAAGCGGCCTAAGCCCACCAAGCCATAGCCGACCAGCAAGCCCAGCAGCGCGCCCACGGCCGAGAGCAACAAGGCTTCGGCTAGAAACAGCGCGCGAATTTGCCATGGGCTCGCGCCCAGCGCTTTGAGCAAGCCAATTTCCGCCGTGCGCTGGCGCGTGCTGATCAGCGCCAAATTCATCATCATGATGCCCGAGACCAGCAAACTGATGGCGCCAATGCCAATCACCGCCCAACTTAAGGTGCGCAAAATGTCCCCCACCGCCGCCAGCAGCGAATCGCGCCGCAGCACAGTGACATCTAAACTGCCGTGGCGACTGGCCATCAAGCGCTCTAATTCACTGATTAACTGGCTTTGTGGCGCTTGCACCATCGTTGGCACCGGCAGCATCAACAGCCGAAACAGCCCTTCGGCATTAAACAAGCGCATCGCCGTGGCCACTGGGATCAGCGCGGCTTCACTCATATTCATGCCTAAGTTACTGTTTTGCGTGGTAAACAAGCCCACCACGCGAAATTTGCGGTTATCAAAGCGCACCCACTGGCCAATTGGATTTTGCGTACCAAACAGCTCGCGCGCCGCCGCTTCGCCGAGCACGGTAACCTGCCGATCGCTAAGCGCATCGCCCGGCAGCCATTGACCCCGCAGCAGGGTTAAATTATGCGTAGCGCGCATACGGTTGGTGCTGCCGAGCAGCATGGTTTGACGCACCTTGCCACCCTGCTTGCCTTCAGCAAAGCCGAGCACCAAGGGCGCAAACCACACATTAGGCAAGCGCTGCTGCAAAAATGCCATATCGTCGAGGGTGATTTCCCGCAGACTGTTGCCGGTAATGGGCGGCATACCGCCGGTGGTGGCGCGCCGGCCGGGAAACATCACCAATAGATCCTTGCCCAAGCCTTTAAATTCCGCCGCCACAAAGCCGCGTGCGCCTTCCCCCAGCGCGGTCAGCAGCAGCACCGAGGCCACGCTCAAACTCACCGCCACCAACAACGTCAGCGCGCGGCCACGGGCACGGGTGAGCGCAGTAAACGCAAACACCACCAGATCGGCGCTACGCATGGGGCATTCCCATAGCGCGCGCCGAATCCTCTTCAATCGCGCCATCACGCATCCAAATGCGCCGCGCCGCCCGCTCACCTAAGCGCGCATCGTGCGTCACCACGAGCAAAGTGATGCCGCGTTCACGATTCACCCGTTCGAGCAGCGCAATCACCTCTTCACCGGATTTAGAATCCAAATTACCGGTTGGCTCATCGGCCAGCAGCAGCGGCGGCGCCATGGCCAGCGCACGCGCAATCGCCACCCGCTGGCGTTGGCCGCCCGACAGCTCGCTTGGCGTGTGCTCGGCGCGATTGCTTAAACCCAACTCACCGAGCAACTCGCTGGAACGCGCGCGGCGCACTTTCGGCGCAATGCCGGCCAGCATTAACGGCAGCTCGATATTTTCCCGCGCGCTTAAGCGGTTAATTAGATGAAACGACTGAAACACAAAGCCAATGCGCTGGCCACGCAACGCCGCCAGCGCCGTTTCATCCAAGCTTGGCGTCGGCGTGCCGGCAAACAGATACTGGCCGCGATCGGGGCGATCGAGCAGACCAATGAGATTGAGCAAGGTTGATTTGCCCGAGCCCGACGGCCCCATCACCGCCAAATACTCGCCGCTATGCACGGTTAAGCTCAGATCGTGCAGCGCCCGCACCTCGCTGCCACCGAGCATAAAGGCGCGCTCAATGCCGCTTAATTGCAATAACGGCGCCGCGCTACTCATCGCCTGCGCCCTGCGCTTTAACCATATAGCGCGCATCTAGCGCCAGATTATTCGGCTGCGCCGCCAACTGATCGCCCGCTGCCAAACCAGCGCTGACCTCTAACCAGTTCCAGTTTTCACTGCCAAAGGTCGGCTTCACCCGCACCAAGCGCTCGCCGCGCAGCACCAGCACATGGCCATCGGCCAGCCGCGCGGTGGCGGGAATGCGCAGCACATCGCTGGCCGTGCTCACCGTGATCTCCACATCCGCGCTGTAACCAATCAGCAACGGCTGTTCAGGCGGCGGGGGCACCGTCAGCGTGGCTTCCACTTCCACCGTGCGCGCCTGCTTTTCTAACTCTTTGACATAGGGCGCAATACGCGTCACCGTCGCCGCCAGCGCTTGGCCGGGCATGGCATCCAAACTCACACTGGCCACTTGCCCCACACGCAAACGCGCCGCATCCACCTCATCAATCGGCGCCGAAATGTATAAACAGCGATCATCAATTAAATCCACCACCGGCGGCATACTCACGCCCGGCGGTGACGGCGTCATGTATTCGCCCAATTTACTGTTAATTTCTGCCACCACCCCGGCAAACGGCGCGCGCAACTCGCGATCGCGCAGCCGCGCTTGCACCAGCGCCAAACTGCCGGCATCCACCTCAGCTTGTAACTTGGCCGCTTGGCAGGCATAAGCACTGCTATCGGCCTGACTTTGCGCCTGATCAGCTTGGGTATTAGACGCCAACTTTTGCGCCAACAAACTGCCCACGCGTTTGGCTTCGCGACTTAGCACCGCCGCCTCGGCGCAGCGCTGCATCGCGGTCACTTGGTTCATCTTTTGCTGCGCCCGCACCCGCGCCGCATCGGCCAACAGATCATCACGCCACAAACTCAACAACAGATCATCTTTCGCTACCGTTTGCCCCACCTGCACCGCGATGGTTTGCACCACGCCGCCGGCCGGCAAACTCAAGCCCGCGCGCTGGCACGATTTAATTGTGCCGGCCCGAGTATTGACCAACGTCACCTTCACCTCGCCGCGCTCCACCGCCGCGACCGCCAACGGCAGCGCACTGGGCGCTTTAGCCCACCACGCGTAAACCCCGATCCCCGCCACTAGGGCGACGACACCCCATTTTTGCCACGCTTTTGCCATCGTGCTTTGCTCCACTTGCCTGCTACTGCGTTTTATGACCTAACTTGCCACGCTTACCGCCATTGCGAGCCGCTTTTGCGCCAACAAAAACGCCCTTTGTGATCCAGATCACAAAGGGCGTGAGTTCTCGCGCTACCGGTTTAAAGGCGGCGGGATAAAAAGCACAGCGCACCGTTAACGGTTGTCGGCCACTTGATGCCTATAGTCAACGCGTGCCTGCTCTGCCAACCAAGCTAAACCAGCATCAGCAAAGCTAAATAACTGATCCGTGTGCGACAAGCGGATCACGCTGCGAATAATTTCTGGCTCAATATTTAGGTAATCATGCACCAGAGCATTACGCAAGCCGATGATTTTACGCCAGTTTATCAGCGTGCTTTCTGCTACTTGCCCCTGCTGACATAACCATTCAAATGCTTGATAGGCATCTTGCGGATTACGGCCTGTCAATCCTTTCGCCCAGTGTTTGGCTACGCCAATACATGCTTCGATGGTCACTTGCAAGCTGCGTTCTGCGGCTCGGTATTCTAAATTTGATAAACTGCGCTGGATTAATAACTGCTTGATCTCCGCTAAATCTGCTTGATACAACGCCAAACTCGCGCTTAGCGCCGTTACATACCCATTATCGGCCATGTGGCTATGACTCCTGACGGCGCAAACGCGGCCGAAAATTTAATTCCATCTGCGACATAATCCGCCCCTCTTCACGCAAGCGGCGGCCGGGGTCTTGGCAATACAACCAACAGTTCGCATCGACAATGGCAAAAGCTAACGGGATCGGTGCGAGATTAATATCCACGATCGACAACTTGCCTTCCGGCAAGTGCAACGCACGCTGCCAATCGAGCGCCAATAATTCCGGCCGCAAGCGCCGCTCTAATGCGGCATCGGGCGCATCGGGCAATTTGACCGGATCAAATGCCACCGCTAAATCCCAATCACTGTGCGCTGCCGCCGAACCATTGGCTTGCGAACCATATAACCACACCACCATCACATCATTCTGTGCGGCAGCTAACGCTTGGATCTGCGCACATAACACACCCGCCGACTCATCCCACTTGCTGGACAATCGCATGCAAACTCCTTAACTCAAGTGCGCTGAACATGCATGCTAACGACCCGCCCCCAAAAACACCATGCTCTTAACATAGCGAGAAACCTCAACGTAGATCAGATGAGCGCCCAGGCGCGTAATCTGACGCAAGCCAAAGATTTTTCCGACGGCAGGTTATTTCTTTGGCAAAAAATTACGCATTATTTTTTCATTTAAACAACTGCGTAAAAATTTATTCATCGCCGTCATATCATTATTTTGATAAAAATCTAGCATTAAGGTATTAAATTCTTGCTGCCGCTTCGCCGGCACATTAATAATTGGCCAACCGCCAGCAAGCAAAATGCCATTCATTATAAAACGGCCCGTCCGTTTATTAACGTCCCAAAAAAATTGCATCCGAGCCATTTGCAAAAATGCGCTAATAGCACGGTCATAAATATCATGCTGCTGTGTTAGCATCTGCTCCAAGGCTAACCAATAGGCCGGCAATTCATCCGGTGTCGGCGGTTCATACTCAGATCCAGCAATGGACACATAACCGTTTCTAAATTCACCCCACACCAAGGCCTCTTCTGCCGCCGCGATGGCATGAATTGCCAATACCGTGTCTTGATTAACACAAAATTCATCTTTCGCTAAAACAGCAAATAAAAACTCCCATGCTTTAGCTTGATTTAACGCCATGTTTTGATCGCTGATCTTATGC
>JBOFMA010000087.1:0-9212 GCA_051658125.1 Aeromonas sp.
TGTCAGAACGGGTTTCTTTAACAAGAGTCAGGTGTTCAATCAGGTTCATAATGCGTCGCCATTTACGTGGAGACGCGATTAGATCACAGGTGATCAGCCGATTCAAACGTGGTCAAAAAAAGTGCGATCCCGCCCTGGATGAAAATGGCTCACTGAGCATCCCCAATCAATCACCAGATATTGGCTTATCGCCTGCGTTTAATGGCTGGATGACCTTATTTGGCCAATTTTTCGACCACGGTTTGGACTTAATTACCAAGGGCGGCAACAGCATTGTTTATATTCCGCTGCAGCCCGATGACCCCCTATTTGTTCCCGGCAGCCAAACTAATTTTATGCTGCTCACTCGCGCCAGCGTGGATGATGAGCACCATATCACCAACACCACCACGCCGTTTATTGACCAAAACCAAACCTATACGTCACACCCTTCACACCAAATCTTCTTACGCGAATATGCGCTGATTGATGGCCAACTCTCACCGACCGGTCACTTACTCGGCGGCGCCAACGGCGGATTAGCGACCTGGGCCGATGTCAAAGCACAAGCACTTAATTTATTAGGCATTGCTCTAACCGATAGCGATATTTTCAATGTGCCGCTGCTGGCAACCGATAGATACGGCAATTTGCTATTAAGCAGCAACGGCAAAGTGCAGTTCGTCACCACAGATGGGCTGATTGAAGCAAACGGTCAAGCGTTGCCCGCCAACACACTGCGCACCGGTCACGCCTTTTTAGATGATATTGCCCACAGTGCTGTGCCTAAAGCCGGCGCGCTGGCGGATAATGATACAACGCTTGGCCTAACCACCGATGGCACACCGCAGGCGTATTACGATGACGAACTTTTAGCACGCCACTTTATTACCGGTGATGGCCGTGGCAATGAAAACATTGGTCTGACTGCGATTCATTCTGTGTTTCACAGTGAACACAACCGTTTAATCGAGCAATATAAGCAAACCATTTTTAGCAGTGGCGATATCGACGTTATCAATCGTTGGTTGATGCCGACTCACCAAATCACCGAGCTGCCCAGTGATAGCAGCAGCTTGGTCTGGAATGGCGGCTACTTATTTCAAGCGGGTCGCTTTGCCAATGAAATGCAGTACCAGCATTTGGTGTTTGAAGAATTTGCGCGTACCGTGCAGCCCGATATCGACCCGTTCGTTTTCTCAAATAACACCGATATTAACCCGGCTATTTTTAGTGAATTTGCCAACGTAGTTTATCGCTTTGGCCACTCCATGCTGACCGAAGTGGTGGATAGAACCGATCTGGCGATGCAAGAGGGCGACATTGGCTTAATTGAGGCGTTTTTAAATCCGGTTGCGTTTGATAGTTTTAATGGCCAAAGCATTGATGAGCGCACCGCCATCGGCGCAATTGCGCGTGGCATGACGCGCCAAGTGGGCAATGAAATTGACGAATTTATTACTGAGGCCCTGCGTAATAATTTAGTCGGCTTACCGCTCGATTTAGCGGCGATTAATATCGCCCGTGGCCGTGATACGTTAATGCCGAGTTTAAATGACGCGCGCGAACAGTTTTTTGCCCTCAGCGGCAACAGCCAGCTAAAGCCTTACACCAGTTGGGCTGACTTTACCGGTTACTTAAAAAATCCAACCTCGATTATCAACTTTATCGCCGCTTATGGGCAGCATGAGACCATTTTGGCCGCCAATAACCTCGTCGATAAACGAGCGGCTGCCACCACGTTAGTCCTAGGCCAGGCCAGTGAGCGCCCAGAAGACGCGCTAGATTTCTTAAACGCGACCGGTGATTGGGCCGGTAAAGAGACCGGCTTAAATACCGTGGATTTTTGGGTAGGCGGCTTGGCTGAACGTAAAAATCAGTTCGGCGGCATGCTGGGCTCTACCTTCAATTTTGTGTTTGAAAAACAGATGGAAATGCTACAAAACGGCGATCGCTTTTATTATCTCAGCCGCACGCAGGGCCTCAATATGCTTAACCAGCTAGAGGGCAACTCGTTTGCCGCGCTGGTGATGCGCAACAGCGATTTAGGGGATGCCGCTTCATCACATATTTCAGCCCATATGTTCCAAACTCCAGATCATATTTTTGAGGTCAATCAGCGAGTGCAATTAGAGGCCGACCCCACTTGGGGCGATGCCATTAAAGATCTGTTAGTACCGCTGCTAGTGCGCCGCAATGCCGGCAATGATATCGATAGTGATAGCTATGCCGATGGCGCCTATTTGAAATACAACGGCGCCAGCCATGTCGTGCTGGGGGGCTCGCAGGGTAATGACAGCCTGTTTGGTGGCGAAGGCATCGACAGCTTATGGGGCGATGGTGGCAACGACCGCTTAGATGGCGGCGATGAGGCCGATGTGGTGCACGGCGGCGATGGTAACGATCTGATCACTGATACCGGCACGCCCAGTGGCGGCGCGGATTTCTTGCATGGCGATGCAGGGCATGACGTTATTTTTTCTGGTAATGGCTTAGATTTACTCTTTGGTGGCCAAGGCCAAGACTTTTTAGTCATTGGCACCGATGCCCAAGAGGTTTTTGCCGGAGAGGGTAATGATTTTTTACTCGGCGGCAGCAGTAATGACGTATTAATGGGCAATGAAGGCGACGACTGGGTTGAAGGCGGTGACGGCTTTGACTCGATTGCCGGCGAGAACTCCGAGCTATTTTTTAATAGCAGCATTATTGGCCATGACGTATTAAATGGCCAAGGCAATGACACAGACTACGACGGCGAAGCCGGTGATGATATCATGCTTCAAGGCAGCGGCATCCAGCGCAGCAATGGGATGGCGGGGTTCGATTGGGCGATTCATAAAGGCGATAATAGCGCGGCTAATTCTGATTTAGATATTCCTATCTTTGGCAACCAAAACGATTTTATTTTGCGTGATCGTTTTGACATGGTGGAAGGGCTTTCCGGCTGGAAATATAACGATACTCTCACCGGTAAAGATCGGCCGCTTGGCGCCGCGCCAGTGCTGGGCGAAGCAATTCATAATTATTTAACCCAAGCAGGCGCAGATAGAATTGACGGCCTGCAAGCCTTGCTCGGCGTGCCAAGAGCAGCCAACGCCAATAGTATTGTGTTTAATGCGCAAGAAGATGGCAGCGATATATTGCTCGGTGGTGGTGGCAGCGATCAACTCACCGGCCGTGCGGGCAATGATATTATTGATGGCGATGCATGGCTCAATGTGCGCATTGCGGTAAAAGATAGCGCCGGCACGCTTATTAAAAGTGTCGATAGCATGCAAGAGCTTAGCGCCGAAATGCTTAAGGCCGCGTTGAGCCCTGAGCAGTTGCATATTATGCGGGAGATTATTCACACCAGCGCAAATAATGACAGCGATACGGCGTATTACCGCGACATCGATAGCCACTATCAACTCACCCGTGAAACCGATGGCAGCCTTAGCGTGAGTCATCAACAATTAACCGATAGACGCATTGATGATGGCACCGACCGCTTAATGCATATCGAATGGCTGCAATTTAGTGATGGTAGCCAAATTGCCGTTAACCAAACGGCCGCGACAGGCCAATTGGTGATTAATAATACCCAGCCCACCGTGGGCGAATTGCTGCGCGTCGACTTACTTGCCCTAAGTGATGCCAATGGCTTATCGGCCAACACAGACGTGCAACTGCTGTGGCAACTGTTTGATGGCACTCGTTGGCAAGATCAAAGCGTGGGCAATGAATTTCGCGTATTTACCGCACAACTAGACGCGCCACTGCGCGTAGTAGCGAGCTTTACCGACCGCTTAGGCTTTGTTGAAACGCTTATTTCAGAGCCGACAGCCAAGGTAGCGCCCGCCAATGATCAGCCAACGCTCGGCCTGATTAGCCTCGATGATCTGAGCCCAACCGAAGGCGCTGCACTGGGCATTAATTTAACCGCACTGAGCGATAGCGATGGCTTAAATCCTGATAACTTTATTTACCAGTGGCAAGCCAACTCTGTTGCCGATCCATTAACGTTTAATAACATTGCCGGGGCGACCGACGCGGTATTGCTCCCCACACAAGCGTTAGTGGGCTTACAAGTGCAAGCAATTATTAGCGTCATCGATAATGAAAATAACGCACCGATTATTTTTACCACCGCGGTGAGTGATGTGATGGGCGATTTACAAATTGGTGACCGCTTAGCCAACAGCCTTAGCGGCACCGCTGGCGCCGATACACTACGCGGAGAGGGAGGCAATGACAGCTTAACCGGCTTAGCCGGTGATGATCTGCTGATTGGGGGCGCGGGCGCCGACACGTTATTCGGCGGGCAGGGACAAGATGTATTACAAGGCAGCGCAGGCAATGATCGCCTAGAGGGTGGCGAAGGCCGCGATAGTTTATTTGGTGGCACCGGCAATGATATCTATACCGTATCGATAGATAAAGATCAGATTATCGAGCTAGCCAATCAAGGTACAGACACCATCAATACCGATCTAGCCCGCTATTTATTAGAGGAGCATATCGAGCGTTTGGCCTTTATTGGCACAGGGGATTTTATCACCCAAGCCAATCAGCTGGATAATTTAATTACCACCGGTGCAGGCAATGATAAATTACTTGGCATGGCCGGCAACGATACACTGCGCGCGGGGGCAGGCAATGATTTTATCGAGGGCGGCGTTGGCAATGATATTTTATTTGGCCAAGCCGGCAACGATATCTTTGCGTTTGGTCTTGCTAGTGGTCGAGACACTATCCGTGATTTTGATGCCAATCCTACCGGTGGCCAAGACTATATTGATCTAGGCCAATACGGCATTACCACGGATAATTTTGCCCAGCGCGTCACCCTGCAGCAGGCATTAGTGGGCACGGCCACTGACGTTATCTTAGATACGGACAATATTATTACCCTCACGGGAATAAATAAAACCAGTGTGACGCTCGCTGATTTTAAATTTGAGCTCACATCACCCAGCCTTTACTTTGATAATAATGGCCAATTGATCTAGAGTTGCGTCATAAATCGGTGCGCCGTGTTGCGCACCGGTTTATCCCTTCGGCTGATTACAAGGAGGTTTTATGCCAGCACAGCCGCAAACTACTGCGCTTTATACGCTTGTTCATAAACTAAAATCGGCCACAGCCGTGCTTATTTTATTTAGCTGCGCAATTAATATGATGTTGCTTTCACCCGCCATTTACATGTTGCAAGTGTATGACCGCGTTTTATTGAGTCAAAACACCACCACGTTACTGATGCTAACGCTGCTATTGATCGGCTTTTATCTTGTAATTGGCGCGGTGGAATGGCTGCGCGCACGGGCGTTAGTGCGCATCGGCAACCAATTTGATATGACGTTAAGCCATGATGTATTTAATGCCGCGTTCACGCGAAAATTGCGCACCGCTGCGCACAATCCGGCGCAAGCCAGCCATGAATTGATGCAACTACGGCAGTTTCTTGCGGGCAATGCCCTGTGCGCGCTGGTCGATATCCCATGGGCACCTATTTATTTAGCCATTACATTTCTTATCCATCCGTTATTAGGCTATCTAACGTTATTTGGCATAATTACGCTACTGACGTTAACGTTGCTTAGTGAAAAAATAACCACAGCGCCCATAGAGCAAGCCAATCAATTACAAATAAACAATAGCCAACACCTGAACCGGCAATTACAAAATATTGATGTTATTGCCGCAATGGGGATGCTGGCCAATATCCGAACGTCTTGGCTATCCCAGCAGCAGCACATTGTGCTACTGCAAACCCATACCGCAGACCGCGCTGCCTTACTGAGCAGCTTAAGTCGTTTAGTACGCTTATTACTGCAATCGATTGCCCTTGGCGCCGGTGCTTGGCTCGTTATCCAAGGTCAACTGTCAGGTGGTTTAATGATTGCGGCCTCGATTATATTAGGCCGCGCCTTGAGCCCGGTGGAACAAGTGATTAGCCATTGGAAGCAATTTATTCAAGCGCGCTTAGCTTGGCAGCATATTACGCAGCTATTAACTACCTACCCAGCGCCGAGTCCTGCGTTGCCACTGCCGCGTCCGCAAGGTAATTTACAATTAGATAATGTTTGTGTGCGCGCTCCCGGCAGTCAGGGGCTGATTTTAAAAAATATTAGTTTTAACTTAAATAAAGGCGAATTACTCGGCGTGATTGGCCCTTCGGCGGCGGGGAAAAGTGCTCTTGCTAAAGCCATTATGGGCACGTGGCCCACTGTCGCTGGCACCTTGCGACTTGATGGCGCTGATATGGCGCAATGGGATCGCGGCGAATTGGGCCCCGCATTAGGCTATTTGCCACAAGATATTGAATTATTTGAGGGCACCGTTGCACAAAATATTGCACGCTTTGGCGCGATCAGCAGTGAGCTGATTATTGCGGCGGCGCAATTGGCCGGCGTGCATGAGCTTATTTTGCACCTGCCACAAGGCTATGATACCGGGCTTGGCGCCGGGGGTTATCAGCTATCGGGCGGTCAGCGCCAGCGCATTGCGCTAGCGCGCGCCCTGTATAACCAGCCCGCACTGATCGTTTTAGATGAACCTAATGCTAATTTAGATGACAGCGGTGAAGCCGCCTTAATCCAAGCCCTCATGCAGTTAAAGCGCCAAGGGCAAACGGTAATAGTGATCAGCCACCGCCCCACTTTGCTGGGGATTGCCGATAAAATTTGCTTATTAAAAGAGGGCAGTGTGCAAGAGTTTGCCCCGCGCGATGAGGTGTTTAATAAATTGCGCCAAGCCAATGTATTGCGCATGAATGAGCGTCAAAGCAGCGCGGCGATAAATACCGATCACACCGTAACGGCCATCAATCACCCGCCCGTATCCGCCGTTTCTAGCCTGAGCGAGACCTTACAATGAGCAATGCGCCCCTGCAAGCGGTGCCAACGACGCCACCGCACGCCTTAGTAAAGCACGATGAACTCACCACAGCGTTTGCCGCCGTGCCAACCAATCCTTGGCCAAGTTTGTATGCAGGCTTAAGCCTATTGGCCGCCGCCTTGGGTGGCTTTTTACTGTGGGCGAGCCTAGCGCCGCTCGATGCTGGGGTGGTAGCCGATGGCACCGTCACCTTGTCATCGAATAGGAAATCCATTCAGCACTTAACCGGTGGCCGCATCAAAGCGATTTATGTGCAAGAGGGGCAAGTTATTAAGCAGCATCAACCCCTGCTAGCCTTAGATAACACCCAATTAACTGCGCGCTATAGCAGTTTAGTGGCGCAATTTATTCAAAGTAAGAGTACTGCCGATCGCTTGCAAGCTGAACAAAGCAATCAAGCTGCCATCAAATTTGACCAAAGATTAGATAAACGGTTTGCACATAACCCACGCTTAGCCGAGGTGCGCGCAGCGCAGGTGAATCTATTTGCCACCCGCCGCTTGGCCTACCAAAGTAGCCTTGCCCTAACACAAGAAAATATCGCCGGCTTAAATAAGCAGATCAATGATATTAGCAATATCATTAAACACCATACCCACCAGCTTGCATTAGTCAGCACCGAGTTGCGCAGTGCAAAATCCCTTAGTGACCAAAATTTCTATCCTAAGGTGCAACTGTTAAAACTCGAGCAGCAACAGGCCGAGTTATCTGGTACGTTATCGGAAGATGCTCTTAATTTAGCTAAATTAAACTCAGCGTTAGGCGAGAGTAAAATCAAGCTAACGCAAATTAGCCATGAATATCGCCGCGACATAGACGACCAGTTGGCCAGCCAACAAAAAGAGTTGGCACAACTTAATGATGAGATCGAAGCGATTGCCCATGAGTTAAATAACAGCGCTATCTTGGCGCCTATCGCGGGGACCGTGCTTGACCTTAATGTAACCACCTTAGGCGGCATTATTCAGCCTGGCGAAAAAATTATGGATATTGCCGCCAGTGCGCAGCCGCTACAAATCGATGCCAAAATACCGGTTAACGCGATTGATAAAATCCAACCAGAATTAGCCGTGTCAGTTTTATTTCCCGCCTTAAACCATGCCTTCTTACCTTCAATTCCAGCCAAAGTGCTGACCGTATCGGCCGATCGCTTAGTCGATGAGGTGACGCAGCAACCCTATTATTTAGCGCAGGTGCATGTCACCGACGAGGGTTTAAAATTATTGTCGGTAAATAAAATAAAAGCCGGTATGCCGGCCAATGTGGTGATCAAAACAGGAGAACGTACCTTTTTAAATTATTTATTTAAACCCATGCTAAATCGGCTGCAACTAGCCTTCAAAGAGTGGTGATGCACTAATACGCTAACCACCGCTGTGGTTTATTGAACTTGATTTTAAGGAGAAGATCATGAAAAAGCGTTCCGCTATCCCAGATAACGTTGAGGCAGCCCCCAACTTGGCACTGACACGGCGTCATTTTATGCTCGGCGCCGCCGGCATCGGGATTAGCCAGTACCTAAGCCGCCCAGCTTTTGCCGTCGATGAACCGGTGCTAGCCACCGAGATCCCGCCTAGCCCAGCCACCACGCCGTGGGCCGAGGTTTTACCCAGCACCTTGACGCCACTCGCTTATAGCACGCTCGATCCGGCGCCCAAACTCACCGCCAATCTACTCGCAGGCGAAGCGGGGCGGCCGGCTCATCAATATTGGAATGAAGTTAATAATAAATATGGCTTTGAAGCCTATGAGCTCTTTGCGCGGCAACTCGATGATTGGGTTTTTAACCCCGCCTATCCCGCGCAAGCCTTATGGGGCTATCAAGCAACAGCCAGTGATACAACGCTGCCGGATATGCCCAGTGCGGTTATACATGCCCATTACGGCAAGCCAATTATTTGTCGTATTCATAATCTTTTACCCCCTGAACACATAGGCTTTGGCGTACCCGAGATTTGCACCCATTTGCACAATTTACACTGCGCCGCAGAAAGTGATGGCTATCCGGGCGATTTTCACAGCGCGTTATTAAAAGGGCCCACCTTGACCGCGCCAGGCCAGTTTAAAGATCATCTGTATATGAATTTGCCTGCGGGTTTTTCCACTAGTACAAGTGGCTATGGCGACAAAAACGAAGCGCTCGGCACGCTGTTTTATCACGATCACACCGAAAATTATACTGGGGCTAATGTTTACCGCGGCTTAAGTGGCTTTTATTTATTATTTGATAGCTTAGATTCAGGGGATGAACAAGATCCATCAGCTCAAGCCTTGCGCTTACCTAGCGGCGATTATGATTATCCTTTGCAAATCAGTGATCGGCGCTTCGATGCGCAAGGTATGCTGTTTTATGA
>JBOFMA010000088.1:0-4180 GCA_051658125.1 Aeromonas sp.
ATCCGCCTGCTGCGCGTCGCCCCGCTCGGAGATCCACTGCACGTGCAAAGCCAAGGCATCGCCTTATGCATACAAAAATCCTTAGCCGCACTCATCGAGGTACGCACGTGACGTTGCCATTAATCGCCACTATCGGTAACCCCAATAGCGGTAAAACCTCCCTGTTCAATGCCTTAACCGGTGCCCGTCAACAAGTGGGTAACTGGAGTGGGGTCACGGTGGATAAAAAAATCGGCTATTGCCAGATAGGCGCGGCCGGCACCGAGCAAGCGATCGAGGTCTTAGACCTGCCCGGTATTTACAGCCTCGCCGGCATCGATGCCAGTATCGATGAGCACATCAGTACCGATTATGTCCTGACCGGCGATCCGCACACTGCACGCCCGCAGCTGCTGCTCAACGTCGTGGATGTCCACCACCTCGCCCGCTCACTCTATCTGAGCATCCAACTGCGTGAGTTAGGCCTGCCGCTGGTGTTGGTGATCAACAAATTAGATCTGCTGCGCAAACGGCGCGAGGTATTGCGCGTAAGCGAGTTAGCCCAAGCGCTGGATGTGCCTGTCGTGGCGCTCAGTGCGCATAACGCCGGCGAAGTGCAGCAGTTTAAGGCCCAACTGCCAGAGCTGCTCGCCCAAGCGCGGACACCGCGCGCCGCGTTAACGCTCGATTACGGTCGTGTACTTGAAATGGCGCTGACGCAGCTGGCCGATTTAGCGCCTGATGCAGCCACCGATCCTGCGCTCAGTGCCCGTGGCTGCGCATTACGCTATTTAGAAAACCCCAGCGCGGCGCCCGTGCCGGCACTGGCCGCTTGCGTGGCACAAACCCAGCACGCCATCGATGTGGACGTGCAACTGGCCGATGTGCGCTATGACCATATTCATCGCTGGGTGGCGGCGGCCGTGCCCAAAGCGAGCCGCAGCTTACAAGGCCAATGGCTAGATAATATCCTCCTGCACCGCGTGGCCGGTTTACCGATCTTCTTGGCCGTCATGTACTTGATGTTCATGTTTGCGATTAACGTCGGCAGCGCGTTTATTGATTTTTTCGATATCCTCGCCGGTGCGCTGTTTATTGATGGGCCCAAGTTTTTACTCGCGCAACTGCACGCGCCGAGCTGGCTTGGCAGTCTGCTCGCCGATGGCTTAGGCAGTGGCATCCAAACTGTCGCCACCTTTATTCCGGTGATCGCCTGCCTGTATCTGTTTCTCTCCACACTAGAAAGCTCAGGTTATTTAGCGCGCGCGGCGTTTGTGGTCGATGCCTTGATGCGCAAACTGGGCCTACCAGGCAAAGCCTTTGTGCCGCTATTGATGGGCTTTGGCTGCAACGTGCCGGCCATTATGGCCACCCGCACCCTCGGCTCGATGCGCGAACGGTTGATGACCTCGGCGATGGCGCCGTTTATGTCCTGTGGCGCGCGCTTGCCGATCTACAGTCTGTTTGCCGTGGCCTTCTTTCCCGAGAATGGGCAAAATCTGGTGTTTGCTCTCTATGTGCTCGGCATCTGCGTGGCCGTGCTCACCGGCCTGTGGCTACGCAGCACGCTCTTGCCCGGTAGCAGTGACTCGCTGCTTATGGAGCTGCCCGATTATGAATGGCCGCGCCCGCGCGCGGTGCTGCTCACTACTTGGCATAAACTGCATGGCTTTGTATTTGGTGCCGGCAAAACCATTGTGCTGGTCGTGGCCCTACTGAGCATGCTCAATGCGATCGGTACCGATGGCCGCGTGCATCTCACGCGCCGGCACGACTCGTTGCTGAGCTATGCCAGTCAGCAGGTAACGCCGTTACTGGCCCCGATGGGGGTGCAGGCCGATAACTGGCCGGCCACGGTAGGGCTGGTGACCGGCATTTTTGCCAAAGAAGCCTTAGTCGGCACGCTCGATGCCCTGTACCAAACCGCGCCCGCGGCCGCGCCGAGTGCATTTTCGTTGCGCGCGGCACTACAGGAGGCGATCGCAAGTATTGGCCACAACCTAGCGGCGATTGACCCACTCGATCCGCTCGGCCTGAGCGTGGGCGAACTCGATGATCAACAGCAAGCGGCCAGTGAACAAGCGGTTGCCGCCTCGACCTACCGCCGCTTGCAGCAGCAGTTTGATGGCACGGCCGGCGCCCTCGCGTATTTATTGTTTGTGTTGCTGTACATGCCGTGTGCCGCCGCGATGGGCGCCCTAGTGCGTGAAACCGGTCGCAGTTGGGCGCTGCTCACGGCCGCATGGTGTAACTACATCGCCTTTATGGCCGCCACCCTGTGTTACCAGTTCGGCACCTTTAGCGCTCATCCCGCGCAAAGTCTCGGCTGGCTGGCTATCTTTAGTAGCCTTAGCGCCGCGCTGTGGCTGCTCGGGCGCCGTTATGGCCGGCGCTTATTACCCGCCGCACCGGCGTTGCAGGCGGTGGCGGCATGATCGTGCGTGAACTTGCCGACTACGTGCAGCTGCATGGCCGCGCGAGCCTGTGCCAGCTGGCTCAGCAGTTTGCCACCACGCCCAGTGCGATTGAGGCCATGTTGCAACCGTGGCTGCGCAATGGGCGCATTGTGCGCCACGACGCCACCCTCTGCCGGCAAGGGTGCTGCACGCAAGCGCGCTTGGTGTTTTACAGCGCGGCCGGTGCCTAAGCCCGCACGCGCTAATTGCGTCCCCCGGCTGCGTTAAACCGCCCGCTGCTAAACCGCCCCACGGCGCTTAGCGGCGGTTTTTTTTGCGCGATCGGCGCTCGCGTTACCGTCCGCCGCCTTCCCCCCAGATCCGCCTAGCGGCTAGGCGCTAAGCGGATCAGCGCCGTGCTTGCCCCTCGCACGCCGACCGCTGTCCCCATAGGCCCAATAAGCCTTCAGCCCTTGCCCTGACTGGCGTGAGTAAAATAATTTCATCCTGAAATCCCCAACCACTTTAACCCCTTGCCCCAGCCGTGCCGGCCGGCGTGAGCGCGCTTTAGCGCCGCGCTACCACGTCCACATCGGCCGCAGCACGGCGCGGATCTGCTGGCGCGCGATCGGACCAAAATAACGGCTATCAAAGGAGCTGTGGCTGACATCCGACATTAATAACACCTGCTCGGCCGCCAAGCGGTAGGGCGCGAGTGCATAGCGCGGCAGCGGGCGGCCGAGGTTGTCATGCGGCAGCGGCTGACTGTGTGCGAGCCAGTGGCCATTGACCTGCACCCCTTGCGCACTAATGTGCAGCCGATCCACGGCCGCCGCCGCCACCCGTTTGATCAAGTAGCCGTAACCGCCCGGGCAAAAGCCGGCGCCGATATAACCGCGGGCTGTAGCTTGCGCAAACAGCGGCCACTCTGGCGGGCACCACAGCACATAAGCGCCAACGCGGATCGGGGCGGTGATTTGCCAATAGATACCAAGCGGCACGCTTTTGCTGCTGTTAACCCGCATGCCGGCCGCCGCGCACAGGGCCAGCAGCGCCAGACTAATCACCCCCGCGCCCGCGAGCGCCACGCCAAGGCGCTTTAGATAGAAACCCATGGCGGCGGCGCTGTGACAGTGGTATCGCTCTGCGCTGGCGCAGCAATTGCGGCACGCGCCTGAAAGATCGGGTCTTGAAAGTACACCAGCTGACGACCATAAATAACCGGAAAACCGGCCACCGCAATTAGCATATCGCCGCCGCGGGCAATTTCCCCGTTGGCTAATTTATGCGCGCCGGGCATACGCAAACACTCATCGGGCGTTAACAGCGGCCGCAGCACCTCTTGAAAACTGCGCGAAACTTGGCCCAACAGCGCGGCACTGCGCCGGCCACTGGTGGTGATCTGCTCTTTAACTACCGTGGTTTGCCCGCTCAGGCGTGAGAGGTGTTCGGCTGTCTCGAGGCGATTGGGTGGATAGGCGTTTTGCACATGGCAGTTACTGGTGATGGTATCATCATGGCCGTAGAAACTCACGGCTCTTGAGCTGATTGAGATCTTGGCAAATCAAATAGCACTTGATGCCATAGGCGGCCACAAAGGCCAGTGACTCTTTTGACATCCTCCTCGGCCTAAAGGCCGAGGATCCCTACCGTGGCTAGGCGAAAACGCCCAACTCACCTCGGTGGATTCCTGCTGCTACCGGCATTATTGCACCGCTCACTTCACAGGCTAACCGGGCGTGTCCCGCCCTTAATACATTGAGCGCGCCGACCACATCCCCGTTTTCTGCAAATCCGCATTCCAC
>JBOFMA010000089.1:0-19852 GCA_051658125.1 Aeromonas sp.
AAAAATCGACTATTTGAGTACATGGAAATTGATTACAACCAAACGCGCATGCATAGTGCGCTAGATTACCAAACCCCGCTCGAGTTCGAGCTTAAACACGCCGCTTAATGACATGTCCAGTTTTGGGGGATCAGATCAAGACCGGGGTGTTTATTCTGGCGACCAATGACCACAGCGACACGCTGACCATAGCCGAACTATTGGCCGCCTATAAGGCGCAGCAAAATGTCGAGCGCGGTTTTCGTTTTCTCAAGAGCCCGGAATTTTTAACCTCCTCACTGTACCTGAAAAAACCGGAACGTATCGAAGCGCTGCTGATGGTGATGACCTGTAGCCTGATGATTTATGCGGCCCTGGAGCACCGGATCCGGGAGGGGTTAGTGGCGCAGAACCGCAGTGTGGCCGATATGAAAAAGAAGCCAACGCAGCGGCCAACGGCGCGTTGGATCTTTTTGCGCTTTGGTGGCATTCATGAGTATCGACAGGGAGAAGCCCCGCCACAGATAACGGAGCTAACCGGAGATCAGCAGATCATTTTGGCGGTATTGGGTGAACGCTACCGACAAATTTATTCCTAAATCAGGTGCGGAATGTAGGCTTTAAACAAAAACGCCCGCAATGCGGGCCAACGGGCAAATACCGCGCAACAAAAAGAGCCCGCTTCGCGGGCTCTTAAGTATCATGCGAGGCTTAATACTCGTAACGAGTAAATTAGTTAAGCTTCTCTTTGATACGTGCTGCTTTACCAGACAGGTTACGCAGGTAGTACAACTTAGCGCGACGAACGTCACCACGACGCTTGAGCTCTACGCTGCTGATCAGCGGAGAGTGGGTCTGGAATACACGCTCAACGCCTTCGCCGTTAGAGATTTTACGCACGGTGAATGCAGAGTGCAGGCCACGGTTACGCTTAGCGATAACGACGCCTTCGAACGCCTGCAGACGCTCTTTACCACCTTCTTTAACACGTACTTGTACGCGTACGGTGTCGCCTTGGGCAAAGGCTGGGATATCGGAACGCAGTTGCTCTTGTTCCAGCTGCTGAATAATCTTGCTCATTGTCTTTCCTTACCTAGGATAAACTGAAAACTCTACTAAACGTCAGTCACGCGCTTCGCGGACAAACTCGGCAAGAAGTTGTTCTTGCTCGTCAGTCAGAGCTAGGTTGTTGATAAGTTCTGGTCGTCGTAGCCACGTCCGACCAAGCGCTTGTTTGTCACGCCAGCGGGCAATCTGTTTATGATTGCCGCTCATCAGTGCCGCTGGCACCTCGAGCCCATCTAACACCTCTGGTCGAGTATAGTGAGGGTGGTCTAACAAGCCTTGTGTAAACGAGTCTTGCTCGGCACTGGCCATATCGCCTAAGACACCTGGCACTAAACGCGAAACCGCGTCGATCAGGGTCATGGCAGGCAACTCGCCA
Source organism: Aeromonas sp. (assembly GCA_051658125.1). Taxonomy (GTDB): domain Bacteria; phylum Pseudomonadota; class Gammaproteobacteria; order Enterobacterales; family Aeromonadaceae; genus Aeromonas. The sequence continues at coordinate 1,424 of JBOFMA010000089.1, forward strand.
CCACTTAACACGTAATCGCCGATGGACCACTCTTGGTCAACCTCGGTTTGGATCACGCGCTCGTCGATACCTTCGTATCGCCCCGCAATCAAGATTAATTTCTTGTGTTGCGCTAACTCGGTTACGCCCGCTTGGGTTAGCGTGCGCCCTTGTGGCGAAAGATAAATCACTGTCGCGCCATCGCCTGCTGCCGCTTTAGCCGCATGAATCGCGTCACGCAGCGGTTGTACCATCATCAGCATGCCTGGCCCACCACCATAGGGACGATCATCGACTGTTCTATGTTTGTCGTGGGTAAAGTCACGCGGATCCCAGCACGAAACCTGCAGCAAACCACGCTTGACCGCCCGTCCTGTCACCCCGTGTTCGGTAATGGCGCGAAACATTTCAGGAAAAAGGCTAATCACCCCAATCCACATAAACTCTCCTTGCCACTCGTTACGCGGGAAAACTAAAAGCTCGGGTCCCAGTCAACTTCTATCGTGCGAGCGGTGAGATCAATTGACTTGATCACCTGCTCTTCTAGAAACGGAATTAACCGCTCCTTTGTCCCGAAGGCATCTTTTACATTAGCTGCAACCACCAACACATCGTTGGCGCCGGTTTCCATTAATTCGGTCACCTTGCCTAAGTCGTAACCTTTAGTGGTCATTACCGAGCAACCGATAAGGTCACGCCAGTAAAATTCGCCTTCAGGTAACGCCGGCAACAGATCAGCGGGGACGCCAATCTCGACATTGGTCAGAGCCAGGGCCTCTTCGCGCACATCGATACCCTCGAGTTTGCAAATCATGCCCTTATTGTGTCGCTTCCAAGCCGAAACTTGGATTTCGCGCCACACCCCGTGTTCATTAATGAACCAAGGCTTGTAATCGAAAATCGCTTCGGCAACATCGGTGAAGGAGTTCACTTTCAGCCAGCCCTTGATGCCGTAGACGGTCCCGAGGGTGCCGAGAACTATAGGTTTTTCCACCTTAACTCCTTACCGCTGGACTGATTAAGCGGCTTTACGCGCGTCTTTGATCAGCTTGGCTGCGCGGTCAGACACAGTGGCGCCAGTGGCGATCCAGTGGTCAACGCGAGCCAGGTCCAGCTTCAGCTTTTCAGCGTTGCCAGAGGCTACTGGGTTGAAGAAACCCACGTTTTCGATGAAACGACCGTCACGAGCTGAACGGCTATCAGTTACCACTACTTGGTAAAATGGACGCTTTTTCGCGCCACCACGTTGTAAACGAATGGTTACCATATCGTCCTCATTAACATCAATGAATAAGGCCCGCCAATACGCGGACCACAGCTTAAAATAAGCCGCGCAATTCTACTTATATTCCAAGTAATTGCAACTAACGCAGCTATTTTTTGTCCAGAGCGGACAAATCCTTAGAACGGACGCCCACCGCCAAAGCCTGGCGGCAGCATGTTCTTCATTTGGCTCATCATTTTGCGCATGCCGCCTTTACCGGACATTTTTTTCATCATGCGCTGCATTTCGGTGAACTGCTTTAACAGCTTATTGACATCCTGCACCTGCAAACCAGCACCGGCCGCAATGCGGCGCTTGCGCGAGCCTTTGATTAAATCGGGATGGGCACGCTCTTTCGGTGTCATTGAGCTAATGATGGCTTCCATATGAATAGTGAGCTTGTCATCCATCTGCTCTTTGACGTTATCTGGCAGCCCCGACATGCCGGGCAATTTATCCAGCATGCCCATCATGCCGCCCATGTTGCGCATCTGCGCCAATTGCTCGCGAAAATCTTCTAAATCAAAGCCTTTGCCACTTTTGACCTTATCTGCCAGTTTGGCGGCTTTTTCTTTATCAACCGTGCGCTCAACTTCTTCAATCAAAGACAACACATCGCCCATGCCCAAAATACGCGAGGCTAAGCGATCGGGGTGAAATGGCTCCAGTGCATCGGTTTTTTCGCCCATACCGATAAATTTTACCGGCTTACCGGTGATATGGCGCACCGACAAGGCCGCACCGCCGCGGGCATCGCCGTCGGCTTTGGTCAAAATCACGCCGGTGAGCGGCAGCGCTTCGTTAAACGCTTTGGCGGTGTTGGCAGCATCTTGGCCGGTCATGGCATCAACCACAAACAGGGTTTCTACCGGTTTAATCGCCGCGTGCAACTCCACCACTTCGGCCATCATTTCACTATCGACGTGCAAGCGACCGGCGGTATCGACAATTACCACATCAAAAAATTGCTTACGCGCAAAGCTAATCGCGTCGTTGGCAATGGTGAGCGGCTTTTGGCTCGCGTCACTAGGGAAAAACTCCACGCCGACATCGCTGGCCAAGGTTTGTAACTGCTTAATCGCCGCCGGGCGATAAACGTCCGCACTGACCACCAGCACTTTTTTCTTGTGCCGCTCTTTGAGCAACTTGGCCAGCTTGGCCACGGTTGTGGTTTTACCGGCGCCCTGTAAACCGGCCATCAACACAATGGCCGGCGGCTGCGCGGCCAAGTTGAGCTCTTCGTTGGCCTCACCCATTACGCTGACGAGCTCGCCATGCACAATTTTGATAAAGGCTTGGCCGGGACTTAACGATTTGGCCACTTCTTGGCCGACCGCCCGCTCTTTTACCCGCGCCACAAAATCACGCACCACCGGCAGCGCCACATCCGCCTCAAGCAAGGCCATGCGCACTTCACGCAGCGTCTCTTTAATGTTGTCGTCGGTTAAGCGGCCGCGGCCGCTGACATTGCGCAGCGTGCGCGAAAGGCGTTCGGTCAAATTCTCAAACATGCGGCTAATTCCGTGTTAGCAATAAAATTGCCGGCAGTATATCAAACCTTGGCTAAAGATCTGGCACTGTTGTGCGTGCTCGCGTGATTGACATAGCTATTCACACCGCGGCATGCGGGGTATACTGCCGGCCCTGATTTCACCTCTGATAGATAGTGCTTGTGATGATCGTTCTCTGTGTCTTGGCGCTGCTGGGTTATCTGCTCGCCATCGTTAGTCTGCTCAAACAGTTACTGAGCCAAGGCCGCACCGCTGGGCGCAGTGCTCGCCTGTGGGGCGGCTTTGCGCTGCTTGCGCACGCGGGGGCCGCCGCTATCGATGGCAGCCAGTTAGCCAGCACGCAGCTGAGCATGCTCACCATCGCCTCGTTTATTAGTTGGCTGATTAGCGCCATCATGACGCTGGGCGCGGCGCGCTTAAACAGCTGGCTGTTGCTGCCGGTGGTGTATGGCTTTTCTGCCTTGGTGCTAAGCGCCAATGCCCTGATCCCCGACCACTATCGCAGCCCACTCGAAGCCCAGCCGGGGTTGATGCTGCATATTGCGCTCGCCCTGCTCGCCTATGCCATGCTGATGATCGCCAGCCTATTTGCCTTGCAGCTGGCGTGGGTCAGCCGGCAATTAAAACAGCGTAAATTAGCCGCGCTGCCCGCCTTACCGCCGCTCCTGAGCCTTGAGCGCCAGCTATTTTCCCAACTGTGGGTTGGCGTTGGTCTGCTGAGCGCTTCTATGCTGGTGGGCGTGCTCTTTATCGATGGCCTCTTTGGCCAAGGCATTGCCCACAAAACTGTGCTCACGTTAGGCGCGTGGTTGCTGTATGTGCTGCTGTTGTGGGGCCACCACCAGCGCGGCTGGCGTGGGCGCACCGTAATTAGCTTAAGTCTATGCGCCAGTGCGTTATTAACTTTGGCCTATTTTGGCAGCCGCTTTGTCAAAGAAGTGCTGCTGAGCTAGGCCGTTTTCGCGCCGCATTCCTGTTGCGGCGCGCCCTTGATTATCTGAATTTTTCCCAACAGTAGGAGTTTGCTTTGGAGAGCATTGCGACGAGCACCTTAAGTTTGGTACTCGTGATCTTGATCTTTATGTCGGCCTTTTTCTCAAGTTCTGAGACCGGCTTGATGTCAATTAACCGCTATAAATTGCGCCATTTAGCCCAAAGCAAGCACAAGGCGGCGCGCCGGGTCGAAAAGATGCTCGCCCGCCCCGACCAGTTATTAAGTCTGATTTTAATTGGCAATAATTTGGTCAATATCTTGGCCTCGGCGATTGCCACCATCGTTTGTATTCGCCTGTTTGGCGATTTAGGCGTGGCAGTGGCCACCTTTGGCCTGACCATCATCGTGCTGATCTTTGGCGAAGTGACGCCCAAAACCTTGGCGGCCATGTTCCCCGAGCGCATTGCCTATCCAGCGTCGTGGATCTTAAAAGGGCTAATGGTGCCGCTGTCGCCGTTGGTTTGGCTGATCAATGGCATTACCACCATGCTGCTTAAATTGCTACGTATTAACCAAAACAAAAGCAATGATTTAAACGCCGAAGAGCTGCGCACCATCGTCAATGAAGCCGGCAGTCTGATCCCGCAGCGCCACCAAGAGATGCTGCTGAGTATTTTGGATCTCGACAAAATGCTGGTTGAAGACATCATGGTGCCGCGCAGCGAAATCTACGCCATCGACATCAATGATGATTGGAAAACCATTTTGCGCCAATTGGCGCACTGCGCGCACACCAAGATCTTGCTCTATCGTGATAGCATCGATGATGTGGTCGGTTTTTTGCACGCCCGCGATGCGCTGCGTTTAATGGCCAAAGATCAGTTCAATAAATCCAGTCTGCTGCGCGAGGTGGATGAAATTTACTTTATCCCCGAAGGCACACCGCTTAACGTGCAATTGGCTAAATTTCAGCGCAATAAAGAGCGCATTGGCCTGATTGTGGATGAATATGGTGATATTCAGGGCTTAATTACCCTCGATGCCATTTTAGAAGAGATTGTCGGTGACTTTACCACCTCGATGACGCCGACGCCGTCCGATGAAATTCACCCGCAGCCCGATGGCAGCTTTTTAGTCGAAGGCTCGGCCACCATCCGTGAGCTCAATAAAGAGATGGGCTGGCGCCTGCCAATTGATGGCCCTCGCAGCTTAAATGGCGCGATTTTGGAATATTTAGAAGAGATCCCGCAGCCCAATATCAGCTTGCGGCTAGCCGGCTATCCACTGGAAATTGTCGAGGTAGAAAACAACATGATCCGGCTCGTGCGCATCATGCCCGCCGCCTATCAAGCGCCTCGCGATAGCGATGCATAAGCCGTTGGCCGCGGTCTAACCCCCGCAAACGCCGTGGCTTAACAACAAAAAAACGCGCAGTTCACCGCGCGTTTTTTTATGCCAAAAGCCAAGCCTTAGTAGCTATTACCAGCCCTTCACGACGCCGCTGTCAAACAGCGCTTGGGCTTTCGTGAGCACTTCATCAGTTTGATAAGCTTTAACAAACTGCTGCACTTTTTCGCTCATTTTGTTGTCTTCGCGCGCCACGATAAGGTTCACATACGGCGACTGCTTATCTTCCACAAACAAGCCATGCTCTTTCGAGCTTAAGCCCGCTTGCTGGGCAAACGTATTGTTGATAATCGCTAAACTCACATCTTCCAGTGAACGCGGCAGTTGCGGCGCTTCTAACTCGATGATCTGAAATTTACGCGGGTTAGCCGCGATATCTAGCACGGTCGTTTCTAGCCCAGCGTCGGCTTTTAAGCTGATAAGACCCTGCTGCTGCAGCAAAATTAAGGCGCGGCCCAAGTTAGTCGGGTCATTAGGCACGGCAATTTTCGCGCCGTCAGCCAACTCGCTTAATGCCTTGATCTTTTTCGAATAACCGGCAATCGGGTACACAAAGGTGTTACCGACCGGCACCAATTTAAACCCGCGATCGCGAATTTGCGCAGTTAAATAAGGCAGATGCTGAAAAGCGTTAGCATCGATGCTGCCATCGCTTAGCGCCACATTAGGCGTTACGTAATCGGAGAAATTAACAATCTCAACGGTCAGGCCAAATTGTTCCTTGGCCACTTTGGCCGCGACTTCCATCACCTCGGTTTCCGGCCCAGCGATAGCGCCCACTTTGAGCACATCGCTGGCCTCTTGCTTACCGCAACCAACCAATACCAAGCCGGCCAGTAGCGCGGCGGCGACGGATTTAATGCCAAATTTCATAAAACCTCCTGTCAAGAACTGACACTTAACGATGATCACATTTTCGCACCAGAGCCTCACCTGCACTCTGAATAAGTTGCACTAACACCACTAACATCACCACCGTCACCAGCATGACTAACGGGTCAAAGCGCTGATAACCGTACCGAATGCCCACATCCCCCAGACCGCCGCCGCCAATCGCGCCGGCCATCGCCGAGTAATTCACTAAAGTGACCAAGGTAATGGTCACGCTATTAATCAGCCCCGGCAGCGCTTCGGGCACCAGCACTTTGGCAATAATCTGCCCCGGCCGCGCGCCCATCGCTTGCGCCGATTCAATCAAGCCTTCAGGCACTTCTAACAGCGCGCCTTCTACCAAGCGGGCGATAAACGGCACCACGCCCACCGTCAGCGGTACAATAGCCGCGACCGTGCCGATACTGGTGCCCACCACCCAGCGGGTGAAAGGAATAATCGCCACCAGCAGGATGATAAAAGGCACCGAGCGGCCAACGTTCACCAGCATGCCGAGCAGCTTATTTACGGCGCTATTGGCCGCTATGTGCCCCGCTTTTGTCACCTGCAGGGCAATGCCCAGCGGCAAACCAATTAAGCAACCAAACAGCGCCGAAGCTAGCACCATGAGCAAGGTGTCGCCAAGGGCGGCAAATAATAAATCAATCATGGCAGGTGACATAGCCAACGACCTCCACTTGAATGTGATGTTGGGTGAAATAGTCCAGCGCCTGCGCGCACGCCGCAGGCTCACCAAACAGCTCGGCGAGCAAAAAGCCAAACTTCACACCGCCGGCATAATCCATGTTGGCGCTTAAAATGCTGATATCGATATTAAATTGCCGAATGGCCTGTGAGATCAGCGGGCTATCCACCGTGCTGCCGGTAAAGCCCAATTTCACCAGCGGATAAGCGCCCGCCACCGGCTCGGCGCTTAAGTGCGCGGCATAATCATCCGGCACCTTGATATGGATCGTCGATTCAATAAATTGCCGCGCCAGCGCGGTTTTCGCATGGGTAAAGAACCAAGCCACTTTACCCTGTTCAATCAGTTGCCCCGCATTGATGATCGCCACCTCATCACAAATACTCTTTACCACATCCATTTCGTGGGTGATGAGCATAATGGTCAGCCCGAGCTTTTTATTGATCTCTTTGAGCAGCTCTAAAATAGCGCGGGTGGTTTGCGGATCGAGTGCCGAGGTCGCCTCATCGCACAATAATACCTTGGGCTTAGGCGCCAAGGCGCGGGCAATCGCCACTCGTTGCTTTTGCCCCCCCGAGAGTTGGCTGGGGTAAGCGCTCGCGCGCTCAGTTAAGCCCACCAAGGCCAGCAGATCGGCAACGCGCGCTTCAATCTCGCGCTTAGGCCAACCGGCCAGCTCCAGCGGCAGGGCGACGTTTTGCGCCACTGAGCGTGAAGCGAGCAAGTTAAAATGCTGAAAAATCATGCCAATTTGCTGGCGGGCGCGGCATAGCTCAGTGGCCGACAGCGCCATTAAATCTTGCCCATCCACCAAAACCTGGCCACTGCTGGGACGCTCAAGCAAATTGACGCAACGGATCAGGGTACTTTTGCCCGCCCCCGAGGCGCCAATCACGCCAAAAATATGCCCCTCGGGCACCTGCAAACTGACCTCGCGCAGCGCGTGCACGGCCTGCGTGCCGTCGCCATACACCTTGTTAATTTGGCTTAACCTGATCATGCCCACTCCCATTGCACTAACATCGATGGTGGCAGCATAAGACGCTGCGCATCGGCAATTTTTATAATGTATCTACTGTTATTGCCACGCTTTGATAGCAAATGATGCTATGTGCTGGCCGTCACGCTGTCAACAAGCGTTTTTACGTCTGGACGTCTAAACATCTTTGAGCTGAAGCATAAGCCTATCGGCGGACCCTAACGGCTAGTCGCAAACTGTGCGCCAGATCACTTCATGGCGGCACCACAGTTTATGCCGCCGAGGAAGCTGCTACTATCCGGCGCATTACGTCACTTTTGCGTTAGGAGCTTGCTATGTCCACTCCCACGGCGTTACCCGCCACCTGCTGCCTGCATCAAAATGCCGCCGGCTTGCCAATCTTAACTGTGCACAATGCCTGGGCCCGCGCCGATATCAGCCTGTTTGGTGGCCACGTGCTGCATTATCAGCGCCATAACCAAGCGCCGCTGATTTGGCTAAGCGACAGCGCGGTGCTCGATGGCAGCAAAGCCATTCGGGGCGGCATTCCGATCTGCTGGCCATGGTTTGGCCCAGCACCGGCGCACGTAGGCGCCGAAAAACCAGCGCATGGCTTTGCCCGCACCAGCCAGTGGCAGCTAGATGCGGCGTTTGAAGAAGCGCACGGCACCCGCGTGCACTTGTCGCTTTGCGCCAATGACGCTACCCGCGCCCTGTGGCCGCACGAATTTACCCTCGAGCTCGACGTGCTGATTGGCGATAAGCTCTCTTTGGTGCTCACCACCACCAACACCGGCGACACGCCACTTACCTTTGGCGGCGCGCTGCACACCTATCTGGCGGTGGCCGCTATTCACGCCACCCAAGTCAGCGGCTTAGGCGTGCCGTATGCCGATAAACTGACCGGCAGCGATGGCACGCAGCAAGGCGCCCTCACCTTTACCGGCGCGCTCGATCGCATCTACACCGCTCCCAGCGCGCTGGTCACCATTACCGACACCGCGCGCAGCATTCGCGTACAAAACGGCCATCACGACAGCGTGGTGGTGTGGAACCCGTGGGCGAACGGCGCGAAAGCTTTTGCCGATATGCCAGATGACGGCTACTTAAGCATGCTGTGTGTGGAAGCGGCGCTTACCGCACCGGCGGGGGTAACGCTGGCGGCGGATGAAGAGTATTCACTGTCGAGCGTGATTGCCTAAGGCGCCGACTTGTATCTTGGGAAGAAGTGGGTAGAGTAGCGCCGGCTTTTTTCTGTGTTTTTGTATAACTAAAACAACGCGTGGTATCGATATGGAACAAGTGAACAAATCAATTTTCACCGATGTACTGGAATATGTCCGTTTGTCGCGTCGCCAAAACAAGCTCAAGCGCGAAATCACTGATAACGAAAAGAAGATCCGCGACAACCAAAAGCGTGTACTGCTGCTCGATAACCTGTCTGACTACATCAAGCCGGGCATGAGCATTGAAGAAGTGCAGGCGATCATCGCCAACATGCGCACCGATTACGAAGAGCGCGTTGATGACCACATCATCAAAAACGCGGAACTCTCGCGCGAGCGCAAAGAGATCAGCGGCAAGCTCAAAGCGCTAAGCACCCACGCGTAAGGCGGCCAGTCAATAAACAAGCGATCTTCGGGTCGCTTTTTTATCGCCGTGCGCGCGGCGGCTTTTTTAACTTAAACCGCAAACGTTTTCTTTGGCCGCTATTCGTGTAAAATGCGCGCCGTATTGCCCTTGCATCAGCGCTGCGTTGAGCCAAGAGGGATGTTCGCCAAGCCTTTGGGGCAAAGGTTTGGCGAAATTTCCCTTCCCCTCAAGGCGCGGCTAACCGCGCCGCTTGCTAAAGGATGACGTTGATGGAACAAGCTCGACCTATTCGCCGCGCTTTGCTGAGTGTTTCGGATAAAACTGGTCTCGTGGACTTTGCCCAAGCGCTGGCCGCGCGAGGCGTTGATCTGCTGTCGACAGGCGGTAGTGCGGCTCTGCTGCGCCAAGCGGGCTTAGCCGTGACCGAGGTGAGCGATTACACCGGCGCCAGCGAGATGATGGACGGCCGGGTAAAAACCCTGCATCCCAAAGTGCATGGCGCCATTCTGGGCCGCCGCGGCATTGATGATGCGGTAATGCAAGCGCGCGGCATCACGCCGATTGATTTAGTGGTCGTCAACCTCTATCCATTTGCCGCCACCGTGGCCGCGCCCGGTTGCACCTTGCGCGATGCGATTGAAAACATCGATATCGGCGGCCCCAGCATGGTACGCGCCGCGGCGAAAAACCATCAGGATGTGGCCATTGCGGTCAATCACCACGATTACGCCGTCATCCTTCGCGAGATGGACGCCCATCAGGGTAGCTTAACCTTAGCGACGCGCTTTAACTTAGCCGTGAAAGCTTTTGAGCACACCGCCGCCTATGACGGCATGATTGCCAACTACTTAGGCCAGCAACTGCCCGCCCAGCCCAGCCCATTCCCGCGCACAGTAAACCGTCAATGGCAGCATAAAGAGACATTGCGCTACGGTGAAAACAGCCACCAAGCGGCCGCGTTTTATGTTGATGCCAACGCCCCGACCGGCTGCGTGGCCAGCAGTTGCCAACTGCAAGGCAAGGCGCTGTCTTATAACAACATTGCCGATACCGACGCTGCGCTTGAATGCGTGAAAAGCTTTCGCCAACCGGCCTGCGTGATTGTCAAACACGCCAACCCGTGCGGGGTGGCTATCGCCGATGATCTGCTCACCGCTTATGACCGCGCCTATGCCACCGACCCGACCTCCGCTTTTGGCGGCATCATCGCCTTTAACCGTGAACTCGATGGCGCCACCGCGCAAGCCATTGTCGCGCGCCAATTTGTGGAAGTTATTATCGCGCCAAGCGTGAGCCTAGCGGCGCGCGAGGCGATCAGCGCCAAAGCCAATCTGCGCCTGCTCGAATGCGGCCAATGGCCTGATGACGCCGCCGCGCTAGAGATTAAACAAGTCAATGGCGGCATCTTGCTGCAAGAGCGGGATTTAGGCCGCATTACCGCCGGCGATCTCACCGTGGTCAGCCGCCGCCAGCCGACATCAGCCGAGCTCGATGATCTGCTGTTTTGCTGGCAAGTAGCTAAATTTGTGAAATCTAACGCGATTGTCTATGCCAAAGGCGGGCAAACGATTGGCGTGGGAGCCGGCCAAATGAGCCGCGTTTATTCAGCCAAAGTCGCCGGCCTTAAAGCAGCCGATGAAGGGCTGGATGTGGTCGGTTCGGTGATGGCCTCGGACGCCTTTTTCCCGTTTCGCGATGGCATTGATGCGGCCGCAGCCGCCGGCATCACTTGCGTCATTCAACCCGGCGGCTCAATGCGCGACAATGAAGTCATCGCGGCCGCCGATGAGCACAACATGTGCATGGTCTTCACCGCGATGCGCCATTTTCGTCACTGATCACAAGGCGGCTCGGCCGCCTTTTTTATGCCGTTAGCTCAGCGCAAGGAATAAAGCATGAAAGTTTTGATTATTGGTAATGGCGGACGCGAGCACGCGCTCGCTTGGAAAGTAAAGCAATCTCCGTTAGTAACTCGCGTGTTTGTGGCCCCAGGCAATGCCGGCACCCAACTGGAAAGTGGCATCGAAAATGTGGCAATTGCCGCCACTGACATTGCAGCGCTGCAGGCCTTTGCCCAAGAGGAAGGCATTGGTCTGACCATTGTCGGCCCTGAAGCACCTTTGGTGGCCGGTGTGGTCGATAGCTTTACCGCCGCCGGTTTAACTATCTTTGGCCCCACCGCCGCCGCCGCGCAACTAGAAGGCTCCAAAGCCTTTGCCAAAGCGTTTTTAACCCGCCACCAGATCCCCACGGCCGCTTACCAAACCTTTACCGATTTAACCGCCGCGCTGGCGTATCTTGAGCAGCAATCTATGCCAATTGTGATCAAAGCCGATGGCTTAGCCGCTGGTAAAGGGGTGATTGTGGCCATGACGCGCAAGGAGGCGAACTTGGCCGTGCGCGATATGCTGGCCGGTAATGCGTTTGGCGCTGCCGGTTCGCGGGTGGTAATTGAAGAATTTTTAAGCGGCGAAGAGGCCAGCTTTATCGTGATGGTTGATGGCGAAGACGTGCTGCCGATGGCCACTAGCCAAGATCACAAGCGCGCCTTTGATGGCGATATGGGCCCCAATACCGGCGGCATGGGTGCCTATTCGCCGGCACCGGTGGTGTGCGCGGCTGTGCATGACAAAATCATGCAGCAGGTGATTTTGCCCACCGTGCGCGGCATGCAGGCCGATGGCCTGCGCTATCGCGGCTTTTTGTATGCAGGCCTAATGATCGATGCCCACGGCAACCCGAAAGTGATTGAATTTAACTGCCGCTTTGGCGATCCAGAAACCCAGCCGATCATGCTGCGCATGCAATCCGATCTGGTTGCGCACTGCTTGGCGGGCTGTGAAGGGCGCTTGGCCACAGAACAAGTGCAATACGATCCACGCGCGGCGGTCGGCGTCGTGCTGGCCGCAGGCGGCTATCCCGGTGCGTATGAGCAAGAGGCGCTGATCACCGGTTTACCGCAGACCGACGCCGCCGGCGAAAAGGTGTTTCACGGCGGCACCAGCTTAAGCGCGGGCCAGTGTTTTACCCAAGGCGGGCGCGTCTTGTGCGTGGCGGCACTGGGCGATAACGTGGCCAAAGCGCAAGCGCGCGCCCATGACATGGCGGCGCGCATTGGCTGGCAAGATATGTTTTATCGGCGCGATATTGGCTGGCGCGCGATTGAGCGTGAACAAAGCGCTTTGTGCCAATTAGGTGAACTGACCGAAGCGTAAGCTTAAGGGCTGGCCCCCAATTTACCCCCCCTTACCGTCTCAGGCCGTGCTATGCACGGCCTTTTTTGCGCCTGTTACCCGTGCTAAGCGCCGCTATAGCCCGCGCCGCGCGCATAAAAAAACGCCCCGCAAGGCGGGGCGTTTAATTCGATTACTCGCTCAACTAATTACTTAGTGATGTGCGCGATCAGATCCAGCACTTTGCTTGAGTAACCCATTTCGTTGTCGTACCAAGATACAACTTTAACGAATTTGCCGTTCAGCTGGATACCCGCTTTGGCGTCAAATACAGAGGTCTGACGCTCACCGATGAAGTCGTTAGAAACAACTTCATCTTCGGTGTAGCCCAGAACGCCTTTCATTGCGCCTTCTGAAGCGTTTTTCATTGCCTGGCAGATTTCAGCGTAAGTCGCTTCTTTCTTCAGGTTAACAGTCAGGTCAACTACAGAAACGTCTGGAGTTGGTACGCGGAACGCCATGCCGGTCAGCTTGCCGTTCAGCTCAGGGATTACCACACCTACGGCCTTAGCAGCACCGGTAGAAGATGGGATGATGTTCTGGCCAGCGCCACGACCACCGCGCCAATCTTTAGCAGATGGGCCGTCAACGGTCTTCTGGGTAGCGGTGGTGGCGTGAACAGTGGTCATCAGGCCAGACTCGATACCGAAGGTGTCGTTCAGAACTTTAGCGATTGGCGCCAAGCAGTTGGTGGTGCAAGAAGCGTTAGAAACGATTTCTTGACCTGCGTAAGTGGCGTGGTTAACGCCCATTACGAACATAGGGGTCGCATCTTTAGAAGGACCGGTCAGAACAACTTTCTTCGCGCCTGCAGCGATGTGCTTACGTGCAGTCTCGTCGGTCAGGAACAGACCGGTGGCTTCAGCTACTACGTCAACACCGATAGCGTCCCACTTCAGGTTCGCAGGGTCACGCTCAGCGGTAACACGTACGGTCTTACCGTTAACGATCAGGTTGCCATCTTTTACTTCAACGGTGCCGTTGAAACGACCGTGAGTAGAGTCGTACTTCAGCATGTAAGCCATGTAGTCAACGTCGATCAGGTCGTTGATACCAACCACTTCGATGTCGTTACGCTCACAAGCCAGACGGAAAACGAAACGGCCGATACGGCCAAAACCGTTAATACCTACTTTGATAGTCATATTTGTTACCTACTGTTTAGTAGCCAAAGAAAATTCCGCGGTCAATTTACTAGAACTTGAATTTGAGTCAACTGTTTATTTTCACTTAACTTCACCGCGACCAGCGCAAAGCCCATCTGGCTCCCCCCGCACCTCGCCGCCGGCCCCGATGCGGGGGGCTGAGTTTGCGCAATAGTGCCAGCCGCGTCACAAAATCACCCGGATGAATATGCAAAACTAGGAAGGCTGTTAGCCACTGCACGCGCGTAAGGATTACGGGCGCGGGGGGCGTTTTTTGATCAATGCCAAAGCGGGACTGCTTAACTATGACCACATTGATTGCACAACTGGCTGCTGCAAAAGGCATCAGCGACCACTACACCACCACCTGGGGCGCACCGGTGCAAGTGAGCGAAAGCTCCAAAGCCGCCATGCTCGGCGCCATGGGCTATAACGTGGCCGACGAAGCGGCGCTTAATTTCCAACTCGAACAAGAAACGCGCCGCCACTGGTTAAGCCCGCTGGATCCGGTGATCGTGGCCGATAGCGGTCAGGCGCTCAGCCTTGAGCTGCGTCTGCCCTTAGAGCTGGCTAATGACACCTTCACTTGGCAATTTTTTGCCGAAGGCGACACCGAGGCCAGCCAGCAAGGCCAGCTCACCGCGGTTGATGGCGAGCTTATCGATGTCGCTGAATTTGCTGATTTAGAATGCCACTGCTATCGCCTCGCGCTGCCACTTACCGCGCCGCTTGGCTATCACCGTTTGCAACTTAGCGATGATTCTAGCCCCGAGCCACTGGCAAGCACCCAGCTCATCATCACGCCCAGCACCTGCTATAAGCCGGCGGCCATTGCGGCGGGCAAAAAAGTCTGGGGGCCCAGTGTGCAGCTCTATTGCCTGCGCAGCAAACACAACTGGGGCATTGGCGATTTTACTGACCTGACCCAGCTGGTCAGCCACATCGCGGCGTGGGGCGCAGATTTTGTTGGCCTCAACCCCATTCATGCGCTCTACCCGGCCAATCCAGAAAGCGCCAGCCCCTACAGCCCATCTTCGCGCCGCTGGCTTAACGTGGCTTATATCGATGTCACCCAAGTGCCGGAATATCTGGCCAACGCCGAGCTGGTAGCCGATGTGCGCGAGCCGCTGTTTCAAGCCAAGCTCGCCGCGCTGCGCGCGCTAACACACGTCGATTACCAAGGCGTGGTGAGCACCAAGCTGGCGATATTGCGCCGCGCTTTTATGGCCGCGCCCTTAACTGCGCCGCGCCAACAAGCGTTTGCCGCGTTTGTCGCCGCGGGCGGCGACAGCCTCACCCAGCAGGCAGCGTTTGATGCCCTGCAAGCGCATTTTTATCACCAAGGCGACAACGCCTGGGGCTGGCCGGTGTGGCCAAACCCGTTCCAGCACTATGACAATGACGCAGTGCAGCAGTGGATTGCGCAGCATCCACAAGAAATTAATTTCTATCGCTACCTGCAATTTGTAGCTGATGAGCAGCTAATGGCCGTCGATGCCGCAGCCAAAGCCGCCGGCATGACACTGGGCATCTATCGCGATTTAGCGGTCGGCGTATCGGAAGGCTCGAGTGAAATTTGGGCCCATCACGATCTGTACTGCCCACAAGCCTCCATTGGCGCGCCGCCCGATATTTTGGGCCCGAAAGGACAAAACTGGGGCTTGCCGCCGATGAACCCCGCCAAGCTCTATCAGGCGGCCTTTGCGCCGTTTATTGACCTGCTGCGCGCCAATATGCGTGGCGCCGGCGCCCTGCGCATTGATCACGTAATGGCCTTGCTGCGCCTGTGGTGGGTGCCGCCTGGCGCGCCGGCCAGTGCCGGTGCGTATGTGCACTATCCGGTCGATGAACTGCTCGCAATTTTGGCGCTGGAATCGGTGCGCCAGCAGTGCTTGGTGATTGGCGAAGATTTGGGCACAGTGCCGGAGGGCATGGATGTCTTGCTGCGCGATCGCGGCGTGCACTCGTATAAAGTGTTCTTTTTTGAACGCTCTAAAGACGATGGCGGCTTTATCTCGCCGGCACACTACGCCACCCAAGCCATGTCGGCGCTCACCACCCACGATATGCCAACGCTACGCGGCTTTTGGCACTGTGACGATTTAGCCCTTGGCCAGCAATTGGGCCTGTACAGCGATGCGGCGCAATTAGAGCAGCTTTATCACGACCGCCACCAAGCCAAGCAGCGCATTTTAGATAGTCTGCATGGCCATGGTGTGGTGGATGAGCGCGTTAGCCGCGATGCCCACTGGGCGCCGATGGATCAAGCGCTGAGCTTTGCCCTGCAGCGCCATTTGGCCAGCGGTAGTTGCGCCCTGTTTAGCACCCAACTGGAAGATTGGTTGGCGATGGATAAACCGGTCAATGTGCCCGGCACCAGCCATGAGTACCCAAACTGGCGGCGCAAGCTGAGCTGCGATCTGGATGATCTGTTTGCCAGCGAGCACCTCGCCGCACTAGCGCAGGCGATGAGTGCGGCGCGCCGCGCTGCCAGCCAACACGCTTAACTCCCACACGTTGTAAAACTAGCGGCCAAGGCGTGCCTTGGCCGCCGCTTAAATCAAGAAAGGATGTCTCGATGCTCGTTGAACGTTTGGTTACCGCTCGCTGTAACGATCCCTTTAGTCACTTAGGCTTGATAGCGCCTAACCCCGCGATCGCTGCCAGCGGCTTGACCCTGACCGCTTGGCTACCGGATGCCAGCCAAGTGCGGGTAAAAGATTTAAACAGCGGCAAATTTGTCGCCACCTTGCAGCCAGCAGAATCGGCGGGCTTATTTAGCACCCACTTAGCTCGCCGCAAAAATCCCTTCCCTTATCAGTTATTTGCCCGCTACGGCCACGGCGAAGCTGCGCCAGAAGTTGCCATCACTGACCCGTATCAGTTTCACGACGCAGCGTGGGACGGCTTAAGCACCTTGACCCATGCGCCAGAAAATCTGTATCACACCTTGGGCGCGCAACTGCGTACCATTGAGCATCTGGGCAAAAGTTTTACCGGCGTGCGCTTTGCGGTGTACGCCCCTAGTGCCAGCAGCGTGAGCTTAATTGGCGATTTCAACCACTGGGATGGTCGCCGCCACCCAATGCAGCGCAGTCAATGCGGCCACTGGGTGCTGTTTGTGCCAGAGCTTGGCGCCGGTGAACGCTATAAATTTGAAATTAAAGATATTCACGGCCAGCGCCTACCACACAAAAGCGATCCGGTCGGCTTTTTTAGCGAGCAATACCCCTCGTTTGCCTCACGCGTGTATGACCACACGCAATACCAGTGGCACGATAGCGACTGGATTGCCCGCCAGCACAACGACAAGCGCGAGCAAGCGCTGTCTATTTATGAATTGCACATCGGCTCGTGGAAGCGCCACGCCAACGGTGACAGCTTAAGCTGGCGCGAGTTGGCGGTGGAGTTGGTGAGTTACGTCAAGCAACTGAACTACACCCACATTGAGCTCTTGCCGGTGTCCGAGCACCCGTTTGATGGCTCGTGGGGCTATCAGCCGACGGGCCTATTTGCCCCCACCAGCCGCTATGGCAGCGCCGATGACTTTAAATTCTTTGTCGATAGCTGCCACCAAGCGGGCATCGGCGTGATTTTAGATTGGGTGCCGGCGCACTTTCCTGCCGATGGCCATGGCCTAGCGCGCTTTGACGGCACGCCGCTGTATGAATATGAAGATCCACGCCGCGGCTGGCACCCCGATTGGAACTCCTATATCTACGACTTTGGCCGCGACACCGTGCGCCAATTTTTAGTCGCTAGCGCCTTGTATTGGCTGGATAAATTCCATATCGATGGCCTGCGCGTTGATGCTGTGGCTTCCATGCTCTATTTGGACTATTCACGCAACGATGGCGAATGGGTTCCAAATATTGATGGCGGCAACCACAACTACGAGGCCATTAGCTTATTAAAATGGGTCAATGAAGCGGCGTATAAAAAATTCCCGCACACCATGACCATTGCCGAAGAGTCCACCGCCTTTAGCGGCGTGTCGCGGCCGACCTTCATGGATGGCTTAGGCTTTGGCTTTAAGTGGAATATGGGCTGGATGCACGATGCGCTCAGTTACATGCAAAAAGAGCCGATCCACCGCCGCCACCACCACAATGAGATGAGTTTTTCCATGGTTTATCACTATGACGAAAACTTCATCTTGTCGCTGTCCCACGACGAAGTGGTGCATGGCAAACACGCCTTACTGTACAAAATGCCCGGTGATGAGTGGCAACAAACCGCCAACTTGCGCGCGTTTATGGGCTACATGTATGGCCATCCGGGCAAAAAGCTCAACTTTATGGGCACAGAGCTGGCGCAAAGTAGCGAGTGGGATCACGATGGTCAACTGCCGTGGCACCTCTTGGCTTACCCTAAACACGCCGGCCAGCAGCAGCTGATCGCGGATTTAAACCAGCTGTATCAAACCCAGCCGGCCCTCTATCAAGCCGATTACGTGCGCCATGGCTTTACTTGGCTCGACCACACCGATGCCGCCGCCAGCGTGTTTGCTTGGCTGCGCCGTGATTTAAGCCAGCAGCATGCCATGTTAGTGGCCAGCAACTTTACGCCTGTGCCGCGCCAAGGCTATCGCTTAGGTGTGCCGGCTGCCGGCACGTATCAGGTCATGCTCAATACCGACAGCGGCCGCTACTGGGGCAGCGATTATGCGCTGGCAGCAGCGTTTATCAGTGAGTCGCAGCCGTGGCAAGGCATGCCACATTCCATCGTGCTCGACCTGCCGCCACTGGCCACCTTGTTTATTGCCGCCGTCCCCGAGGCCTTAGCATGTTAGCCATGGAACGTGGCCG
>JBOFMA010000090.1:0-2140 GCA_051658125.1 Aeromonas sp.
GTGGAGCGAAGTTTCGCTTGGTTGGAAAAGAACAGGCGGTTGTGGAAGAACTGCGAGCGTAAACTCAACACCAGCTTGCAGTTCATCCACTTGGCTTTTTTGGTTCTCCTGCTCAGGAGATTGTGAACAGGTTCTAAGAGCCGATATCTCAATCAACGGCTACTGAGTTTTTCTAACATTTCGGTCAGGGTTTGCACCTTGGTTTCCAGCTGAATGCGCTCAATGGTAAATGCATCAATGGTTTTCTGCTGCATCTCGTTGTCGCTTACCCGCGTTTTAAGCTGCTGGGTCAGCCCACTGACGTGTGCCTGTAGTGCCTGCCTATCGCGGGCTTCTTCTTGCCACTGCTCGACTTCTTGCTGGGCCGTGTCTAAGCGCAGTTCCAGATCACCGACAGTACTGGCCAGTTGCTGGCTTTCCTTTTCTGATTTCTGTAAGCGCTGCTCGGTATCCAACTGCTGCCGCTGCGAGGCCTCTAGGGCCTTTTCATGGGTGGCCAACTGTTGCTGCGTGGTTTCCAGAGCTTGCTGGCTTTGTAGTAATGTCGCTTCGCTCTGCGCTAGTTTTGAGGCTAAACCGCCGTATAAGGTGGATTGCTCATGGTATTGTTGCTGCACCTGTTCCAGTTGCTCGCTGACCACTCCATGGGCACTGCGCAATTGCGTGAGCTCAACTTGCGCAGCGTGCAGTTGCTGTTCACAGCGCGCCTGCGCTTGCTCAGCCAAGCGCTGCGCCTCTTGTACGCGAGTCACAAAGTCATTGGCCTGCTGCAGCTGCTTTTCAAACTGATCACGTTGACCAGAAATTAGATGCATCTGCTCCGTTTGCGCATAGTATTTTTCATTCACTGCCTGCAACTGTTGCACCTGATGGGCCGTTTGGCTCTGGGCAATCTCTAACTGCTGCATCAACAGTAAATTCTCAGCCTCAATCGCCACAATAGCCGACTCGTGCATCTGTGCTTGCTCTTGCAGCAAACGACGCTCACCTGCCACTTCCAGGCGCTGCGCTTCAATAGCCTGTAGCCAGACTTTTTCAATCAGTTCACTGGCGGCTTCTTTCACCACGTTTGGGATCGGTGTGCTGCGTTGCACAGGGCGATTTTCTTGTAACCATTCACGTAGCACCGGGCCAACTTGGCTGTTCGAGCCCCGTCCTAGCTGTGCAATGATCGCTTTATAGGTCGGCTGTGCTCCGCTCGTGACGATGATTTCAATCGCACGAACGATGTCATCACGGCTCAATGCCTGTTTCGTTGTCATCTCATTTGCCCTCATTGGCAGCATTTTGTCACGTGTAATTGTAAGTGACGCGCGACATTTATGCAAAAAACAGTGACCTATGGTGGTTGTCCAACGCGAATTATGGTCAGCAACGACTTATTAAGGCCTTGCTTTTGCTTAAAAAGCCTATGCGAACACAATATAGACATATAGCGCCATAAAATGGCTATTCTATGGCGTTATCTGCGCGCCCCACACATCTTGTAATGTAGCGCTTTGTAGCGCTACGCCCGACAAAGTGGCATGGCGTTAGCCTCCGCGGCTTACCCTGCACGGCGGCCGCCGGAAACGCTTGCCGGTTGGCATTGCGGTTTTTTTACTTTTTGCGCGCAAATCACGCCCTGCCCGACCATAGCCGCAGCGTTTCGCCGCACTTAAGCGCGGCCAGGCCACAGCCGCAGGTGAGGTGGCCATATTCACGCGGGGGTGGTGCGCGGCGACGGTCTATCGCCGCCTATTTTTCGATGTAGGGTCACTCGCACCACGTGAAGGTGGCAAACATAAGCGCCAAGGCGTGGTGTGATAGTTATGCCGAGCATTTAATGCCGCAGTTGAAGTGAGCGAGCCACAAGCACCGCAGCGCGGGGTTATGACGTTAAGGGCAGTTACGGCGGGCTGCGCCGTTTTTTCTTCCGCTTAAGCCTCGCGACCATTGATTTATGGTTATAGTCCATATACAACAGGTGGTAACAGGCGCAGGCAGATACAACGCGCATTTCTGCTCGAAGGGATGGGTAGATAACCCTCCGCTACGTGCCGCGTTAGCGATTGCACCACCGGCGCCGACAACACTTAAGTCTTGGTCGCAACGCGGCGCTAAGACTTAGCCCTTTTTGTGCGAGAGCGGCGGCTGGCCG
>JBOFMA010000091.1:0-7884 GCA_051658125.1 Aeromonas sp.
ACAACAGCAGAGGACTGAGCAAAGGAATGGCGACTAACGCCGATAAAATATCAAATGCACGCTTAGCCAAGATGTAAATAGGTGATGGCATTAATGAACCAAGGTTATTTTCCTGCAAGCGCTCTATTTTTGCCCGCCCGGTTAAGGCTTCCGTTATCTGCTTAATATGATAAACCGGAATATTATTTAACGCGCATTGGGCTAAAAAATGCTCGCCTTTGCCAAGGAGTTTTTTATCATAAAAATCAGCCACCACGGCGTCTACACGTCCGCTTAATTGATACGGCTCACTTAATACCTGCCATTCAACGCCATCTATTTCCAACAACGACTCATACTCGCCACTCGGTACAATGGCATAGGTCATTGGCCGAAAATTTAAACGGAAATTAAATGTGATCCAGCAAAATAGCAGCGTCATCGTATAGGCCGAAATCAGCAGCGGCCGACTGTACTCTAAGCGCAGCACTAATAACACCAGCAGTAACAACGCATAAATAGAGCTGACCGTGGGGATCACATACACCACCGGACTGGTACCGGGAAAATTTAAAAAACGCACCAGCAGCAGCGAGCTAATTAAATACGCTAGCCACGCGCCGATTAAACTATTGATCCGAACACAGTCTACTTCCCACCAAAATCCCCAGCCCCAACTGGAGAGTGCTGGCAGCAAAATATTGCTGCCGCAACCTAACATAAATAACACGACGGGATTAAGCAGTACATTGGTGTACCACGCATCGGCTTTACGATGAAATTTCATTTGTCCACCTACAGACAGCTATCTTTACACTTATCTCGATACGGCGCGCACCTACGCGGCGCGCTCCGGTTATGTTCGGCGCAAACAGGTGCGGTACATCCACACCCGCAGCGCACTGGGCACCAAACGCGTGGGCACGCGCACGCACAAATTGGCCAGCAACTTCGCCCAAGAGGTAAAGCCTGAGCGAAAAAAACGCCATTGCAGCGCCACTTCTGCGCGGGCATAACGCCAGCCGCCGCGCCGCGCCGCCATAGCCCGCCCAGTGCGGGCATACACCAGCACCTCGCTTAGGTTGGCCGCCACCACGCCTTGGGCCAGCATGCGCACCCACAGCGCGTAATCTTCAAATAAAAACTCGCACTGATAGTTTCCTGCCGCCAACACGGCCGATTTTTTAAACATCACTGTCATGTGATTAAACGGATTGCGCGTGCGCGCGTGGGCCACAATCGCCTGCGCTTGCGTGGGCGTTTGCCGCACGGCGTGCGCTTGACGCCAGTCGTGATCAAATTCAGCAATGTAACCACCAAGGAGCGCCACCTCAGAATGAGCGGCAAGATAGGCGCACTGCTTGGCAAAGCGCTCGGGATGGCAAATATCATCGCTATCAAAGCGAGCCACCCACTCATGGTGGCAAACCGTGAGGCCGTGCGCCAGCGCCGCACCTAAGCCCACATTGTTAGCCAGTGCATGGCGCCGCAGCGGCCAGCGCGCTTGATACGCGGCCAATACCTGCTGCACAGCCACCGGCAAAGGGCCATCTTCCACCACCACGATATCCGCTGGCGCCAGCGTCAGTTGACATAAACTCTCCAGCGCCTGCTGCAGATAGGCGGGGTCATCTTGGCCATAAACCGACATTAATAAAGAAAATTTAGTGATATCTATCATGAGCAAAAACTCGTTAGGTTTGTCGCCGCCGCGGGGCCGCTGAGCGACCGGCGCCGAGCGCGATGCCTAAGGTCGAAAATAGCGCCTGCCACGCAGACAAAACCGCCGGCAAAGCAAATATTTCATGGCGCTGATAGGCCGCGGCGCCATACTGGCAGCGTAAATTAGGCGAGGTTAATAACGCAGATAACGCAGCAATAAATTGCGCCTCATCCCCGTCGTTAATTAATTTGCCGCTGACATCATGGGCGATTAATTCGGCCGGCCCAGTAGCCACGTCATAACTGACAATCGGTAAGCCATGCGCCATCGCCTCAATAAAAGTCATCGGCAAGCCTTCGGTATACGCGGTGCTGACATACAGCTGTGCGGCTTGATAATGCGCGGCAATCTGCGCTGTCGGCGCCACAATGCGCACGCGCTGCGCGAGGTTTAATTGCGCTATTTGCGCCTGAAGGGCAACAGATTCAGGCCCCTCACCGACAATAGTTAACCGCGCGTTATTATCCGGCGCACTCGCGCACCATTTCGCCCACAGCGTAATTAAGCGGGCAAAGCCTTTGCGCGCAATTAAATGGCCAATGGCTAGCACCTCAAGCGGCGCTGTTTCACGCGATTGTGCTAAGGCGCGATAGTCAGTAGCCGATAAAGAAAACGGCGACGGGTTATACATCACCGAGCTGTGCCGGCAATAAGTATTTAAGCGTTGCTTATCTTGCGCAGTTAATAACGCCACCGCGTGATAGCGCCAGTAAGTCAATTTTTTTAATGCCTTAACCCACGGCGTATGATGAGCAAAGGCAATATGTTCACAGCAAATCATCGGCGCGCGTAAACCGTGCATTACACTTAATAGCGCAAAATAAACCGATAAGCGGCCCATCGATAACACCAACACGCAGTCGATTGCGGATTGATTTAAAAATCCAATGGCTTGTTTTATCGTTTGCCGATAATGCGCGGCACTGCCCTGCCAATGAGCAATGGAAGGTTCAAGTGGATATGCCGCGCCGCGATTTAATAAATCCACCACTACCACTTGATGCCCTTGGCCGGTAAAGCCATTGGCTAATAAACTCGCGACCCGCGCCACGCCGCCCGCATCGAAGGCATCCACGACTAAAGCAATGTTCATTTATCACCTGCCGCGTCAAAACTGCGCCGAAATTGCACCCTCGAAATTAAATAGCGCAGGTTGTGCCACGATAATAAGCAGCAACCGAGCACTTTCAGGCCCTTGCGCCAGCGCTTTTTATCATGAAAAGCGCTAGTGAGCAGGTGAGTAGAATAGGCATGGCTGCGGGCATACCAGGGATGAGACGAGGTAGCATCAGCCAATGCTTGCGCCGAGAAATTATCCATGCCCTGAGCTTGCCGCATGGCACGCAGCGCTAATACATAATCATGGGTTTTGCGCTGAATAAGGCTCGCGGTTGAGGCGGTGTTGCCAATGCGCTGGCGCATAGCCACATACACATCGGCTAAATTATCGCAGCGAAAGCCCGCTTCAAAAGCGCGCAATAAAAAATCAAAATCTTCTGCATAAGGAATATCGCGATAGCCATTTAATTGCGTATACACCGCTCGTTTGGCTAGCCAACTATGGGCGATTGGCGACGCATAGGCACTGCTGCGCAGCACTTGGGTCACTCCCACCGGCATTTTGGCGCGAGAAATAGGTTCGCCCTGCTCGTTAATTGACAGAATTTGGCAACCGACTAAATCGATGTTGTGCGCCGTTAAATGCTGCCACTGTGCAAGTAATTTGCCGGCCAGAGCAATATCATCGCCATCGTGCCGCGCAATATAATTGCCTTTTGCCTCACGCAAGGCCCGATTTAACGTCTGGCAAATTTTTAAATTGGTCTCATTTTTAAACACGCGGATCAGCGGATAGCGGGCACTTAACGCGCAGCAGCGCGCATAGGTCGCATCACTTGAGCCATCATCGACGACAATAATTTCAACATCAAACGGATCTGTGGCCTTCGGCAATAAACTCAGCAGCGCCTCTTCAACAAATGGCGCCACGTTGTACACGGGCATCAATACGGAGATTAAATCACGCATCATCATCTTCTTTGCCTTGCAATTTACTTTCTAAAATAATGGCGGCGTTAACCAAAAATAAAAATGGAGAATAGACCCCAAACAGCGATATGCCACAGATCCACGTCGGCAGCCAAATATATAGCGCCGCGCCACCGGAGGCGGCAATGGAATAGAGCATAAATAAAACAAAGGTACTGCAACCGACAAAACCAAGTTCAATAATGACCGTTACAAAAATATTGTGCGCAAAAATTCCAGTGTAGGTGTCAAAGTTACCAAAACCCACCCCAAACAAGCGCGGCATCATCGGCAACTCTTCAATCAACTCCATCGCGCGGCGCACAATATAAAATTTGGAGTTAAAACTGCCGTCATATTTAACAAAATCCATGATTTCAGACAGATAGAGATAACACAACATGGCAAAAAACAATAAATAACAAAATAGCGATAGCGCTGAACGCCAGCGGTAACCTCGGTGGGAATAAAAAATCGCCAAGCAAATAATCGCAGTACCGATCGCCGCCCGCGACATAGTGAAAAACAAAATAAATAGCAACAAGGCTAAGATAAGTTTAAACCCCTGCCGGCCAATGTTGTTTAGATACAGAAAAAGCACAAAAAACGACAAGATCACTAAACCGGTAAAGTTCGAATCAAAATAGAACAAACTTTTTTTAAAGCCATATAACAAACCACGACTAGGGTTGCCAATGCCAATACGCACCACCCATTCGATCAGCAAATAAGCGACAAAAATATAACCGGCCAAACGGTAAATGTTCATGCGGTAAAAACGCGGTTGCTGTCGAAAAAACTCGTAAAAAGGCACCGCATACAACGCCGACAATACAAAAATCACTGAGGATAAATAATTAACTTTGCGCACCATTAACGCTGGCGTGTAAATATTTTTAAACGCTAATACCTGCATCAGTAAAATACTGCCAGAAAACAGTATGAACACTAAAGATACCCGCGTTAACGACCGCTGCGCGATGGCGAGTAAAAACGATAAAAAGATCGACCCAATAATTATCGAGTAGGCTGGATTTAAGCCTAAGCCGTTAAAGCTAAAAAATGAAAATACAAAAATCAGCAAGCAAATGTATTCACTTCTATTTTTTAGGCTGTTAATTTGCATTGGATTTTCTCAAGCAAAACCGCACTTGGGTGCTGCGCTAAGCTATGCGGATAATACTCATCACGCAGCGCCTGTTGGCGTGCCTGCATGGCCGCACTCGGGGTCACATAGGCTGCAAACTGCTCGATGATCTCTGGCCACGTTTGCGCCAATGGGCCAATGATTAATTCATCCACACTAAAATATAGTTTTCGCTCTTGCGCCTGATAACTATCTTGATCAAACGGCACCAGCATGGCGATTTTATTGAGTGCCAGCGCATCATAATACACACTAGAAAAGTCGGTAATCACCGCATCGATAGATGAAAAATTAGTATACAAATCTTCTTTGCTATCCACGCGGATCACGCCACTTTTATCAATTGCGGCCAACATGGCTTGCGGTAACGTATTGGCCGGATGCAAACGAATGATTAATTCAGCATTAATTTCCTGCAGCCAAGCTTCAATGGCGGGAATGTCAAAGCCATAGGCCGATAAAATATCAAATTCACTATAATATTCGCCGCGATAAGTTGGGGCAAATAGTATTTGCAAGGGCGCACGATGATTTGTATTAGCGATTGCTTGCGCCGGCGCCGTTAACCGCAACTTAGGATAAGGGGCCACGATCACTTGCTCAGCGGTGAGGTCAAACGCGCGCTGATAAATAGTGGCAATTGGCGCTGAGCTGGCGAGAAAATAGACCTTTTCCTGCCGCCCACACCGGCGCAGCACCTGCTTTAAGCCCGTCATCAGGCGCCAATGCCAAGCACTGCGCTGGCTGCCAATATCCCCAATTCCCGCACTCACCGCATCGGCCCCGATATATTTAATCGGCGTGCCATGCCATAAATTAAACGTGATCGTTTTTGCATTGAGGGCCAGTCCCCATACATCCGTGCTTTGATGGCAATTACAAAATACCGCTTGCGCGGTGAAATGATACCAAAAGCTTTTCAGGCTGCGCCCTACCAACACGTTGCCGCCGCTTTGACGCACTTTTTGCGCCAAAAGTGGATCGGCGACATACCAGTAACAGTCGTATTCAGGGTGATGCGCCGTTAAATATTCATAAAAATATTTGGCATTATCCCCATAACGTTTGCCGCTCCAGCTACCAAATAACAGCCGATTTTTTTTAACCGGCAGCAAAAAAGAGATAAGCGATAACAATATCTTGATAATTAACATAATTTATTTCTCGTTGAATTAACTAGGGCTCTTCGCGACAGATAAATAAAGCTGCCAACGCGCAGCAGCATGACCACGCTTTCTACCGCTAAGACGCTCCAACAGATGCTAAGCGCCGATAATTGCGCACTCAGGTATAACCAGAGTAGCGAAATAGCCTGCAGTACGGCAGCAACCAAAACACTTTTATTGGCCACATCTACGCGCCCAAGTGAAGCAAAGGCCGGATAACCAAAATTAACCGAGATAAAATTAACGATTAAGGTGATAAAAAAGATCTGTAGCAAGGGGCCAGCCGCCGCATACGCCGGGCCAAAAAACCAGCTGAGTATTTCGGGCGCCAACGTGCTCATCAGCCCACAGAAAAAACACAGCGGGAGCAACGCCAGCAGCAGTAGACGATACAGAATGCCGGACTGCTGGGTGCGAGTTAAATAAGGGTACAGCGCCTGACTTAATGGCGAGGTTAAATTCTGCCCCGCTTGATAAAGTTTTTCCGCACTATTATATAAGCCCGCAGCGGTCGAGCCCATCACGGTGGCAATAATCAAGGTGCTAGCACTGGTATAGACACTCACCGCCACGCGGGATAAAAAAAACAGCGCACTGTCTTTAACTAATTCGCGGCACAAGACCCCGGGCGCACGCCGAAAATAAAACCCCAACGCATGAAAAAAGTACAGGCCAACCGCCGTGGTCAGCGCATGGCTTAAGGCAAGGCCCCAAAGCACCCAACTTAATTGCTCCGGGCCATCCACCACCGCGAGCACAAAAAATAAAAAGGCTAACTTACTGGCCAGAGCTGAATACGTCAGTTTGCGCATCTGCTCGATGCCAATAAAAAACCAATTTATTTGATAGCCCTGCAAGGCAATACAAGCCAAAACGAGCCAGGGCAGCGAGCCGGTTGCCAGCGGTGATTGCGTATAAAAAAGATACGCCAGCACTGCGCCGGCACATACCGCTAGCAGGAGTAATTTGAGCATAAAAATAGCGCCCATATACTCGGCCACTCGCGCCTTATCCTGCTTATGTTTAGCCAGCCAATAGGGCGCAGACAAGCCAAAACCATAGTCGGTGATAATAAACGCTAAGCTGCAAAGGGATAACAGCAGTGCATAATCGCCAAAGCCCTGCACGCCCAAGGTGCGACTTAAATGTGGCAAAACTAATAGCGGCGCTAAATAATTGGCGCTTTGCACAAAAATTAATGCCACTATGTTATTTTTCAAACTACGGTTATTTTTTAAGCCACGCTCTGCCATTGATGCTGCCATAAGTGCCTGCCTATTCAACCTGTGTTTATCTAATCGGCCAATAGTTCACTCAATGGGCTTAACTGCTGGTGGTTTAGCAGTTAAGGCGCATACTGAGAAAAATAAAGGCGCGGGCGATCACTGCGCGTGTTTAAGGGTTTTTAAAATTTCAATGGCACTGTGCAGGGCTGTGTCAAGCGCATCTAACTCCGGCAAATTAAGAGCTGATAACTGCATTTTGGTTTTAGTGGTTGAGACATGCTCGGTTCTTGGCAAATAAATCACTTGGCAATGCTCTTCTAGAAAATCAAATTTACCTTGCCAATCATCGCCCATGGCAAATATAGTGGCATTATATTTTTTTACATCAGCAATTTTTTGATCCCAATGATGCTCGGGGAAAACTTCATCCACATAGCGGCACGCGGCAACAATTTCCGCACGCTCCTCATAGGAAAAAAATGAAGATTTGCCTTTTAAGGCGTTAAATTGCTCCGATGAAATGCCCACGACCAGCCGATCGCCTAAGGCTTTGAGGCGCTTTAATAAACGCACATGGCCGACATGAAATAAGTCAAACGTGCCATAGGTAATCAC
>JBOFMA010000092.1:0-20195 GCA_051658125.1 Aeromonas sp.
AATAAGAGCGGAAACGCTCAATCATTTATTCGCAGCGGAGGTGCATATTAGCAATCCGCAATTTTCAGTCAAGCAAAAATTTTTCTTAAGTTAAGAAGCTTTTGCCTCACTCTCTAGCGGCGTGTGCCGTGTCGATGAGGCGCATTATAGGGAGCTGTTTTTTTTTGGCAAGCGGCTTTTGAAATTAAATTGAACTTTTTTCCTAACCGCTCACCATTTAAACAAAGCCGCCTATTTTTGCGCCGTTTAGGCACAAAAAGCGCCGCGTAGCGGCGCTTTCATCATGAGCAGGAGTCGTTATTCAACCGTCACCGATTTGGCAAGGTTGCGCGGCTGATCGATATCGGTGCCTTTAATTAACGCCACATAGTAAGCCAGCAGTTGCATCGGCAAGGTGTAGATGATTGGAGCGATAGATTCCGCCACATGCGGCAGATTAATCACCCGCAGCGTGGCATCGGAGGTAAAGCCTGCCGCCGCATCGGCAAACACATACAAAATACCGCCGCGTGCGCGCACTTCTTCGACGTTGGATTTGAGCTTTTCCAGCATGTCATCGTTAGGCGCCACTATAATGATCGGCATATCCGCATCGATCAGCGCCAGTGGGCCATGTTTTAGCTCACCCGCCGCATACGCTTCCGCGTGAATATATGAGATCTCTTTGAGCTTTAACGCGCCCTCCATCGCAATCGGGTATTGGGTGCCGCGGCCTAAAAACAAGCTGTGATGTTTATCGGCAAATTCTTGCGCCAACGCCTCAATCGGGGCGGCCAGCGCTAGGCAGGCGTTCATTTGCTGCGCCGCACCACGCAGAGCCTGCACGATCTGCGCTTCATCAACAGCGCTCATCTGGCCACGGCAACGGCCCATGGCCGTCACTAGCATGAGCAAACCGGCCAATTGGGTTGTGAAGGCTTTGGTGGAAGCGACGCCAATCTCCGCGCCAGCACGGGTCATAAACGCTAAATCCGATTCTCGAACCAAGGAAGAGCCTGGCACGTTGCACACTGCCAGTGAGCCCATGTAGCCGGATGCCTTGGCTAAGCGTAGCGCCGCCAAGGTGTCTGCCGTTTCGCCGCTTTGCGACAGGGTGATCAGCAAGCTATTTGGGCGCACAACCGATTTGCGATAACGAAATTCCGAGGCTATCTCGACCTGACAGGCCACCCCCGCGAGCGCTTCAAACCAATAACGTGCGACCATGCCGGCGTTGTACGAGGTACCACAGGCCACAATCTGCACATGCTCAACGTTGGCAAACATCGCCCGTGCGCCATTGCCAAACGACTCCACGATCACATGGTCATCGGCCAGACGGCCTTCCAGTGTCTGGTTGATCGCCTGTGGCTGCTCATAGATTTCTTTGAGCATATAGTGACGAAACTCGCCCTTATCGCCTGCATCATGGTTTAGATCTGAGGCTAATTCCTTGCGCTGCACCGGTGCGCCTTGTGCGTCAAAAATATGCACAACGCGGCGACTTACCAGCGCGACATCGCCCTCTTCTAAATAGATGAAGCGGCGCGTGACCGGCAGCAGGGCCAGCTGATCGGAAGCGATGAAATTTTCACCCATGCCCAAACCAATCACCAACGGCGAACCTGAACGCGCCACCACCAATTGACTGTCATCATTGCTATCCATCACCACCATGCCGTACGCACCGCGCAACTGCTTGAGCGCAATTTGCGTGGCTGCCAATAACGACTCCGCGCGCTTTAATTCATGATGAATAAGGTGGACGATAACTTCCGTATCGGTATCAGAATAAAACTCATAACCCAAGCCTTTGAGTTGCTGGCGCAGCGGCTCGTGGTTTTCAATAATGCCGTTGTGCACTACCACAATGTTGGCCGACAGATGGGGGTGGGCATTGCGCTCTGACGGCTCGCCGTGCGTAGCCCAGCGCGTGTGCGCAATGCCAATTGCGCCTGACACCGGCGCGGCGCTTAACGCATTGGCCAATTGTGCCACCTTGCCCAAGCGGCGCACGCGGGTGAGCGCATGCCCAGCGCCCAAGATAGCCAAGCCTGCCGAGTCATAGCCGCGATACTCTAGGCGGCGCAAGCCTTCAACCAAAATGTCTGCTACATCTCGCTGCGCTACGGCGCCAACAATGCCACACATAAAAACTCCTTATTGTTCTTTATACCTTGGCCGCCACGCAGATCAGCGTGATGCCTTGGGCCAAAATTGCCTGCTGAATGTCAGTGCTAAGGCCATCATCCGTAATAAGCGTGTGGACACGGTTCCATGGCAACTCTAAGTTGGGAATTTTGCGGCCAATCTTGTCCGATTCCACCATAACGATCACCTCGCGCGCTACCTCAGCCATCACACGCGACAAACCGACCAATTCATTGAAGGTTGTGGTGCCGCGGGCCGGATCTATGCCATCGGCACCGATAAATAACTGATCGAAGTCATATGAGCGCAGCACCTGCTCGGCCACTTGGCCTTGAAAGGATTCCGAATGCGGGTCCCAGGTGCCACCGGTCATCAGCAAGGTTGGCTCATGCTCTAACTCACGCAAAGCACTCGCTACATTTAAGGAGTTTGTCATCACCACCAAGCCGCGCTTATGCGCCAGCAGCGGGATCATGCTGCGCGTGGTGCTGCCGCTATCAATAATGAGGCGATTGTGATCGCGAATGCGCTCGGCGGCCGCTTGGGCAATGGCTAACTTTCTAAGTGAAACTTCTGGCGATTGCTCATCCACCACCAATTCACTCGGTAGCGGTACCGCACCACCGTAGCGGCGCAATAACAGGCCACTGCTTTCCAAGGCCGCCAAGTCTTTGCGAATGGTCACTTCAGAAGTGGCAAAGTGCTTAGCCAGCGCATCAACACTGACTTCGCCAGCACTTTGCACCCAACTGGCAATCGCATGCCGGCGTTGCTGCGTGTTTCGTTTGCTCATTTTTATCTTTCGATTTGAAATTTAAACGAAATATAAACACCGATAACGCGCAATGCAATGCTATTTGGGCAAAAAAATCGGCGCCCGTAGGCGCCGATCGATAACTGCAGTACTTTGAATTATTTTTTCTGCGGCTTAGGCCAGTTTTTGATGTGCCGCTGCGGCACGCGGGTGATAACTAATTCACCGGCGGCGACATCTTTAGTAATCGTCGATCCGGCGCCTAAGGTCGCACCTTTACCAATACGCACCGGAGCAACTAACTGGGTATCGGAACCGACAAAAACCTCATCTTCGATGATGGTTTTAAATTTGTTCACGCCGTCATAGTTACAGGTGATGGTACCGGCACCAATGTTGACCTTGGCCCCAACCTCGGCATCGCCAAGGTACGTCAAGTGGCCACATTTGGAGCCTTGACCTAAGCGCGCTTTTTTCATCTCAACAAAGTTGCCAACATGCGCCTCGTCGGCCAACTCAGCGCCTGGGCGCAGGCGTGCAAACGGCCCCACTGAGCAGTGCGCGGCGATTTGTGCGCCTTCTACCATCGAGTGCGGCTTGATCTCGCTGTAATCGCCAATCGTGCAATCTTTTAAGATAACCCCAGCGCCAATGCGCACGTGGTCACCCAAGGTGACCTTGCCTTCAATGATGACATTGACATCGATCACCACTTCTTGGCCAATCGTTAGCTCACCGCGCAGGTCAAAGCGCGCAGGATCGAGCAAGGTCGCACCAGCGATCATCAGCTTTTCGGCCTGCAACGCTTGATAGCTACGCTCGAGTTGGGCTAATTGCACACGGTTATTGGCGCCTTCGACTTCGGCCGCGCACTCGGGCTGCACGGTAGCAATCAGGCAGCCTTCGACGTGGGCCATGGCGATCACGTCGGTTAAATACAGTTCACCTTGCGCGTTATTGCTATCGAGCTGCCCCAACCAGCGACGCAGATCGGCACCGTTGGCCACCAGCACACCGGTGTTCACTTCGTTGATAGCCAACTGCGCAGGCGAGGCATCTTTTTGCTCAACAATGCCAACTACCTGACCTTGCTCGCGCACAATGCGGCCATAACCGGTAGGATTGGGCAACACTACAGTCAGCAGCGCCATACCGTTCGCGGCTTTGGCGGCCAAGAGGCGCTGCAAAGTCTCCGGCTGGATCAGCGGCGTGTCGCCATAGAGCACCAGTACGTCATCTTCATCTTGCCAAGCGGGCGCCGCTTGCGCCACCGCATGCCCTGTGCCCAGTTGCTGCGCTTGCAGCACCCAGTTGACGTCGCTGGCCACTAAATGCTGCTGCAACAATTCGGCGCCGTGGCCATACACCAGATGCAACTGCGTGGCACCGACATGGCGCGCAGTATCGATCACATGCGCCACCATCGGCTTGTTGGCGACGGGGTGCAATACTTTGGGTAGCGCTGAGCGCATCCGCGTGCCTTTACCGGCGGCAAGAATGACAACATTAAGAGACATAAACCAAAGCCTTTCGCTAACAAAAATTAGCGCCGAGTCTATCGAATGGGTAAAAAAAAAGCGACCCGCAGGCCGCCTTTTACCCCATCACTTTGCGCTAATGCTTAGCGATAGTTCTTCTTGACGATGTCGATTACGCGTAACTGCGCCATTGCTTTGGCCAGCTCAGTCGCGGCTTGGGCATAGTCCATATCGCCATGGGAGCTGTGAATACGCTGCTCAGCAGCGCGCTTAGCTTCTTGGGCTTTAGCCTCATCGAGCTCGGCGCCACGAATTGCGGTATCCGCCAGTACGGTCACGGTTAAGGGTTGCACTTCCAGCATACCGCCAGAAACATACAACACCTCTTGCTCACCATTTTGCTTCACCAATCGCACCATACCTGGCTTGATGGCAGTCAGCAGTGGCGCATGGCCGTGACGCAGACCCAGCTCACCCTCTGAACCAGATACCTGCGCTGATTGCACGCGGCCAGAAAACAACTTGCCTTCAGCACTTACGACATCCAGATGAAAGGTAATCTCAGCCATGGGCCCTCCTATCGAGGCTTACAGTTTTTTAGCTTTTTCGACGACTTCGTCGATGCCGCCAACCATATAGAACGCCTGCTCTGGCAGATCGTCATACTCGCCGTTCAGGATGCCTTGGAAACCACGGATGGTCTCTTTCAATGGCACGTACTTACCAGATGAACCGGTAAACACTTCCGCTACGAAGAACGGCTGAGACAAGAAACGCTCGATCTTACGCGCACGGGCTACGGTCAACTTGTCTTCTTCTGACAACTCATCCATGCCCAAGATGGCGATGATGTCTTTGAGCTCTTTGTAACGCTGCAGCACACTTTGTACGCCACGCGCAGTTTCATAGTGCTCAACACCCACGACCAATGGATCTAACTGACGTGAAGTCGAGTCCAGTGGGTCAACCGCAGGGTAGATACCCAGCGCCGCGATTTGGCGCGACAGTACCACTGTTGCATCTAAGTGGGCGAAGGTGGTGGCCGGTGACGGGTCAGTCAAGTCATCCGCAGGCACGTATACGGCCTGCACCGAGGTGATCGAACCGGTACGCGTTGAGGTAATACGCTCTTGCAACACACCCATCTCTTCTGCCAGCGTCGGCTGATAGCCTACCGCTGATGGCATACGACCCAGCAGTGCCGATACTTCGGTACCCGCCAAGGTGTAGCGATAGATGTTGTCAACAAAGAACAACACGTCACGGCCTTCATCACGGAACTTCTCCGCCATGGTCAAACCTGTCAGCGCAACGCGCAGACGGTTTCCAGGTGGCTCGTTCATCTGACCGTAAACCAGCGATACCTTGTCCAGTACGTTCGATTCCATCATTTCATGATAGAAGTCGTTACCTTCACGAGTACGCTCACCTACGCCAGCAAAGACCGAGTAACCGCTGTGCTCAATCGCGATGTTACGAATGAGCTCCATCATGTTAACGGTTTTACCTACACCTGCGCCGCCAAACAGACCAACCTTACCGCCCTTAGCAAAAGGGCACACCAAGTCGATAACCTTGATACCGGTTTCGAGCAGCTCGGTGCTGTTCGATTGATCTTCGTAGCTTGGGGCTTCGCGGTGGATTGACCAACGCTCTTCCTCACCGACCGGACCTTTTTCGTCGATCGGCTCGCCGAGCACGTTCATGATCCGACCGAGCGTCGCAACGCCTACCGGAACTTGAATCGCTTTACCCGTGTTCATGACTTCCATCCCGCGACGCAGACCGTCGGAGGAGCCCATGGTGATACAACGAACGACGCCGCCACCAATTTGCTGCTGCACTTCTAGCACCAAACCGTGACCTTGGCCTTCGCTGACGACTTTTACTGCGTCGTACACCTGGGGCACGGCATTCTGTGGGAATTCAATATCCACCACAGCGCCGATGATTTGGACGATGAAACCATTACTCATGTCAAATCCTCTAAACCTTTGATAACCCTTGCCTTACACCGCCGCAGCGCCTGAAACAATCTCGGTAAGCTCCTGGGTAATACTGGCCTGACGGGCCTTGTTGTATACCAGTTGCAGATCGTTAATCAGGTTGCCGGCGTTGTCTGTTGCGGCTTGCATGGCAACCATTCGGGCTGCCTGTTCACTGGCCAAATTTTCTACCACGCCTTGATAAACCTGTGACTCGACATAGCGGGTCAACAAGCCATCGAGCAGCGCTTTGGGATCAGGCTCGTAGAGATAATCCCACTGGTGTTGCTTGGTCAGTTTGCTGTCTTCAGTTACGGGCAAAGGCAGCAGTTGATCGACCCGTGGTTGCTGCACCATGGTGTTTACAAACTTGTTGTACACCAGATACAGCTTGTCTATTTCACCGTTATCGTACGCCTGTAGCATGACCTTAACGGAACCGATAAGATCATTGACGCTCGGGTTATCGCCAAGTCCAGTAACATGGGCGGTAACTTTGGCGCCGTGACGCTCAAAAAAGTTCGAAGCTTTGTTACCAATTAGCGCCAGATCAATCTTGGCCCCTTGGCTACTCCACTCCTGCATTCCCTTGAGCGCGGCTTTAAACAAGTTAATGTTCAAGCCACCACATAAGCCACGGTCGGTGGAGACAATGATGTAACCCACTCGCTTAACCTCACGTTCGATGAGGTAGGGGTGCTTGTATTCCAAGTTCCCCTGGGCGATATGGCCAATCACCTTGCGCATGGTCTGCGCGTAGGGACGGCTAGCAGTCATGCGGTCTTGCGCACGGCGCATTTTGCTTGCTGCCACCATCTCCATAGCGCTGGTGATCTTTTGCGTATTTTTCACGCTGCCGATCTTGTTACGTATCTCTTTAGCGCCGGCCATCTCTTCTCTCCATCAAGTGGCAGCTTGCGCTGCCACATGCGCTTACCAAGTCTGGGTCGCTTTAAAGCTCTCGAGCAACGCATTGAGCTGGGCAACGATGTCATCGTTGTAGTCAGCTTCGGCATTGATCTTGGCCATCAACTCAGCGTGCTGGGTGTCGGCAAAAGCCAGCAGAGCCGCTTCAAAATCCAGGATTTTGCTTAGCTCAACATCGCTCAAGTAGCCACGCTCAGCGGCAAACAGCACCAGCGCTTGATGCGCCACGCTCATGGGCGAGTACTGCTTTTGCTTCATCAGCTCAGTTACTTTCTGGCCGTGGTCGAGCTGCTTGCGCGTGGCATCGTCCAGATCAGAAGAGAACTGGGCAAATGCCGCCAGTTCGCGGTACTGCGCCAGCGCGGTACGGATACCACCGGACAGCTTTTTAATCAGCTTAGTCTGCGCCGCACCACCTACGCGCGATACCGAGATACCTGGATCTACCGCTGGACGAATACCGGCGTTAAATGACTGTGAGGTCAGGAAGATCTGGCCATCGGTGATCGAAATCACGTTGGTTGGAACGAATGCGGACACGTCACCGGCTTGGGTTTCGATGATAGGCAACGCGGTCAAAGAACCGGTTTGGCCTTTCACCGCACCGTTGGTGAAACGCTCAACGTATTCCGCGTTCACACGCGCAGCACGCTCAAGCAGGCGCGAGTGGAGATAAAATACGTCGCCAGGGAAGGCTTCACGTCCTGGTGGACGGCGCAGCAGCAAGGAGATCTGACGATAAGCAACGGCCTGCTTAGACAGGTCATCGTAAATGATCAGGGCATCTTCACCGCGGTCGCGGAAGTACTCACCCATGGAGCAACCGGAATAAGGGGCCAAGTATTGCAGGGCTGCAGCTTCAGAAGCAGAAGCAACCACCACAATGGTATTGGCCAGTGCGCCGTGCTCTTCGAGCTTACGCACCACGTTAGCGATAGTAGAGGCTTTTTGGCCAATCGCTACGTACACACACTTAATACCGGAATCTTTCTGGTTAATGATGGCATCGATGGCGATGGCAGTTTTACCTACCTGACGGTCACCGATGATCAGCTCACGCTGGCCACGACCGATAGGGATCATGGCATCAATCGCTTTCAAACCAGTTTGTACTGGCTGATCTACCGATTTACGGTCGATTACGCCAGGGGCGATCACTTCGATAGGCGAATAGCCGTCGTTGTCAATCGGACCTTTACCGTCGATAGGCTCACCCAAGGTGTTCACCACTCGACCGAGCAGGCCACGGCCAACTGGGACTTCAAGGATACGACCGGTACCCTTCACTTTCATGCCTTCAGCCAAGTCGGCATAAGGGCCCATCACCACCGCGCCCACAGAGTCACGCTCAAGGTTCAATGCCAGCGCATAACGGTTACCCGGCAGCTCGATCATTTCACCCTGCATGGCATCTGCCAGGCCGTGGATACGAATGATGCCATCGCTTACAGAAACGATAGTACCTTCGTTGCGCGCTTCGCTTTTCACTTCAAACTGCGCAATGCGCTGCTTGATAAGCTCGGCGATTTCAGTGGAATTCAGTTGCATGCTCTTCATACCCCAATCAAGACTGCAGCGTATCAGCCAGGCGATCCAACTTATCGCGAACCGACCCATCGATCACTAAATCACCCGCTTTAATCACCACACCGGCAATCAAGGCAGGATCAACACTGCAATGCAGCTTCACTTTGCGTGCCAGACGTTTGCCCAGCGCAGCCTCAATGTTGGCTTTCTGCTGGTTCGTCAATTCAGTTGCGCTCACCACTTCAGCTTGGATCTCTTGATCGAGCTCGGCTTTTAAGTGGCTAAATTCAACTGCGACCGCCGGCAGCACGCCCAAGCGACCATTTTCAGCCATCACCCGGATAAGGTTTTGGCCGTGCTTGTCGAGTTGCTCACCGCAGACGCCAACGAACAAGGTCGTCAACTGATCTGCGGCCATCGAGCCATTGACCAAGGTTTGCATAGTCTCATCTTCGGCCACTTGCGCAGCAAAAGTGAGCATGCCTAACCACTGGTCAACAGCGCTGTGTTCAACTGCAAACTCGAAAGCAGCTTTGGCGTAGGGGCGAGCAATGGTTGTCAATTCAGACATAGCCCCGTTCCCATTACAGTTCAGCTACCAACTGGTCGACGATGTCGCTGTTGGCGGCCTGATCGATGTTACGCGCCAAGATTTTCTCTGCGCCAGCCACCGCTAGTGCGGCTACTTGCTTACGCAGTTCTTCTTTTGCACGATGACGCTCAGCTTCAATCTCAGCACGGGCTTGGGCCAGGATCTTCTCCCGCTCAGCCTGGGCAACTACCACAGCTTCATCAACGATCTGCGCCTTACGTTTGTTGGCTTGCTCGATGATGTGGGCAGCTTGTTGCTTAGCTTCTTTGAGCTGATCGGCGGCTTTGGCTTGCGCCCGAGCCTGATCTTTCTTGGCACGGTCTGCCGAAGTCAGGCCGTCAGCAATTGCTGTTTGACGCGCCTCAATGGCAGCCATCAGTGGCGGCCATACGAACTTCATGCAGCACCAAACAAAGACGATAAACGCGATTGTTTGGCCAAGGAGGGTGGCGTTGATATTCACAACCAAGACCTCTCTGTGTGAGTTTTAACCAGAAAGTGCGCCCAAGGCGCGACTCCCGCTAGCAACGCTAAATTAACCCGCAACACCGAAGATCAGGTACAGAGCCATACCCACTACGATCATAGGGATCGCGTCAACCAGACCCATCACGATGAAGAAGTTGGTACGCAGGATTGGCATCAAATCTGGCTGACGCGCCGCGCCTTCCAGGAATTTGCCACCCAGCAGGGAAATACCAATAGCAGCACCTACAGCGGCCATACCCAGCATGATTGCAGCGGCAAAGTAGATCATCGACATATCCATTTTTCTATCTCCAAATAGAGCAAATACATGTAACAGGATTAATGGTCTTCACTGGCCATCGACAAATAAACGATGGTTAATACCATGAAGATGAAAGCTTGCAGAGTAATTACCAAAATGTGGAACAGCGCCCAAGGCACACTTAACAGCCATTGAGACCACCACGGCAGTAAGCCTGCGATCAGGATGAACACCAGTTCGCCAGCATACATGTTACCAAACAGTCGCAGACCCAAAGAAATGGGCTTAGACAGCAAAGTAACTAACTCCAGCGCGAGGTTAACAGGGATCATTGCCCAGTGATTGAAAGGGTTGAGAGTCAACTCTTTCACAAAACCCATCAGGCCTTTCATCTTGATGCTGTAAATAATGATCAAGGCGAACACACCCAGAGCCATGGACATGGTGATGTTAACGTCGGCGGAAGGAACTACTCGCAAATAGGGGATACCCAACGCTTGTGCGGTGTAGGGCAGGTAGTCAACCGGGATAAGATCCATCAGGTTCATCAGGAAAACCCAAACGAACACTGTCAGCGCCAAGGGGGCGATCATCTGGCTTTTGCCATGAAAGATCCCCTTAACATTCTCATCCACAAACTCGACAACCATTTCTACAAAACACTGCAGCTTGCCTGGTACGCCGCTGGTTGCAGAAACTGCAACTTTACGAAATAGCCAGATAAACAGCGCGCCGAGGACCACGGAAAATATCATGGAGTCGATATTTACCGCCCAGAACCCCGAACCCACTTGCAAATGGTGCAGGTGGTGGGAGATGTATCCCTGACTTGTCAGAGCTTCTCCGGTTGCAGCCATGAGTTTTCCTAGTAGCGGTTATTGAGAACGAACGTTATAACCCATTGACACACAAAGCTCAGTCCATAGGTCACCAGCAAGGGAACAGGGTCCACCTCGACATGGCGCAGCACGGTGACAAACATCGCCACAGTGCTAATGAACTTCACTCCGGTACCAACACAAAAATCCCACAACACCCAGCCAGCCGAGACTGTCTTGAGCTCACGTTTTAGTGTCACGACACTAAACAGTAGCTGCGGGATCCAATAACAGGCGCCGCCATACAGCGCTGCCTGCGCAGCAAGAGTGCCGCGGGTAATTTGCCACCCCGCACTCATTGCTAAGATCAGAAGGCTTTGGCAAAACAAAATGGCACAGGCCAATGCAATCGCGTTTCCCGCAATATTTCGCTTCACCAAATAACTCCTGCGCTTGCTTTTTAGATGGTAAATCCGGTATTAGCCCTTTTTTGCCACCCAATAAAGTTGGAAAAATTATACTCCGGAAGCAACCGAATGCAACGAACTAAAAAGCCCTTTTAAATCAAGGGCTTATGTGTTGAATTTGATATGGCGCAAGTTTAAAGCCACGCGTTTTTTTCACAGAGATTAGGATTTATTTAGCTTTCTGAAATGCCAAAATAACTAAGTAATCGATCTAGTTGCGCTAAATCTTCGTAACTTATTATTAACTTACCGCTGTGTTTCTTTCCGCTCACTAACTGCACAGAACTACCTAAGGTGTCGCTAAGTTGACGCGCTAAATAATCTAATTGCGGATCGGCCGCAACAGGTAGTGTCGATGTGGGCACCGGTTGCTTTTGCACTAACTTTTCGGTTTCGCGCACACTTAAACCGCGACGGGCCACCTGCTGTGCTGCGGCCGATTGCTCAGCACCGCTTAACGCCAGCAGCGCCCGCGCATGGCCCATATCCAATTCCCGCCGCTCCACCAGTTGCTTAACATCTGCATTCAGCTGGTTTAAACGCAGCAAATTACTCACTGTTGTGCGAGATTTGCCTACGGCTGTAGCGACCTCTTGGTGGGTTAACTTAAATTCCTCCAGCAAACGCGCCAGCGCACTGGCCTCTTCAATGGCGTTTAAATCTTCACGCTGAATGTTTTCAATCAGCGCTATCACCACCGCCGCCTCATCGGGTACCTCTTTTACCAAACAAGGCACCATGTCTAGCTGGGCTAGCTGGGCTGCGCGCCAGCGCCGCTCACCGGCGATAATCTCGTAACGCGCTTCACCAGCGGCAGCGGCAACACTACGCACCACAATCGGCTGGATCACGCCTTGCGCGCGGATGGAATTGGCCAGCTCATCGAGGGCCTCCGCTGCCATCGCTTTGCGCGGCTGATATTTGCCGGTGGTCAGCCATTCGATGGGCAGCTGGCGTAAAAGCCCCTGCTCACTGGCGGAGGCCACGGCGTTAACTGCCGCCGCAGGGCGACGATTACTCAGCAGAGCATCAAGTCCCTTACCTAACGCTCGTTTCTGGCTCATGGGGCAAGTGCCTCCACCGCTGGCGCTTCGGCGCGGCGCAGCATTTCTCCCGCTAAAGCCAGATACGCTTTTGCGCCGAGCGAGCCTTTGTCGTAATACATCACCGGCGCGCCAAAACTCGGGGCTTCGGCCAAGCGCACGTTGCGCGGCACGATAGTGCGATAAACCGCTGCACCAAAGTGTTGCTTGAGCTGCTCTGAGACTTCATTGGCTAAACGATTACGCTGATCAAACATGGTGCGCAGCACGCCTTCGAGTTTGAGATCAGGGTTGGCGCTGGCCACCAGTTGGCTAAAGGTGTCCATCAACGCCGAAATGCCTTCAAGGGCATAGTATTCACACTGCACCGGCACCAACACCGAATCGGCTGCGGTCATGGCATTCACCGTCAGCATGTTGAGCGAGGGCGGGCAGTCGATAAAAATATAGTCATAGCGATCGCGCACGCGAGCCAGCAACTGGCGCAGTTGCGTTTCACGCGCCGGCTTATCTAACAGCAAAATCTCAGCGGCGGTCAGATCGCCATTGGCCGCGATCAAGTGATAACCACCCGAGGTCTGCGGCAAGATCACCTCATCAATCGGCGCTAGCTCCAGCAGCAACTCATAGGCACCGGCGCTCAGCGCATGCTTATCGACGCCGCTGCCCATGGTGGCATTGCCTTGGGGGTCAAGATCGATCAGCAGCACTTGCCGTGTCGTTGCCGCCATCGAGGCAGCCAGATTTACGCAGGTGGTCGTCTTCCCGACCCCGCCCTTTTGATTGGCGATAGCAATGACTTTGCCCACAAGAGACCTCTATGTCGAAAATTAAGGACGGTGCGCAAACACCAGCAGATGCCGCTCGCCTTCGAGTTGCGGCACGTGCAGCGGGTGGCTAGCGATCAGCGTGATACTCGCCGGTAAGTTGGCCAGTTCTTGCTCGGGATAAATGCCTTTAAGTGCAAAGAAATGCCCCTGCGGCGCTGGCAGGTGCTGGCACCAGGTCAGCATATCTTCCAGCGAGGCAAATGCGCGGCTAAGCACACCATCAAACCCAACCTCTGGCTGATAGACTTCGACCCGCGATTGTACGGGGGTGACGTTAGT
The DNA here is from genome assembly GCA_051658125.1 of Aeromonas sp. Lineage (GTDB taxonomy): Bacteria > Pseudomonadota > Gammaproteobacteria > Enterobacterales > Aeromonadaceae > Aeromonas. Next base: position 13,561 of record JBOFMA010000092.1, read on the forward strand.
TAAACCCAATTCTAAAATCACTTGGCGGATAAAACGGATGCGCTTGCCCAAACTATCGAGCAGGACAAACTGTTTATCAGGGTTAATGATCGCCAGTGGTAAGCCGGGCAAACCGGGGCCGGTGCCAACATCAATAAAGCGCTGGCCCACCAAATGTGGACTCACCACCAAGCTATCGAGAATGTGCTTCACCAACATCGCCTCAGGCTCGCGCACCGAGGTGAGGTTGTAGGCTTTGTTCCATTTGTGCAACAGCGCAACTAATTTCACCAGTTGCTCTTGCTGTGCCAAAGGCAGTTCGATCTGCGCCTGCGCAAGCAGGGCGGAGAGTTGCTGTAACATGAGTTATACCGTCTTTCGCAGTTGGCCGTGCTTTTTTAAATGCACCAATAAAATAGAGATCGCCGCCGGCGTGATGCCCGAGATACGTGACGCTTGGCCAATTGTTTCTGGCTTGGCATCGTTCAGCTTGCCTATCACTTCATTGGATAAGCCTTTGACTTGGCTGTAGTCCATCGTCAGCGGCAGCAAGGTGTTTTCATTGCGCAGTTGCTTTTCCACTTCGCCTTGCTGGCGCTCGATGTAGCCGGCGTACTTAATTTGGGTTTCTACTTGTTCCGCTGCCGCCACATCGTTTAATGCCGGTCCCACGCCCTCGATCGCCATCAGATCGTTATATGTCACCTCAGGGCGGCGCAGCAGCTCTTCTAAATTTTGCTCGCGAGTTAATGGGGTGTTGAGCAGTGTATTGATCTGCGCCAACGATCCATGCTGCGGATGGATCCACGTGGATCGTAAGCGCTGTTGCTCTTGCTCGATCTGCTCAACTTTTTGGTTAAATGCAGCCCAGCGCACATCATCGACTACGCCTAGCGCACGACCTTGCGCGGTCAAGCGCAGATCCGCATTGTCTTCCCGCAGCAGCAAACGGTACTCCGCACGGCTGGTGAACATGCGATATGGCTCACGCGTACCGAGGGTGGAAAGATCATCCATCATCACCCCGATATAGGCCTGATCACGGCGCGGGCTCCACGCGTCTTTGCCTTGGGCGCGCAGTGCGGCATTCACCCCCGCCAGCAAGCCTTGCGCTGCCGCCTCTTCATAGCCGGTGGTGCCGTTGATTTGGCCAGCAAAAAACAAGTTTTGCAGGCATTTATTTTCCATGTTGGCTTTCAGATCGCGCGGGTCAAAAAAGTCATATTCAATCGCATACCCTGGACGGGCAATATACGCCCGCTCAAAGCCACGCATGGAGCGTACGATCTCAACTTGCACATCAAACGGCAGACTGGTCGAAATGCCATTGGGATAGAGTTCGTGGGTGGTTAAACCTTCTGGCTCGATAAAGATTTGGTGGGCATTTTTATCAGCAAAACGCATCACTTTGTCTTCAATCGATGGGCAGTAGCGCGGGCCAATACCTTCAATCACGCCGGCATACATCGGGCTGCGATCTAAGTTGGCACGAATAACATCGTGCGTGCGCTCATTGGTGTGGGTGATATAACACGGTACTTGCTGTGGGTGCTGGCTGGCTTGGCCTAAAAATGAGAATACCGGCGTTGGGTTATCACCGTGCTGCGTTTGCAACACAGAAAAATCAACGCTGCGCGCATCAATACGCGGTGGTGTGCCGGTTTTTAGCCGATCCATACGCAGAGGCAATTCCCGTAGGCGTTGTGCCAAGGCAATGGCCGCAGGATCACCGGCGCGGCCACCGCTGTAGCTTTGCATGCCGATATGAATTAAACCGTTTAAAAACGTACCTACAGTCAGCACAACGGTCTTGGCACGGATCTCTATGCCGCTTTGTGTTACTACGCCGACCACGGTATCGCCGTCGAGCAATAGATCATCGCACGCTTGCTGGAAGATCTTTAGATTTTGCGTATTTTCCAGTGTTTGCCGTACTACTGCCTTGTACAGCAAACGATCCGCTTGCGCGCGCGTGGCACGTACAGCTGGGCCCTTTGACGAGTTCAAGGTGCGAAATTGAATACCGCTCAAGTCGATGGCTTGCGCCATGATCCCACCTAATGCATCCACCTCTTTTACCAAATGGCCTTTACCGATACCACCGATAGCTGGGTTGCATGACATATGCCCCAAGGTGTCGACATTGTGAGTGAGTAATAGGGTGCTCATCCCCATTCGTGCCGCTGCGGTAGCGGCCTCGGTGCCGGCATGGCCACCACCAACGACAATGACATCAAATTGTTCATGATATTGCATAGGGATCACCTTGAGCGACACGTTGGATCTAGGGCTTAACAAAGGGCTGAGTATTCTATCTGTTTAGCTCTCAGAGGGAAACGCTCACATGGGATCTTTGTAAAACAGGATCGGTTTAATAGATCTTAAGGATCTTTAGATCGATCTCTTTATTAGATCTTTTATTAGTGATCCACTTTTCTGTTGATAAGGCTTTTTTGATCTTAAAGATCAGGATCTTAGCGCCGATCACTCCTTGTGGAAAAGGCTTGATCTTGTGGTCAGGATCGCGGGGATAAGTTTAGGTTTTATGCACAGACCTAGGTGAGGCTTAGGGTAGTGCATAGGATAACTATAGGTTTTAAAGGGGTTTTAATCATAGTTATCAACAGTTACCGGAGGGATGTGCGCAGTGCACTGAACAACCGAAAGCACTTAAACTGTTGATAACTTGGTGGATAGTCTGCTTATCGCGCTGCGGATCATGTCAGGCAGAAAATCCCTGTCTCACCTTGATCCACTGGTATCTAATTAAGGGATGAGGTTCAGCCACGCCTTGATCCAAGGTTCTGCTGCATCTTCTGGGATCGAATATTGCGTGACGTCGATCTCAAGGCGATCGCCAAGCCGGTTCGCGCCGGCTTGGCGCAGGCGTGCATCGATGGTTTTTCCAGCTTGGCAAAAGGTGTCGTAGCTACTGTCACCTAGGCAAATAACTCCATAATTCAATGAGTTAAGATTATTTTGCGTAGATAACAATGCGTTGGCAAAGGGCTGCAAGTTATCGGGCACCTCGCCTGCGCCATGGGTTGAGGTGATCACTAATAGGATTGCTTGCACTGGCGTGAGCACGTGCGATAAGTCTGCTGGATTGTGGATCGTCGCGGTGTGCCCGGCTTGCACGAGCAGCGTCGCCACGTGTTCGGCCACATATTCAGCGGCACCGAGCATTGATCCCACAGCAAGATTGAAGTGAGCCATAAATAAGATCCTTGTGGATGAGTGGCAGAAAGGATCCTATTTTATCGGTAAATCATGTGGATAAGTAATGATCTTTCGCGTGGTAAGTGGCGGGATCTTTTTTTTCGATCGCCCACAAAGATCGGCCTGTAGGCAGGGAAAAAATGTAAAAAAAAACCGAGTGGTCTCGGTTTTTGGAGAAAGTGCGCAGGAGTTTAGCGCAGTGGCGACAGGCACAAGCCGCTCGCGGGGTGGTTGCAGCGGGTTACGTAGCGGTCTTAACCGCGGGGGAGCACCCCATTGATTTGTGTATTGGGCTAAATTTCGGGAAATTTAGGCCTTTTTTCGGACTATTTCCCGATACGCGCGTTAGTTATTTAACATAAATTGTTCAATAACTTTCGCCACCCCCTCATCATTATGATCACTGGTGATGTGCTGGGCGATCGCTTTTAGCTCCGCAGTGGCATTGCCCATCGCCACGCCAAGGCCGGCGTAGTCGAGCATATGCCAATCATTGCCCGCATCACCTACGGCAATTACTTGCTCAGCGGTTAAGCCTAAATGCTCGGCCAGTGAGGCGACGCCCACGCCTTTGTTGCTGTTTTTGTGCAAAAATTCCAAAAAGAACGGTGCGCTTTGCACCACGGTATAGTTTTCATGGAATGCCGCAGGCAGCTTTGCGATTGCTTGGCTTAATACCTCTGGCTCGTCGATCATCATCACTTTCATGATCTGCTCATCGGCCGGCAGGCTGGCAAAATCGATCAAGGTGGCTGACATGCCAGTTAATTTCGCCTCGTGCTCGGTATATTTGCTCATTTTTGGCGCAATTAGACCGTGGCGCACGGAAAAACCATGCACATTTACACCTAACGCCGCGGCCTGCTCGGCGATCCGTTGCGCATCAAGGCCGGTCAGTAGTTGGCTGCGGACAATGGTTTGATCGGCGACACGCTGCACCAACGCGCCGTTGTAGCAGATAACATAGTCCTGCGCGCCATGCATGCCTAAGGCATCTAGGTAGGGGGTCATGCCCTCGAGCGGACGCCCTGAGGCTAATACCACGTGCAGGCCCTGTGCGCGGGCGGCACTGATGGCAGCCTGCGTGCGAGGAGAAATCTGGTGTTGGCTGTTAAGTAGGGTGCCATCCATGTCGAGCGCGATCAGTTTATACATAAAGTACCTAAAAGTGAGTTTTAACGCGTAGTCTGTGCCGATTTTAGCTGAAATCGGCGGGGCAAGCTTGGCGCTAACGCGGATTTATCTGCCGCCATGGCGCAGAACGCCTGAAAAAGTGAAGAAGTATGCAAAACGAACCCACGAATTTATTGCCGCAGGTGGTCATGCTGGTCGCGCCTGGATTTAGCCCCCTACACTGCGCCATTCCGAGCCTGATGTTTGGCGATATTTTGCCCGAAAAAGCCTTATTTAAACTCACGCTATGTCGAGTGGATGCGCCGTTGGCGCCAAGTTCTGCGGCGGCGAAGGCTGAGGCAGACGCGTCGTCTCCGCTGCTGTCTGGCCAAGGTGGTTTTTGGCTGCAAGCGCAGGCGGATTTGCAGCCACTGGCACAGGCCGATTTGATCATTGTGCCGTTTTGGGATGATCCACAGCGTAAGCCGGCGCCTGCCGTGCTGGCGGCTTTAACAGCGGCGCGGCTGCGCGGGGCGCAAATCGTAGGCTTGTGCCTTGGCGCGTATGTGCTGGCCTATGCAGGGCTGCTGGATGGCCACCGTGCAGTGACGCATTGGCAATATGCCGAAGATTTTGCTGCGCGTTTTCCTCGCGTTGCGGTGGAGGTGAATGCGCTGTATATCGATGATGGCGGTTGCGTCACATCGGCGGGCACTGCCGCGGGACTGGATTGCTGTTTGTATCTGATCCGCCAGCGCTATGGTGGTGAGATCGCCAATCGGATCGCACGGCGTTTGGTGGTGGCGCCCTATCGTGAAGGCGGCCAGGCGCAGTTTATTCAGCAGCCGTTACCGCGCTCTCGGCGCGATAGCCAAATGAGCGCTTTGCTGGCGGCGCTACCAGAGGAATTAGCCGAGGCGCATAGCATAGATAGTTTGGCGGCGCGCTTGGCGCTGAGTCGGCGTAGCTTTACCCGCCGTTTTCGCTACGCAACCGGAGGTTCTTTAGCGCAGTGGCTGATCAGTGCGCGCTTGCACCACAGTCAAGAGTTGTTAGAGATAACCAGCCATGACATTGAACATATCGCGGCCTTGGTAGGCTTTAAGAGTAGTAATGTGTTACGGCAACATTTTAAGGCCCGTTTTGGGGTCACGCCGCGGCAATGGCGCCAGCAATTTCATCTGCAGCAGATCCCGACCGGTTAAGTGCGTGTTTCACGTGAAACACGCGGGCTAAATTTTGCGATAAAAAAAGCCGATCACAGGGATCGGCTTGGTATGTTCATTGCGCTTTGGCTTGGCGTAATTAAACGTCGAGGTTCGCTACGCGCAGCGCGTTGGTTTCAATAAACTCGCGGCGCGGTTCCACCGCATCACCCATCAGGGTGGAGAACAGTTGATCGGCGCCCACTGCATCCTCAATGGTCACGCGCAGCATACGCCGCACTTCTGGGTCCATGGTAGTTTCCCACAACTGCTCTGGGTTCATCTCACCTAAGCCTTTATAGCGCTGGATATAGATGCCGCGTTTGCCCTCACCCATCAGCCATTCCACCGCTTCAACGAAGCTCGCGACGGGTTTTATTTTCTCGCCGCGTTTGATGAAGCCGCCTTCTTCGATGAGATGGGCAATTTCTTTACCCAGCTCCACTAGTTGACGATATTCACCCGACTGCAGGAAGTCGTAACTCAGGGGATAGTCGCGATCTACCCCGTGCTGACGCACGATAGCGTGCGGCACAAACAGGCTGCGCTCTTCGTCGCGGCGCACTTCCAGCTGATACTGAATGCCGTGGTTGCTTTCGTTGAGCACCGCCGCCATGGCTTGGCACCAAGCGCTTAGGCCGGCTTCATCGCGCAGCAGGGCTTCGTTTAAGGCCGGCTGATAGATAAGTTGCGTTAGCACCGCTTCTGGCGCGCGACGCGACATACGGCGGATCAAGTGCGTCACATTGCGATGTTGATTGAGCAGGCGCTCCAGCGCTTCGCCGCCAATCGCGGGCGCTGACTCGTTCACATGCAGGGTGGCACCATCTAAGGCCATGGCCGTTTGGTATTGCAGCAGCGCATCTTCATCTTTCAGATACTGCTCTTGCTTACCCTTTTTCACCTTATACAGCGGCGGTTGGGCGATATAGACATAGCCGCGCTCAATGATTTCTGGCATTTGGCGATAGAAGAAGGTCAGCAATAGGGTGCGAATGTGGGCGCCGTCGACGTCTGCATCGGTCATGATGATGATGTTGTGATAGCGCAATTTGTCTGGATTGTACTCATCGCGACCGATGCCACAGCCGAGTGCCGTGATCAGCGTCGCGACTTCTT
>JBOFMA010000093.1:0-8866 GCA_051658125.1 Aeromonas sp.
GACCCCTTGAGGGTCCTAAAGGGCCGTTGGAGACCACAACGTTGATAGGCGGGGTGTGTAAGCGTAGCGATACGTTGAGCTAACCCGTACTAATTACCCGTGAGGCTTAACCATACAACACCCAAGAAGTGTTCTAAGACTTGTAATAAACCGAGTGAACTACAGACTAATTCAGCCGATTGCAGGAAAGAGCGCCGTAAGGTGGCTTAGATTGCGATAGGCATCAGCTTTCTAGATGAAGAATTTGCCTGGCGGCCATAGCGCCGTGGAACCACCTGATCCCATGCCGAACTCAGCAGTGAAACGCGGTAGCGCCGATGGTAGTGTAGTATTCACTATGCGAGAGTAGGGAACTGCCAGGCACCCATTTCAAGATTACGCAAAGCGTGGTCTTTACCGGTTAGTGTGCTGATATGGCTCAGTCGGTAGAGCGCATCCTTGGTAAGGATGAGGTCCCCAGTTCGATTCTGGGTATCAGCACCAGTTTTAAGTTTTCCAAAATTTTTGCCTGACGGCCATAGCGCTGTGGAACCACCTGATCCCATGCCGAACTCAGAAGTGAAACGCAGTAGCGTCGATGGTAGTGTAGTATTCACTATGCGAGAGTAGAGAACTGTCAGGCACCTAATTCGCGCCAATCTGATTGGCCAGCACAATCTGCTGATATGGCTCAGTTGGTAGAGCGCATCCTTGGTAAGGATGAGGTCCCCAGTTCGACTCTGGGTATCAGCACCATGAATAAGAAGGCCTCCCGAATGGGAGGCCTTTTTGCATTTGCGCGTGACGCGCTGACGAGGTAACTATGCAAGTCGATGTAGTCGTGATTGGCGCGGGCGCGTCGGGTTTGATGTGTGCGGCGCAAGCGGGTTATCGCGGGCGCCGCGTCTTGGTGTTAGATAATGCAAAAAAAGCTGGGCGTAAAGTGCTCATCAGTGGCGGTGGCCGCTGCAATTTCACCAATCAGCAGCCGAGCGCGCAGGCGTATTTATCACAAAATCCCCACTTTACTAAGTCCGCCTTGGCGCGTTTCACCCAACTCGATTTTATCGATCTGGTTGAGCGCCACGGTGTGAACTATGAAGAGCGCGAGCGCGGCCAGCTGTTTTGCTTGGAGAGTGCCAAGCAGATCGTTGATGTGCTGCTCACTGAGTGTGAGTGGGCTGGCGTGAGCCTGCAGTTGCAAACCGAGATCCTTGAGGTCACGGCACAAGACGCGGGCTTTAGGCTTAACACCAGCCAAGGCGTGATCGAGTGCCAATCGGTGGTGGTGGCGACCGGCGGCTTATCTATGCCCAAACTCGGCGCGACGCCGTTTGGTTTGCAACTGGCCAAGCAGTTTGGATTGGATCTGGTACCAACACGGGCGGGGCTAGTGCCGTTTACTTTGCAACCGGCGGATAAAGAGCTGTTGGCTGATCTGGCTGGCATCAGCTTGTCGGTGCGTGTCACCGCCGCTAATGGCGCTACGTTCACAGAGGCGCTGTTGTTTACCCACCGCGGCTTGTCGGGCCCCGCGATCTTGCAGATCTCGTCGTATTGGCAAGCCGGTGAAGCGATCACGATCAATTTACTGCCGGATCTGGATGTGGCGGCCGCGCTGGCTGGTTGGGCGCAGGATCACCCTGCGCAAGAGCTAAAAACGGTGCTGGCGCGAGCCTTGCCTAAACGTTTAGTGGAAAAATTTATTGAGCAAGGGGCTTTGCTCAATAAACCCCTGCGCCAATATAACGAGCGCGAACGCGCTGAGGTCGTCGCGCTGCTGCAGGGCTGGCAGATCCGCCCGAATGGCACCGAAGGTTATCGCACAGCAGAGGTGACGCTCGGTGGCGTGGATACCCGCGAGTTGTCGTCTAAAACCATGGCGGCCACACAGGTGCCTGGGCTGTATTTTATCGGTGAAGTAGTGGATGTGACGGGGTGGTTAGGCGGTTATAACTTCCAATGGGCTTGGTCATCCGGCTGGGTTGCTGGTCAATATTGCTAAGCTTTTGCACTTTATCTCTTCGCCATAAAAAAGCCCCAACCAACATGGCTGGGGCTTTTTGTCTGCGCTCATCTTGATGCGCTTAGGCAAACAGGGCGGTGAATTTATCTTTCGCCTGCTGGACTACCCGCTCATCGATATAATCGCTGGCTAGTTTGTAGATAGCAATAACTGCGGCCGCATCATCGCTATAGCCGACAACTGGCAAAATATCGGGGATGAAATCCAGCGGCAGCACGACATAGGCTAAGGCGGAATAGATACCCATTTTGATGTGAGTGGGAATGTCGCTGCGCTGGGTGGCGTAATAGAGTTGCAGGCATTTTTCGATCAGCGGTTGGCCGATTTGCTTGGCAAACTTAAGCAGTTTGTCGATAAAACTGCCTTCGTTAAAATCTTCCGGCTTGCTGTATTTATCTACGTGGCTTTCCATCGTCAACCTACTTGTTGGTAGCTAAAGTGATCGCGGCTAGCATAGATGCTCTACACTCAAAGTACTAGTTTATTTTCAACCCCCGTGCGCCGCAGATAAAAAAACGGCGCCCATAGGCGCCGTTTGCTAGCAAGAGCACTGGTTTATTGCAGCAGCGAAATATCCGCCACTTGCAAAAACAGATTGCGCAGATTATTGAGCAGCGCCAAGCGGTTGGCTTTGAGCGCAGCGTCATCTGCCATCACCATCACTTCGTTAAAAAAGGTGTCGACTGGTTCGCGCAGCGCCGCTAAGCGCGTCAGTGCGGCTTGATAATTACCGGTGGCAAACAGCGGGGCCAATTCGTTTTGCAGCGTGGCCACTTGCTGGGCCAAGGCTTGCTCGGCGGCATCGACCAGCAAATTGGCTTGCACGTTGCTTGGCAATTCGCCTTCCACTTTGGCCAAAATGTTGCTCACCCGCTTGTTCGCAGCCGCTAAGGCGAGGGCGGCGTCGAGGCTGCGGAAATGGCTCACGGCTTTGACGCGCGCGTCAAAATCTCGTGGGCGGGTCGGGCGACGCGCCAGCACGGCTTGCACCACATCGGCGCCAATGCCTTCATCTTGGTACGCGGCGCGGAAACGGCCGAGCATGAAATCCACCACGTCGGTCGCGGTGGTAGCGTGGGTGAGTTTATCGCCATACACACGCACCGCTTCGTTCACCAAGGTAACCAGATCCAGATCGAGCTGCTTTTCCGTCATGATGCGCAGGGCACCGATAGCCGCGCGGCGCAGGGCAAATGGATCCTTGTCGCCTTTTGGCAGCATGCCAATACCGAAAATACCGGCCAAGGTGTCGAATTTGTCCGCCAGCGCCACGGCGCAAGCTACCAAGCTGCCAGGCAGCGCATCACCGGCAAAGCGCGGCATGTACTGCTCGTTTAAAGCCAGTGCGACCACTTCATCTTCACCGTCATGACGCGCATAGTGCATGCCCATCACGCCTTGGGTGTCGGTGAACTCGCCGACCATGTTGGTCATCAAGTCGCACTTCGACAGCAAACCGGCGCGCTTAGCTTGGGTCACATCGGCGCCAATTTGTGCGGCGATAAAACCGGCCATGGCTTCGATACGCTCCACTTTGGCTTTGACTGTGCCCAGCTGCTGCTGGAACAACACGCTTTCGAGACGTGGCAGGCGCGAGGCCAAGCTGTGCTTTAGATCGGAGTTAAAGAAAAACTCGGCATCGGCTAAGCGTGGGCGCACCACTTTTTCGTTGCCGCTGATGATCTGCTGTGGGTCTTTTGATTCGATGTGGGTGACGAAGATAAATTTGGGCAGCAACTTGCCCGCGGCGTCATACACTGGGAAGTATTTTTGGTCACCCTTCATGGTGTGGACCAAGGCTTCTGCTGGTACGGCCAAGAATTTTTCTTCGAAATTGGCCGTCAGCACCACCGGCCATTCGACCAGTGCGGTGACTTCTTCGAGCAGGCTGTCGTCTAGATCGGCTATGCCACCCACAGCGGCTGCGGCGGCTTCAACGTCAGCTTTGATCTTGGTTTTACGCGCCATGAAATCGGCCATGACTCTGCCTTGGCTTTCCAGCACTGCTGGATAGTCATGGGCGCTGGCCAAGCTGATTTCACTTTGGCCCATAAAACGGTGGCCACGAATAATGCGATCCGACGCCACACCGAGCACTGTCGCGGGCACGATGGCTGTATCTTGCAGCAGGGTAACGGTAAACACCGGACGCACAAATTGGGTCGGCTTATCGCCCCAGCGCATCATTTTCGGGATCGGTAACTTCGCCAGCGCTTGGCTGACTAACTCACCGAGCAGTTCGCTGGCAGGGCGGCCTTCGACTTTGGCGGTGTGCACCAGCCATTCACCTTTGTCGGTGACTAAGCGTTCGGCTTGCGCCACCGTGATGCCATTACCGCGCGCCCAACCTTCAGCCGCTTTGGTCGGATTGCCATCCGCGTCAAATGCTTGGGTGACAGCGGGGCCGCGTTTTTCCACGCTTTTGCTTGGTTGCTCGCCGGCCAGCTCATGCACTTTCAGTGCTAAGCGGCGCGGTGAGGCAAACCACTCCACGTGGCCAAAGGCTAGGTCGGCTTTGCTTAACTCAGTTTGAAAATTAGCGGCAAAAGCCTCGGCTAAGCTGCGCAGCGCCTTGGGTGGCAACTCAGCGGTGCCGATCTCGACTAAAAACGTATGTTGTGGCATGTCCGCTCCTTAACCTTGTTGCTCAGGGGTATTGCGTTGGCACATAGGAAAGCCCAAGGCCTCGCGCGAGGCGTAATAAGCTTCCGCCACCGCTTTGGTCAGGGTGCGAATACGCAGGATATAACGCTGACGCTCGGTAACCGAGATGGCTTTACGCGCATCGAGCAGGTTAAAGGTGTGGCCCGCTTTCAAAATGCGCTCGTAGGCCGGCAACGGCAGTGGGGTTTCCAGTGCCAGCAGGCGCTGCGCTTCTTGCTCGTATTGCTCAAAGCAGTGGAACAGGAAATCGACATCGGCGTGTTCAAAGTTGTAGGTCGATTGCTCCACTTCGTTTTGATGGAACACATCGCCATAGGTGGTTTTGCCCAACGGGCCATCAGACCACACTAAGTCATACACGCTATCGACACCTTGGATATACATCGCCAAGCGCTCCAGACCATAGGTGATCTCGCCGGTGACTGGCTTACACTCTAAACCGCCCACCTGCTGGAAGTAGGTAAACTGGGTTACTTCCATGCCGTTGAGCCACACTTCCCAGCCAAGGCCCCAAGCGCCGAGGGTTGGGTTTTCCCAGTTGTCTTCCACAAAGCGAATGTCGTGGATTTCCGGATCCATGCCCAACTCTTTGAGTGAGCCTAAATACAGCTCTTGGATGTTGTCAGGCGATGGTTTGATGATGACTTGGAACTGGTAATAGTGCTGCAGACGGTTGGGGTTTTCGCCATAGCGACCATCGGTCGGGCGGCGGGATGGCTGCACATAGGCGCAGGCAATAGGCTCAGGGCCCAGCGCCCGCAGGCAGGTCATAGGGTGAGAGGTGCCGGCACCGACTTCCATATCCAGCGGTTGGATAATGGTGCAGCCTTGGCGAGCCCAATAGTCCTGTAATTGCAGGATCAGGCCCTGAAAGGTTTTAACATCGAATTTTTGCATAATTAGTTTTCGCGCGAAGTGGGTTCAGAGCGGGATGGTTGCATATAAACTCGCCGAGTATACCGTTTGGCGGGGGCTGATAATAGGCGAAAATTCAAGGAGATAGGCATGCAAAGCGCTCAAAATGGGCCGGTTCGGCTGCAATGCGCGTGGGTGACCAATGATGCGCAATATATCCAATATCACGCTAGTCAGTGGGGGCGGCCGGAGTATGCCAGTCGCGCACTGTTTGCCAAATTATGCCTCGATGGTCAGCAGGCGGGCCTGTCCTGGCTGACGATTTTGCGCCGCCGCGAGGCGCTGTATCAGGCGTATGCTGAGTTTGATCCGGTGCGCTTGGCTGCATTTACCGCGGCCGATGTGGCGCGTTTGCGTCAAGATAGCCGCATTATTCGCCACCAAGGCAAAATTGAAGCAATGATTGGCAATGCGCGCGCCTATCTTGCGCTTGAGGCGCAAGGCATCGACTTTAGTGCTTGGCTGTGGCGTTTTGTTAACGGTGCACCAGTGGATGGTAAGCGGCAGCATGCCGCCGAGATCCCACCCCATACGCCGGCGGCGGTCGCGATGGCCAAAGCGCTAAAACAGCAAGGCTTTAAATTTGTTGGTCCGACGATTTGTTACGCCTTTATGCAGGCGGTCGGTATGGTCAATGACCATCTGCTCAGTTGCCCTTGCCATGCTAAGTGCCAAACGTTGGCACGGCCGGTGGCGGACACGGGTGAAAAAAGCGCCGGTTAGCCTAAACGGGCTAAGATTGTATCGGACAGTGGCATAAGGCTAGGGTACACTCTGCGCGTTTTTTATTGGGCAGCGTGGGCGCTGCGCTTTGTTAATTGAGGTGTTTATGAACATGAAAGTTTTGGCATCAGCCTTGGTTTTGACCATGGCCTTGACTGGCTGTACCACGAATCCGTATACCGGTGAGCAACAAACCGCGAAAGGCGCGTGGGGCGCACTAGCCGGCGCCGCTGCCGGTGCCGCGGTCGGTGCGCTTTCTTCTAGCCGTGGCGATCGCAAAAAAGGCATCTTGACCGGTATTGCCGCGGGTGCCGCTTTGGGTGGCGGTATTGGTTATTACATGGATGTGCAAGAAGCTAAACTGCGCGACAAACTGCGTGGCACCGGTGTCAGTGTGACCCGTATTGGTGACGAGCTGATCTTGAACATGCCAAATAACGTCACGTTTGACAGTGGCAGCTCGCGCCTGAAGATGGAAGGGGCGAACACTTTGTCTGGCGTTGCCATGGTGGTGGCTGAGTTTAATAAAACGCGTATTAACATCATTGGTCACACTGACAGCACCGGTTCGCGCGAGCTGAACATGAAGCTGTCGCGTGAGCGCGCAGATGCTGTGGGCACGCAGCTGATTGCGAGCGGTGTGAATGCCCGCCGCATGTCTGTCTTTGGGGTTGGCCCTGATGAGCCGGTGGCCACTAACAGCACCGAAGAAGGCAAGGCGCAGAACCGCCGCGTGACCATCACGCTGACGCCGCCGGCGCAGCAGTAAATCTATGCTTAATTAAAAAGCCCCACGACCATTGGTCGTGGGGCTTTTTGTTGGCTGGCAGGCCGCTTTAGGCCACCGCGGCGGTGAGCTGTACCTCCACCAAGTAGCCAGGATCGGCCAAATTGGCCTCGACACAAGCGCGCACCGGCGCGTGCCCGCTAGGCAGCCATATATCCCATTGGGCGTTAAAGGCGCCGATTTGACGGATATCTTTGAGGTAAATAGTGGCCTGCAAGATTTTATCGGTGCCAGAGCCGTGGCGTTCGAGTTGCGCGGTGAGTTGCGTGAGCACCTCGGCGGTTTGCTGGTGGATATCGGCAGTGAGCGTGGTGGGCACTTCAACCACATACAGGGTGTGATTGTGGATAACTACATCTGACCAGCGAGCGGTGGTGCCGACACGGGTAATAGTACTCATAACAAAGGTCCTTGGGTGGCCACGGAAAAATTACGCCTGACCTTTGCGGATCAGGTAACGATACGGGGTGTGCGCGGTCTCTTCGGCCAGCAAGATGTGATCCATAAAGCGACAGAAACTCGGAATATCGCGGGTAGTCGAGGGATCATCGGCACTTACCAGCAAGGTTTCGCCGGCTTGCATGGCGCGCACTTGCTTGCGCACCAGCATCACCGGCTCGGGGCAGCGCAGGCCGATGGTATCTAGGGTGTGGGTCGCGGTGGTAAACAAATCGCTCACAGGGGGACTCCTTAAGCCGAGGGGCGCGTCATGATACGGGCGGCGAAAAAATAAGCCAACCGTCGCGTGGATGGAATGTAAATGTTAAATCGCGCTAGCCAGCGGCCGCGCCTTGCGTAAGATGGAAAGGGGCTCATTTCAAGGAACGAAAGATGCAGTTATCAAATTTGCGCATACACGCTTACGCCGGCATGGGCTTATTGGCCTTTTCGATGATAGTGCTCGGTAGCCCGATTGGTAATGCCGCCACGTGGTTTGGCTCGCTGATCATGGTCGCGCTTGGGCTCTGGATTGAGCTGAGCGATGTCTATGATGAAGAAGATGACAGCGATAACAATTCATCGTGACGCCGCTGGGCCGCCGGCGATCTGCATGGCGCGGGCAATTTTGTGCGCGGTGCGCTTGGCATCAGCGGCGGGATTATCAAAATAGTGGCTGACTAAATTGATCAAAGCCAAGCGGGCGCGGCTGGCGCCGGCCATGCCTTCGGCAACACTCGGCAGCAGCTGGCCGGGGTGAGCCGCGGCGGTGGTAAAGTCGTAGTGCGCTTGTTTAGCGCAGCGATCAAAACCGAGTAGCTGCGTTTGGCTTAACGCCGGCAGCGAGCCTTTGCGGCGATTAAATGCTTGCTGCGCCGCGGGGCTGACGATCAAGGCGGCGAGCGCATCTTGAGCTTGGCGCTTGCTTTCATCGCGCTGCTTAAACAGTGCAATCGAGTCGAGGTTGTAACTAAACAGCCCCTGGCTGCCCGGGCTCACTTGGCAGCCCAGTTGCGGGTCGAGCTGGCCATCGGCATCACTTAATTCACTTTTTACCCAATCGCCCATCAGCAGCATGGCGGCTTGACCTTGGCGCAGCTGCGCCGCCGCTTGATGCCAAGTTGGGCGCTGCGCTTTGGACGCCACATACGGGCGCAGTGCGGCAAATCGCTCCAGCACACGCACCATGGTTGGGCCACTGAGTGCGGCGGCGTCTCGCTCGATAAAGGCGCGCCGATAAAAATCAGCCCCCCCTTCACCCAGTGCGACAATTTCAAACAAAATACCCAGCTGCCAGGCTTCGCGCCCCAGCGCCAGCGGCTGGATGCCGCGCT
>JBOFMA010000094.1:0-4222 GCA_051658125.1 Aeromonas sp.
GTTCGGTTTTGTGAAAGCGCGCTACAAGGGGCTACTGAAAAACGATAACCAACTGGTGATGCTATTCACCCTAGCGAACCTATTTCGAGTAGAGCAGATGATACGGGCATGGGATAACTGTGCCAAAAATTCGAGATAAACCTCAAAAATGAGGCTAAATGGCGCTCAATAGACGCAATATTTGCGTAAAAAGTCATGCTTTCGGAGTGATTGGGATTTCAATTACGGACAAAGAGTTCGTGATGAAGGTGCGACGCACTTGTTCGCACCTTCCTGAGGTTTTTCGTCTAGAGGGTATCAGTCTGCAAACCCTGTACCATTGGCGCAATAACGCCAAACAACAAGGATTGCCTGTGCCGAGGAACAAAAATCAGCCTTAGCGGTGGTCGGCTGAAGCTAAGTTAGCCACTGTGATTGCTACCGCCAGCCTAAATGAAGCTGAGTTGGGTCGTGGCACACTGAATTTGCCACCTGAGTTGAGGTGTTAACTTCACCTTATCAACACACCAGTCGCGTAATGAAACAACGCTCTTGACTACGCCGCGGAGTTTAAGCTTAACCCCGCCGCTTAATCACGTGTCCAGTTTTAGGGGAGTAGATCAGGTCTGGGGCGGCGCACTATTTATTTGGGCTAAGGCCTCGGCATAGGTTTTTGCCATCTCGTCGGCGTACACACTTTCCCACTGTAGGTTTTGCAATAAGTACATTTGCGTTGAACAGAGATCTACGCTGCAGATATCAAAAGCGTCGCCATAACGCGTTTTTATTGCGCAAATTTCATCTAGTTCGGCCTCATTTGCCGCCATGAACGCCGCATACTCTTGGTCCATGCACGCTAATTCGGCGTCGGCCAGATCGGCTTGCCGTGCCGTATTCGCTAGATGGATTCCGGCGCAGATGTCTTCGGCGGTGATGGTGCCGACGGAGGCAACATCGACAAACGTAGCCAGCGTGGCTTGGGTCGGCAGGTGGTTAACGCGGGCTGCAACCGCCGTGACTAGGGGCATTTTCAGCCCAGAGGTGCGCTTGGCGGCAATAATCACCGCACAGGCTTCGCTTTGTTCGAGTATCGCCTGTAGCTCGCTGCTTAAGCTGACGCCTGCGAGTATCGCCTGTGCCTCGCTGCTTAAGCTGACACCTACGAGTAGCGTCAGTGCCTCGCTGCTTAAGTTGATACCTAATTGTGCAAACATAAAACGCTCCTATCTGATGATCAGTCATGCGGGATTAGCTGCAGCATTTAAACTGCGCGCTAAAGCTTGATGCATAGTAGGGTAATGCGGGCGGGGCGGGTGCCGGACCAATTGGTCAGCGGCGATTGGTGTTAACGGCGGTGCACCTGCGGCCTCGCGCACCGCCATAGGCGCAAGGCTGCTAATTACGTCCATATTCCCCAAGGCAAAATCGGCCGCTAAGCCTTGCTATGACTGGCTTTAAGCCAATAATTTCAAGCTGAAATCCCTAGGCGTTATGTGGTGCGTCGTGCGCGAGCCGTTGCCGCGTTAGCGGCCTAACAGAGGATGTTTTGCGGTAGTAGGCGCAAGCCTTTATAGTCAAAACGGCTACGCGATTTTTCGCCCTTAAGGCTAGAGATCGTGGTGATGTGATAAAATGACGCCAACTTATCGCCTAAGCTATCGCTCAGGGCTTGGTTGGTTTCTTTTAATAACCGCGTCCACAGATTTTTATGATTTTTACTCAATAGCACAGGGTCACGCTCGGGCGCGTCACTGAGCATATAACGCGTGGCGTCATTGTTTTGCAAAATCCACAAATTGCGCGCTTTATCCATGCCGCGATCATGGCGATCGATCACGCGTGACACCTGATCAATCGCCTGGTCATGCAGCTCATCGAGTGCAATATCGGCGGGCAGCGCCACGTGCGCGGGTAACGCGGCGCAAAGAAAAGCGCGCATGCGGCTATCTAATTCGCGAATGCCCATCTCTTCATTCGGGGCATCAATGCCCTCTTCCGGCGCGGCTTTGCTGTCTTGGGCTAACCAGCTATAAAAGGCAAAGCCATCGGGTTTTAAGCGCACCTCTTCGCCATCGCACCAAATGCTCATGCGGGCAAAGTCTAATCGCACACTGGCGGTGTGTGGGGTTAAGCGATTGGCTTTGTTAATGCGCGCTACGGTTTGCGTATAAGAGATATCGGTGTTGGTCATTAAGCTCACCGGCATCTCTTGTCGCATCAGCACCAGTGGAATAATGCCCAACGTGACCTCGGCCAAACTCAAATCATGCTGGCCTTTTTTCATCGCATCTGCGCGCCAGACACTCTTGGGCGTGGGGTAGTAAAAATCCGGCACCATTTCATACGGCGCATTGACCAGCACGTGGCTTAAGCAATCTTGCGGCCGGCCAAATAGGCTCATGGCATAGCCGAGGGCAAAGCCCATGGTTTTCCGGCCGCCAGCTAATGAAGCATGGATCGCCGTCGCGTTATCGGCGCTAAGTTCACGCACCCGATTGGTAATAAAGTTGGTGATGATCTCTTGCTCGCGCTCCGTGCGCACATCGTCAAGCGCAGTACCATCATCGCCCACCGGCACATGAATATTTGCGGCGCTAAAGGTAATTGCTGGCAGCTGGTAGTCTTGCTGCAAACGCAATAGCGGGCTATCTGGCCCGAGTAAGTTTTGCGTCAAGCGCTCTCGCCCACCGGTGGTGGTCAACACTTCAATCTGCGTGGGTAACTTAGACGGGTCTTGGCGATAAATACCATAAATAGTTTCGGTAATAATTTGCGGCGTCATGCCTGAGACCGCCAGTAATATATGTTTCATCATTTTTGCGCGAGAAACCCCGTCCTTTTAGGGCGGGGAGGGATAGCGCGGCGGCGTAAGCCGCCCCTGTTCTCGCTCCTCCGTTAAGTTATCTTGGATTCAACTAGTAAGTGCGACACTGTGTAAACAAAAACGGTAAGTTGCTGTATCATCGTAATTTACCTACCACAGTGAATCACAGGGCAAGATCATGAGTGTTTTTTGAACACTGATAGCCCAATTTGACCTAGCCCATCGCTTGTGATCTGATACGCTTCTTTTTATCCAGCATAAGCCGCATCACATGACGATTGATGACATCCGCCAGCATTTTCAATCCATCACCGATAAGCGCCAGAGTGCCAAAGTCGATTACCCACTGTTTGATATTATCTTCGCTACACTTTGCTCTATCTTGGCCGGCGGTAATGGCTGGAGCGATATCCATGAATACGTTAAAGGCCATCATGCGTGGTTCAAACGCTTAGGCATGTTTGAGCGTGGCGTTCCGGTTGATGATACGTTTGCTCGCTTGATATCTCTGATTGAGCCTGAGCTCTTCCAGCACTGCTTTGCACAGTGGATGGCGGCCATTCACAAACTTACCGATGGCGAAGTGGTCGCGATTGATGGCAAAACCTTACGCAGCTCTTATAACCGCGAAAATCGACGCAGTGCACTGCATATGGTGAGTGCTTATGCCAGCGCAAACCAATTAGTGCTAGGTCAATTCAAAACGGCGGAGAAAAGCAATGAAATAACCGCTATTCCTGAGTTGCTTAAACTCCTCAAACTTGATGGGGCCTTGGTTACCATCGATGCCATGGGCTGCCAAACGGACATCGCCGACGCGATTTTAGCTAAGCAGGCGGATTATTTGTTAGCAGTGAAAGGCAACCAACCTACGTTGGCAAAAGCCGTGACTGCCGCTTTTGCCGCATGCCGACAAGCACCGCCGAATGCAGAACTTAAGCAAGCCAAAATCAGCCATGGTCGCTTAGAATCGCGCACTTATCATGTGCTCGATGCCAGCGAATTAGTCGGTGATTTTAGCGCTTGGCCAGAGCTGACCAGTATCATCATGGCAGAGCAGTACCGTGCCACTAAAGGTAAACCAGCTACGCTGGAGTATCGTTATTACATCAGTTCAAAAGAGCTGAGTCCAAGTGAAGCTGGTCATGCAATCCGCGCCCATTGGGGTATTGAAGCAATGCACTGGATTTTGGATGTCAGCATGGGCGAAGATAACTGCCAAATTTATCGAGAAAATGGGGCAGAAAACTTAGCTTACATGCGACATATCGCGCTAAACGCTCTGCGCAAAGAGAGTACAAAAGCGAGTGTTCCCGTTAAACAGAAACGCTGTATGATGAATACCGACTATTTATTGCAGGTTTTAACTGCTGGATTTGGCACTCTGGATGAAAAGTGAACACTCATGCGGACGCCCTG